>DASUHF010000117.1:0-49366 GCA_036273655.1 Solirubrobacteraceae bacterium | reverse complement strand
GTCGGTGTGCTCGCCGTCGCCGCGTGGCCCGAATGCCACGCACGGGATGCCGGCCTCGACCAGGACGCCCGAGTCCATCCATCCCATGTCGCCGCGAACGCGCGAACGCTCACCGAGCCGTGCCCGCGCTGCCGCGGTGACCGCGTGCACGACCGGCTCGGTCGCGGGCAGCGAGATCGCGTCGCGGCCGACGATCGTGCGCAGCGTGTAGCGGGCCCGCGGGTCATCGGCGGCGCAGCAGTCAAGCAGCGCCGCAAGCTCGGCCCGCGCCTGCTCGACGGTCTCGCCGGGGATCGTGCAGCGCTCGATCCCGACCGTGCACGAGCCGGGATAGGCCGACAGCTGCCGGCCGCCGGACACCGTAGACGCGTGGACGCACGGCCTGCCGTACTCGGTCGCCGGCCGCGCGGCGAGCTGCGCATCGAGCTCCAGCAGCGCGGTCAGGGCCCGTCCGGCGAGCGCGATCGCGTCGACGCCGCGGCCGGGGTCGTCGCCGGCCGCCTCGACGCCTTTGCTCACCAACTCCCACCAGGCAAAGCCGCCGTGCTCGACGATCACGTCGAGGCCGGTCGCCTCCGGCAGCACTGCGCCGTCGACCGTGAGCCCCTCGCGCGCCAGGCGCTCCGCCAGTTCGACGGCGCCGGCGCTCAGCCACTCCTCGTCGATCACGCCCGCGACGAGCAGATCGCCGCGCAGCCGCGGGCCGGCCCCGGCGAGCTCCTGTGCGGCGAGGATCGATGCGGCCAGCCCGCCCTTCATGTCGCTGGTGCCGCGCCCGTACATGCGCCCGTCGCGGACCGACGGGACGAACGAGGCGGGGTTGCCGGCGACGACGTCGAGGTGGTGGCACAGCAGCAGCCGCTCGCCGCCGCCCGTGCCCGGCAGCACCCCGAGCACGCCGAGCCGGCCGGGAGCCTGCTCCCACGTCTGAACGTTCAGCCCGGCGTGCCGGAGCCGCGAAGCGACCAGCCGCGCGACGCTACTTTCGCCCGCGCCCTCGGCGGCCAGCGATGGGTTCGTCGAGTCACATGCGACCAGCGCCGTCAGCAGCTCACAGACGGCGTCGATCGTCGCCATTAGCACTCCAGCGCGAGGTCGCAGTTGCGCGCGAGCAGGTCCTCGATCGTCTCGCGCCGTTGGACCACGCGGGCGCGGCCGTCGCGACACAGCACGATCGGCGGACGGCAGGCGCCGTTGTAGTTGTTGGCCAGCGCGTAGCAGTAGGCGCCGGTCACCGGCACGACGACGAGGTCGTCGACGCGGGGCGACGCGAGCGCGGCGTCCTGCACGAGCCGGTCGCCGGTCTCGCAGTGCGGTCCGACAACGTCGCAGTGCTCGGGCGGGCGTTCGGCATCGAGCACGAACGGCGCAAACGGCGTCCCGTACATCATCGGCTCGAGGTTGTCGGCCATGCCGCCGTCGACCGATACGAACGTGCGGCCGGCGCGCTTGACCGACACGACCCGGTAGGCGGTGATCATCGCCCGTGCCACCAGCGAGCGGCCGGGCTCGACGATGATCCGCGCGTCGGCGGGCATCGCCAGGCGTGCGACCGCGGTCAGCCGCTCGGCGTACTCGTCGATGCTCGGGGGCTCGTCCTCGTCGGGCAGGTAGCGCACGCCGAGCCCGCCGCCGAGGTCGAACGTGCCACCGCGAACGACCTCACCAAGCGTCCCGAGCGCGCGGACGCAACGCTCGAACGGCTCGAGCTCCAGGATCTGGGAGCCGATGTGGGCGTGCACGCCGCCGAGCTTCAGCAGCGGCGCGTGCTGCACCCGCTCCACCGCCTCGCGCAGCTGCTGCGGCGGTAGGCCGAACTTGGAGTCCTCGTGCCCTGTCGCCATCGCCTCGTGGGTGGACGCCGCGACCGCCGGGTTGACCCGAAGCAGCAGCCGCTGCGGCCGCGTGGTGAGCCGTTCGAGCCTGCCGAGCTCGTCGAGCGAATCGATGACGATCAGCCCGACGCCCGCGTCCAGCGCTGCGACCAGGTCGACGTCGCGCTTAGCGTTGCCGTGCAGCAGGATCCGCTGCGCCGGCATCCCTCCGGCCAGCGCGATCGCCAGCTCCCCGGCCGAGGCGACATCGCAGCCCAACCCCTCCTCCGCGAACACCCTGATCACCGCCGAGCACGACAGCGCCTTGGAGGCGAAGTACACGACGCTATTGGGCCAGCGCTGGCGGAACGCGGCGACGTACTCGCGGGCGGTGGCACGGAGCTCGTGCTCGTCGACGATCAGCGCGGGCGTGCCGGCGGCGGCGACGACATCGGCCAGCGCGCAGCCGGCGATCGTCAGCCGGCCGTCGCGGTCGCGCCCGGCGCTGCGGGGCAGGATCGACTCGTGCTCCTGCAACGAAGCCTCGACGGTCATCGGCTCTCGGCCGCGCAGAACGCCCGTGCGGTCGCCTCGAGAATCTCCGCGCAGGCGATCAGCGAGTCGATCTCGACGTACTCGTGCGCGGTGTGGTGTCCGTCTCCGGCCGGTCCGAAGATCGCGCATGGGATCCCCGCCTCATCCAGGATCCCCGAGTCGGCCCAGCCCATGTCGCCCACGTGCGCGGGCGTGCGGCCGGTGCGGGCCTCGATCGCGCCGTCGAGCGCGCGCAGCAACGGTCCTGATTCGTCGAGTTCGAGCGGCTCACGCCCGACGATCAGCTGCAGCTCGGCAGCAAACCGCGGATCCGCGGCCTTGGCGCGCGACAGCAGCGTTTCCACCTCGGCTCGGGCGTCGGCGACGGTCTCGCCCGCAACCAGACACCGCTCGATCCCGAGCGTGCACGCGGCCGCGTAGACGGGGAACTGGGTGCCGCCGGCGATCGTCGAGGGGTGCACAGACGGGCGGCCATAGCGCCGACGCGGTCGCCGCGCCAGCTCGCGGTCGAGCTGGACGAGTCCCTGCAGCACCGGCGACAGGAGCGCGATCGCGTCGACCCCCACATCCGGCTCGATCCCGGGCGACTCGGTGCCGCGGCTGTGCACGTCAAACCATGCGAAGCCACCGTGTTCGACGATCACGTCGAGATCGGACTGCTCGGGTAGGATCGCCGCGTCCGCATGGTGCTCGGCGACGAGGCGCTCGGCGCCGGCGCTGACCCACTCCTCGTCGATCACGCCGGCCAGGAGCACGTCGCCCGCCGGAGGACGGCGGCTGCGCGCCAGGCGCTCGACGGCGATCACCGCGGCCGCAAGGCCGCCCTTCATGTCAATCGTCCCGCGCCCGTACAGCCGCCCGTCCCGGATCGCGGGCGCGAAGCCGTCGGGCTCGGCGGCGACGACGTCCATGTGCCCGCAGAGCATCAGCGAGCGGCCACCGCCCTCGCCGCGCAGACGGCCGACGACGTTCGGACGGCCGGGCGCGACCTCAGTCATCGACACCTCGAGGCCGGCCGTGCGCAGGCGCGCGGCGATGATGTCGGCTACCCGCTCCTCGCCCGCGCCGCCGGGGGACAGCTGCGGGTTGGTGGAGTCCGCGGCAACCAGCTCGCGTGTGAGCGCGACCACCGGATGAGCGGCCGGCTCCTGTACGGCGGCGGACGCGGTTACGGGCGGCGTGTCGGCGCTGTCGAGCGTCATCGCGGGAAACCTACCGCCGCGTGGCGCGCGGCCGGCTGGGGCGTCTATATGGCACCGGCTCGATCACAGTCTCTGATATACAGAGTATACTGAGTCTGAGCACAAGAGAGGTGATGAGGGTTGAGTGGCGGGAATGTGGCCGGAGGGTCGGCAGCGAACGCGGTCGACGGTGCGGCGGCGGAGGCGAAGACGGTCGGGCCCCCGGCGGACGCCAACGCGGTCGGGGACCCGTCGGAGTCAGCGAACGCGGTGGGTGAGCCGGTGCAGGCATCGGCCGGCAACGGCGTGCCCGCCGACGCCGGATATCGAGAGCGGATGCGCGTCTCCGCCACCCTGTTCGGGCGGGCGAGCGAGATCATCCCGGGCGGCGCGGGTTCCAGCGCGCGCACCGTCAAGTTCGGATGGAAGCCGTACCCGCCGTTCATCACCGGCGGCGCCGGCTCGCGGATTACCGACGCCGACGGCCACGAGTACGTCGACTACCTGCTCGGCCTGGGGCCGATGATCCTCGGCCACCGTCACCCGCAGGTGACGGCGGCGGTGACCGCCGCGATCAACGACTTCGGCACCTGCCCGGGCCTCCCGTACGAGCTCGAGATCGAGGCGGCGCGCAAGGTCGTCGAAGCGGTTCCGGGGATCGAGATGGTGCGCTTCTCCAACTCGGGGAGCGAGGTCGTCGGCACCGCTGTGCGCCTCGCGCGCGCGTTCACGGGCCGGCGCGTCGTGCTGCGCTTCGAGGGCCACTACCACGGCTGGCAGGACACGGTCTACTGGTCAAACCATGTCGATCCGCGGCTCGCCGGCCCGGTGACGTCGCCGCGGCCGGTGGCGATGGGGCCCGGCGTGCCGAGCGAGCTCGAGGACACGCTGATCGTCCTCAACTGGAACGATCCCGAGGCGATCGAGCGCATGATGAGCGAACGCGGCGAGGAGATCGCAGCGATCATCACCGAGCCGGCCGTGTTCAACACCGGATGCATCCTGCCCGAGCCCGGATATCTGGAGCTGCTGCGCGAGCTCGCCATACAGCACGGGTCGTTGCTGATCTTCGACGAGGTGATCACCGGCTTTCGCTTCGCTCGCGGCGGCGCACAAGAGTTCTACGGCGTCACGCCCGATCTCACGACGCTCGCCAAGGGACTCGGCGGCGGGTTTCCGGTGGCGGCGATCGGCGGCCGACGTGACGTGATGGGCATGATCGCCGACGGTCGCTACTCGCATTCGGGGACGTACAACGCCAACGCGGTGCAGACCGCTGCCGTCTCGGCGACGATGGACATCCTCGCCGAGCCCGGTCTCTACGAGCGCCAGCGGGCACTGGGCGACCGGCTGGCGGAGGGCCTGCGTGCGCTGGCGGCGGAGGCCGGCCTGCCGGTCCGGGTCGAGGGCCTCGGCACGGTCTTTCAGCTGTGGTTCACCGATCGACCGATCCGCAACTGGCGCGACGCCGAGCGCTATGCCGACGAGGCGATGTTCGAGCGCTGGTTTCACGCGATGCTTGCGCGTGGCGTGCTGTTTCATCCCAGCCAGTACGAGAACCTGTTCGTGTCCCTGGTCCACACCGAGCACGACATCGACGTCACGCTCGCGGTCGCGGGCGACTCGATGCGCGAGATCGCGAGGGCGGCGTCGGCGTGAGCCGCCCGCGTCGCACCGGTCCGGCCGCCACGCGCGGTCACCTCGCCGAGGTCCCGGCGATCGTCAGCCTCGACGCGGCCGACGGGCCGGCCAAGCCCGAGCGACCCGGTGCGGGATCGCGCACGAAACTCCGCTACGAGCACGTGATGGACGTGATCGAGCGGCTGGTGGTCGAGCGCAACCTGCAGCCCGGCGACCTGTTGCCCACCCAGGCGGAGCTTGCCGAGCTCGCCGGCGTCAGCCTGATCAGCGTCCGCAGGGCGCTGGAGGAGCTCGAGCGGGTCGGCCGAGTGCGCCGTCATCAGGGGGTCGGCACGTTCCTGTCGGGCCAGCGGATCGTGTCCGAGCCCGGCCGTGCCGGCGGCCTGCTGGACACGCTCGCGGGCGAGCATCGCCGGCCGCGGCTGGGCAGCCGGATCAGCGCGCTTGAGCGCGGCTACCCGTCGGCGCCGCTTGCCGCCGCGCTTGCGCTCCGGGCTGACGCCGAGGTGTGGCGACTCGTGCGCGTGCGCCTGCTCGACGGCCGCCCGGCGATCGTCGAGACGGCGATCATCCCGGTGGCGCTCGCTCCGGGCCTCGACGAGCTCTCGGAGGGCCTGAGCGGCTCGCTGTACGAGGCGCTGGCGGAACGGTACGGGCTGCGCGACGACCATGAGGAGCAGTACCTGGAGGTCAGCGCCGCAAGCGCCGACGAGCGTCGGCTGCTGGCGCTCGCGAGCGGCGCGCAGGTCGTGCGTCTGCGCGGCCTGAGCATCACCGCACAGGGCCTGCCGTTCGATTGCTTCGAGCAGGTCTACCCGGCGACCGAGTTCGCGTTCTACATCTCGGGCGGGACCGAGAAGCGCCTGCTCTCGAGCCTGGGCGACTGGGAGATGAACGTCAACCCGCGCGGGCACGAGTGAGCGGGCCGGCGATGCACGCAGGTGACGTGTGGGTGGGACTCGACCTCGGGACCTCCGCTGTCAAGGCGGTCGCGCTGCGGGGCGACGGCGCGGTCCTCGCGCGCGCAAGCACCGACTACCCGACCGAGCGGCCGGTGCCGGGCGCGTCCGAGCAGGACCCGGGCTCGTGGCGGCGAGCGTGCGCCGAGGTGGTCGCCCAACTTCGGGATGCGGTGCGTCCGAGCGCCTGGCGCGGGATCGGGCTGTCGGCGATGATCCCCACGCTTGTCGTCCTCGATCAGGGGCTCGAGCCGCTCGCGCCCGCCGTCACCTGGGAGGACGCGCGCGCGGAGCGCGAGGGCGAGCGGCTGCGCCGCGCCGTCGGCGCCGAGTGGCTGTACGAGCGGACCGGGCAATGGCTCGACGGTCGCTATCTGCTGCCGATGTACGCGCGGCTCGCTGCCGCCGAGCCGGGTCTCGCCCCCCGCGTCCGCCACCTGGCCGGCGCCAAGGACCTGCTGTTCGCGTGGCTGACGGGCGAGCTCGTCACCGACCCGAGTACCGCCGCCGGCTTCGGCGCCTACGACGTCCGCGCCGGCGTCTGGCTCGAGGAGCCGCTGCGCTCGCTCGAGCTCGAGCTGGCGGCGCCGCTGCCGCTCCTGCCACGCGTCGAGCCATCGACGTCCACGCGTCCGCTGATCGCGTCCGCGGCGGCGACGCTCGGTCTTCCGGCCGGGCTGCCGATCTGCCTCGGCGCCGCCGATTCGGTGCTCGGTGCGCTCGGCCTCGGGGCCGACAGCGTGGGCGACGTCGCCTACATCGCCGGGACGAGCAGCGTCGTGCTCGGGATCGCGGCCCGGTTCATTCCGGACGCACACCATCGCTATCTGATCACGCCGCTCGCGGACTCGGGCGCATACGGCCTGGAGATGGACCTGCTCGCGACCGGCAGCGCCGTTCGCTGGCTGGCGCGGCTGCTGGACGGCGTCGATGACGAGGCGCAGCTGATTGCGCGCGGGGGCGCTCTCGATCCGGCCGCGGCGCCCGTGTTCCTGCCGTACCTGGCGCCCGGGGAGCAGGGCGCGCTGTGGAACGCCGAGCTGCACGGCACCGTCCTCGGTTTGCACCTCGGACATGACGCCGCCCACATCGCACGCGGACTACTCAACGGGATCGTGCTCGAGAGCCGCCGCTGCCTGGAGGCGCTCTCTGATGCGGGCCTGCCGGCCGGCCGCGTGCGGCTTTCCGGCTGGTGCGCCGCCGCCGCCGGCGTTCGGAGCGACCTCGCCGACTGCTGTCGGCGGCAGGTGCGCGCCGCCCCGAGCGATGGCCGCGACTGCTCGGCGATCGGCGCCGCACGACTGCTCGCCCGCACCCTCGGCGACACGGTCGCGACACCGGCCGAGCCCGACCTGGACGTCTGCCCCATCGAGGAGCGCAGCCGTGTCTGGGATGGGCTGTGGGAGCGCCACGAGCGCGCGCTGGAGGTGACGGCGGTGGTCTACGAGCCGACGGAGGCGCTATGCACGGACAGCTGATGACGGCTGAGATGGCCGAGCAGCCGGACGTGCTGCGCGCGCTGATCGCCGACGCCGCGGAGATCCGCGCGCGCGTGCTGGCGCTCATCGATCAGCCGCTGCACGGGGTCGCGTTCGTCGCCAGGGGCTCGTCGGACAACGCCGCCGTGTTCGGACGCTACGCGTGCGAGCTGACGACCGGCCTGCCCGCGGGTCTGACGGCGCCGAGCATCCACACCCGCTACCGGCCGCGGGTCGACTACCGCGGCCAGCTGGTGATCGGCCTCAGCCAGTCGGGGGCGACGCCCGAGATCGTGACCACGTGCGAGCGGCTGCGCGCGGCCGGCGCGCGCGTGATCGCGATCACCAACGATCCCGCCAGCCCGCTGGCGACGGCCGCCGAGCTGCCGCTGCCGCTCGGCGCCGGCGACGAGCGCGCGGTGCCGGCGACCAAGACCGTCACCGCGCAGATGCTGATGCTGGCGCTCGTCGCGGCGGCGCTCGGCGACGCGCCGTTCTCGAAGGACGACCTCGCCGGCCTTCCCGGCGCGGTCGCCCGGGCGCTGGCCGACGACGAGCCGGTCGCGGCGCTCGCCGCCGAGTGGGTCGAGGCCAACCGGCTGGTCGTCGTCGCGCGCGGGGTGATGCTCGCGGCGGCGCTCGAGACCGCGCTGAAGATCACCGAGACGGCGGGGATCTCGGCGCACGGGATCTCATCGGCCGATCTGCTGCACGGCCCGATCGCGGCGCTGGACGCCGAACTGCCGGTGCTGGTCCTGCGCGGAGGCGGCCCGGCCGACGAGGACCTCGACGCGCTCGTGCGTCGGCTCGCGGGAACGGCGGTCGGCGCGGTCCAGTGGCCGCCCGCGGGCGACGTTCCGGAGCTGCTGGCGCCGATCGTCGCGGTCGTGCGCGGGCACCAACTCGCGCGCGCCTGGGCGCTCGCCCGCGGCCTTGACCCCGACGCGCCGGCGGGGCTCTCGAAGGTGACGGCGACGCGGTGATCGTTTCATCCCTAGATCTGCAGGGAGCGGGCGTGCCCGACCGGACCGGAGGTATGTGATGAGCAGTTGTCGACCATCTCGCCGCGCGTGGGCGCTTGTCTGTGCGCTGGCGCTCCTCGGCGCGCTGGCGCTCGCGGGCTGCGGCTCGAGCTCCTCGGCCGGGGGATCGACCGCGGGCGGTTCGACGGACACGGGCGGCGGCGCGCCGGTCAACGGCGGGACCCTGCAGGCCGGCGAGGTGTCCGATCCCGACCATCTCGATCCGGCGCTCAGCTACACCACCGAGTCGTGGGAGATGCTCGAGGCGACGAACAACGGCCTGGTCGGCTTCTCGCCAGCGGCCGGCGCGGCGGGCAACCGGGTCGTGCCGATCCTGGCCAAGGTACTGCCGACCGTCTCTGACCATGGGTTGACCTATACGTTTCACATGCGGACCGGGATCCGCTTCGCCCCGCCGGTCAACCGCGCGGTGCAGCCCTCGGATGTGAAGTTCTCGATCGAGCGCCTGTTCCGCGTCAACTCTCCGGGCGTCGAGTACTACTCCGAGATCGCCGGCGCGACGCAGTACGCCAAGACGCGCAAGGGCGGGATCTCGGGGATCGTCGCCGACGACGCCAAGCACACGATCAGCTTTCACCTCACCCAGCCTGACGGCACGTTCCTGGAGTACCTGGCGATGCCGTTCGCGTTCGCGGTGCCGAAGGGCACGCCGAACACCGACATCTCGACCGACAGCCATTGGCGGGTGGGCACCGGCCCGTACATGATCAGCCAGTACGTGCCCAAGGATCACATCACGATCGTGCGCAACCCGAACTTCCACTCGTGGTCGCACAACGTCCCCGCCGGCCATTTGAACGAAATCCATGTGACGCTCGGCGTCAGCCCCGACGAGGCTGTCAACCAGATCGCCGACGGGCAGCTCGACTTCTACTTCGAGCAGGTTGCGCCCGACCGCCTGGCCGAGCTGCAGGCGCGCTACCCCAGCCAGGTGCACAACTACACGCGCAACGCGCTCGTCTACTTCTCGCTGAACATGCGCAAGCCGCCGATGAACAACCTCAAGGTCCGCCAGGCGATCAACTATGCGGTCAGCCGCGCGGCGCTCGTGAAGATCTTCGGTGGGCAGGGCACACCGACCGAGAACCTGATCCCATCGGGGTTGGGCGCGACCGCCTCGAACAACTTCTACCCGTATAACCCGGCCAAGGCCAAGGCGCTGGTGACGCAGTCTCACACCAAGGGAATGGCGGTGCAGGTGTGGGCGTCGAACACCGATCCGCAACCGGCGGCGGCACAGTACATGGCGTCGGTGCTGAACTCGCTGGGCTACAAGGCGACCGTCAAGACGCTCGACGAGGGGATCTACTACGACACGGTGGCCGCACAGGTGACCAACCCGCAGGTCTCGTACAACGAATGGGACCAGGACTTCCCCGAGGCCGACGACTACATCGAGGGGCTGTTGGACGGGAACGAGATCACGAACGTCGGCAACAACAACACCGCCAACTTCAACGTCCCCTCGGTCAACCAACGCATCGACGCGATCAAGAAGCTCCCGCTGGGCTCGGGGCGCGACGCCCAGTGGGCCGCGCTCGGCGCCCAGGTGATGCGCGACTACGCGCCGTACGTGCCGTTCATGGACCGCGCGTTTCCGAAGTTCGAGTCCGCACGCGTGCACGGACAGGTGTTCAACGAGACGTTCTACGAACTGTTCCCGTCGATGTGGCTGAGCAAATGAGACCGTCACCGATGCGGACCGCGGGGCCGGCGCTGGCGGCGGCGCTGAGCGCGATCGCGCTGGTCGCATGCGGCGGTTCGTCGGCCGGCTCCGGCGGCGGTCAGAGCTCGACCGCTTCCGCCGGCCAGCCGGTCAACGGCGGGACGCTGACCGCGGCAATCCCCGCCAACCCCGACCACCTCGACCCCGGCCTGTCGTACGCGACCGAGGGTTGGGAGCTGCTGGAGGCGACCAACGACGGCCTGTTGCGGTTCAAGCCCGAGGCCGGGCCGGCCGGCGCGCAGATCGTGCCGGACCTGGCGACCGCGATGCCGAAGGTGTCAGACGGCGGTCGCACGTACACGTTCCACATGCGCGCGAATGTGAAGTTCTCGCCTCCGGTCAACCGCGACGTCGAGCCGTCCGACATCAAGTTCTCAATCGAGCGGCTGTTTAGGATCAACTCCGGCGGCGTCGGCTTCTACACCGGGATCGCCGGCGCCGATCGCTACGAGAAGACGCGCAAGGGCGGGATCTCGGGAATCGTCGCCGACGACAAGACGCACACGATCGCCTTTCACCTGACAAAGCCGGACGGGACGTTCCTGGAGTACATGGCGATCCCGTTCGCGTTCGCGGTTCCGGCCGGCACCCCCAACCGAGACATCTCGACGGTCGCCAAGTGGCGGGTCGCGACCGGCCCGTACATGTTCAGCCAGTACACGCCGAGCCAGTCGATCACGATAGTGCGCAACCCGAACTTCCACCAGTGGACGAAGTACACGCCGAACGGCCACCTGGACAAGATCCAGATCACGATCGGGAACTCGCCCGAGGATGCGATGAACGAGATCGCCGACGGCCAGCTCGACTGGTACTTCGAGGCGGTGCCGCCCGACCGGCTGGCGCAGCTGCGCGCCCGTTACCCGTCGCAGGTGCACGTCTATCCGCGCAACGACATCACCTACTTCTTGCTCAACACCCGCAAGCCGCCGTTCACCAACCTGAAGGTGCGTCAGGCGATCAACTACGCGACCGATCGCACCGCGCTGGTCAAGATCTTCGGCGGTCAGGGAACGCCGACCGAGAACATCATCCCGCCCTCGCTCGGCGCGGCCTACAAGCGGCAGTGGCCGTACCCGTACGACCTCGCCAAGGCCAAGCAGCTGGTCGCCGAATCGGGGACGAAGGGAATGACCGTCAACGTCTGGTCGCACTCCACCGACCCGGTGCCGAAGGCCGCCCAGTACATGGCCTCGGTGCTGGACACGCTGGGCTACAAGGCGACGGTCAAGACGCTCTCGGAAGGGGTCTACTGGGACACAATCTCGACCCAGGCCGGCGATCCGCAGGTGGCGTTCGTGCAGTTCGACCAGGATTACCCAGAGGGCCAGGATTTCATCGACGTCCAGCTCAACGGCGAGCGGATCACGAACGTCGGCAACCAGAACACGTCCAATTTCGACGATCCCGCGATCAACCGGCAAATCGACGCGGCCCGGGCGATGCCGCTCGGCGCGGCGCGTGACGCGCAGTGGGTCAAACTCGACCGCGAGATCATGGCGCAGGCGCCATGGGTGCCGTTTCTGAACCGGACGCTGCCGAAGTTCGACGCCCCCAACCTGCATGGGCTCGTGTTCAACGGGACCTACTACGAGATGTTCCCGGAGATGTGGCTGAGCAAATGAGCGTCCAGGCGCCCCAGCTGCCGATCCTCCCCGACGTCACCCCTGCCGAGCCCGGCGTCGACGTCGGCACCTGGCGCGCGGCGTGGCGCCGCCTGCGACACAACCGTGCGGCGATGGCGGCCGGGATCGTGTTCCTCGGAATCGTGCTGTGGTGCGGCCCGCTCGCGCCGCTGTGGGTCCACTTCGTCTCACACCGCGGCCCCAACGTGCAGAACCTCCTCGGCACGATCAGCGTCGGCGGTCACCGGGTGCCCGTCGTCTCGGCGCAGGGGACGCCGATCGGGCCTGGGCTGCGCGGGCAGTACCTTCTCGGCGCCGACTCCAACGGCCGCGACCTGTTCGTCCGCGTGCTGTACGGCGGGCGCACGTCGCTGACGGTCGGGATCGCCTCGGCGCTGCTGTGCACGTTCCTCGCGTTGCTGCTGGCGCTGCCCGCCGGCTACTACCGGGGCGCGGTCGACCGCGGCGTGTCGGGGCTGATGGACCTGATCTGGTCATTTCCGGTGTACCTGCTCGCGGTCGCGATCTCCGCGACGTTGATCGTCGGCGGCTTGGACATCGGACCGATCAAGATCTCGTCCTCGTCGTTGCTGATCCCGATCTTCGTGATCGCGGTCGTGTTCATCCCTTACATCGCCAGGCCGATCCGAGGAGAGGTGCTCGCCTTGCGCGAGCGCGAGTTCGTCGAGGCCGCGATCGCGCACGGCGCCGGACCGCTACGGGTGATGGCGCGCGAGATCCTGCCCAACGTGGCGGCGACGACGCTCGTGATGTTCACGCTGATCATCGCCAACAACATCCTCGTCGAGGCGGCGCTGTCGTTTCTGGGCGTCGGCGTCTCGGTGCTGACGCCGTCCTGGGGCAACATCATCCAGGAGGGCTACGGGACGATCGTCACCGCGCCATGGCAGACGATCGCGCCCGGGATCGCGATCATGCTGACGGCGATCTCGCTCAACGTGCTCGGCGACGGCCTGCGCGACGCGCTTGACCCGCACGGATCGGGGAGGACCGGCGGCCGATGAGCGCCTGGCGGTTCTGGCTGCGGCGGCTCGTGAGCCTGATCGCGGTCCTGTTCGCGCTATCGGTGATCGTGTTCGTGATCTTCAACGTGATCCCCGGCGGCGACCCGGCGCTGCGGATGGCGGGCCGCCACCCGACCCCGCAGCTGATCGCCAACATCCGCCACGACTGGGGCCTGGACAAGCCGCTCTGGACCCAGTACCTGGACATGATGAACCGGCTCCTGATCAAGCGAAACCTGATCAGCTACCAGAACCAGACCGAGGTGATCCCGACGATCGTGCGCGCGATCCCGAAGACGCTGTCGCTGGCGATCGGCGCCGC
Organism: Solirubrobacteraceae bacterium; assembly: GCA_036273655.1. Taxonomy (GTDB): domain Bacteria; phylum Actinomycetota; class Thermoleophilia; order Solirubrobacterales; family Solirubrobacteraceae; genus Palsa-465. Next base: position 35,997 of record DASUHF010000117.1, on the reverse strand, counting down.
GGTGATCTGGCTCGGGTTCGGCGTGTTGTTCGGCGTGCTCTCGGGCCTGAACCAGGGCAAGTGGGTGGACCGGATCCTGACCGTCCTGGCGATGGCCGGCATCTCGACGCCGATCTTCTGGCTGGGCGCGGTGCTCCTGTACCTGCTCACGTTCGTGTGGCACTCGTTCTTCTTGTTCTCCTGGATCCCGTCGGGCGGCTACGTGCCGCTGACGGTCTCACCGCTGCAATGGGCAGAGCATCTGATCCTGCCCTGGATCTGCCTGTCAGTCGTATCGATGGGCTTCTACTCCCGCGTCGTGCGCAGCTCGCTGCTGGAGGTGCAGTCGGCCGACTACGTGCGGACCGCGCGCGCGATGGGGCTGTCACGTCGGCGCGTGCTGCTGCGCCACACGCTGCGCACCGCCCTGATCCCGCTCACGTCGCTGTTCGCGCTGGACTTCGGCGCCGCCGTCGGCGGCACCGTGATCCTGATCGAGCCGGTGTTTGGGATCAACGGCGTCGGCGCCTACGCCCAGCAGGCGGTCTCGCAACTGGACCTGCCGCCGCTGATGGCGCTGACGCTGTACGGCGGGTTCTTCATCGTGCTCGTCAACGCGGTCGGCGACGTGATCTTCACTCGTCTGGACCCGAGGATCGTCGTTGGCTGAGCGCGCGCACGAGCGTGCGCCGGCCGCGGCGCGATCGTGGGAGCCGGTGCTCGGCGTCCGCGACCTGCACGTCTCGTTCCGCACCGAGGACGAGCACGTCCGCGCCGTGCGCGGCGTCAGCTTCGACCTCGCGCCCGGAGAGATCCTCGGCGTCGTCGGCGAGTCGGGGTGCGGCAAGTCGACAGTGGCGATGGCGCTGACCGCGCTCAACCGGACCCGCGGCGCAACGCTCGATGGGGAGGTCCGATTCGACGGCGCCAACCTGCTGACGCTCGACGAGTCCGCGCTGCGCGCCGTCCGCGGCGCCCGGATCGCGATGATCTTCCAGGACCCGATGACCTCGCTGACGCCCGTCCACCGCGTCGGCTCGCTGATCGCCGAGGTGCTGCGCGCGCACGAGCCGATCTCGCGCGCGGCCGCCCGCGACCGCGCGGTGCAGCTGCTCGACGAGGTCGGGATCCCCAACCCGTCCGAGCGGATTCACGACTTCCCCCACGAGTTCTCAGGCGGGATGCGCCAGCGGGTGATGATCGCGATGGCGCTCGCGTGCCGGCCCGCGGTGCTGGTTGCAGACGAGCCGACGACGGCGCTGGACGTTACGATTCAGGCGCAGATCCTGCGTCTGATCCGCCGCCTGCGGGCCGAGCACGAGACGGCCGTGATCCTGATCACGCACGATCTCGGCGTGATCGCGCAGGTCGCCGACCGGGTCGCGGTTATGTACGCCGGACGGATCGTCGAGCAGACGCCCGCTGCTCGCCTGTTCGCGGCGCCGCGTCACCCGTACACGCGCGCGCTGCTGGGGTCGGTGCCGCGCGTCGATCGCCCGCGCTCAGTGCGGCTGCAGGCGATCGACGGCCAGCCGCCATCGATGGCGCTCGACGACAGCGGATGCGCGTTTGCGCCCCGGTGCGCGTCGGCCGCTCCGGTCTGCGAGCGGCTCCCGGCGTTGCAGCAGCGCGGCGGCGACCCCGAGCACCTCGACGCCTGCTGGCGGTCGAGCGAGCTGCGCGCCGAGGCCAACGGCGGCGGCGCGACCGAGGTCACGATCGGGGGTGCCTCGTGACCCGGGCGAGGCTGTCATGACCGATCTGCTGCAGCTCGATGGTGTCAGCAAGTCCTTCCGGCTACACGGAGGGCGTGAGCTGCACGCGGTCTCAGACGTCACGCTGACCGTGCCGAGCGGATCGACGCTCGGGCTGGTCGGGGAGTCCGGCTGCGGGAAGTCGACGCTCGCGCGCTGCATCGTCGGCCTGCACCAGGTCGACTCGGGCTCGATCAGGTTCGACGGTCGCGAGCTTGTCGGGCTGCGGCGCCGCGGCCTGCGCGACGTCCGGCGCGAGCTTGTGATGGTCTTCCAGGATCCGTTCGCGTCGCTGAACCCGCGTCGTCGGGTCGGCGAGATCGTCGCCGCGCCGCTTGATATCCACGACCTCTGCCGCGGGGCTGAGCGGAACCGGCGCGTGGCCGCGATGCTCGAGCGGGTCGGCCTGGAGTCCGACCACGCCAGACGCTACCCGCACGAGTTCTCGGGCGGCCAGCGGCAGCGGATCGGCCTCGCCCGCGCGCTGATCACCGAGCCGAAGCTCGTCGTCTGCGACGAGCCGGTGTCGGCGCTCGACGTGTCGGTGCAGGCGCAGATCCTCAACCTGCTCGCCGACCTGCAGGCCGAGCTGGAGCTGACGCTCGTGTTCATCGCCCACGACCTCGGCGTCGTGCGCCACATCGCTCGCGACGTGGCGGTCATGTATCTCGGGCGGATCGTCGAGCAGGGGCCGGCCGACGACCTCTTCGCCGACCCGCACCACCCGTACTCGTCAGGGCTGCTGGCGTCGGTCCCGGTTCCCGATCCCGAGGCGCGGATCGACGACGCCGCGGTGCTCACCGGCGACGTGCCGAGCACGACCGCGGCGCTGTCGGGCTGCGCGTTTCATCCTCGCTGCGCGTTCGCCGACGAGCGCTGCCGCGCCGACGTCCCCGAACTGCGCGAGCTGGATCCCGGCAGGGTCGCCGCCTGTCATCACCCGCTTCACGCGCCCGAGCGGATTGCCGGCGCGACCACGAGCACCGGAGCCAGTCGATGACGCTTTCAGGGATCATGCCCGCCGTCACGACGCCGTTCGACGTCGACGGTCGGATCGACGAGCGCGCGCTGCGCGCCAACCTCCGCCGCCAGCTGGAGGCGGGCGTCACTGCGATCGTCGCGCTGGGGACGATGGGGGAGGGGGGCGCGCTGTCGGTCGCCGAACGCGAGCAGGTGCTGCGAGCCACGGTCGACGAGTGCGGCGACCGGCCCGTCGTCGCCGGCGTCTCCGCGGACGGACCCGCGCTCGCGCGCGCCCACGCCGAGCAGGCGGCCCGCGCGGGCGCGGTCGCCGTCACGTGCCTGCCGCCGGTCTCCTACGACGCCGACCTGCGCGAGCTCATCGCGCACTACGAGGCGGTCGCGCAGGCCGGGCTGCCGATCATGGTCTACAACAACCCGGGCGCCAGCCACAGCGATCTACGTCCCGAGACGATCGTCGCGCTCGGGCGCGAGGTCGGCGCGATCACCTGCGTCAAGGAGTGCTCCGGCGACGCGCGACGGATCGCCGAGCTGCTCGAGCGCACGGACGGCTCGCTCGACGTGCTCGTCGGCGGCGACAACTGGGCGCTTGAGGGGTTCGCGGCGGGCGCGCACGGCTGGGTGTCGGGCTGCGCCAACCCCGCCCCGCGCGAGTGCGTCGCGCTGTGGAAGCTGGTCTGCGACGGCGATCTGGCGGACGCGCGCGAGCTGTACATGCGGCTGCTGCCGCTCGCACGACTCGACATGTCGCCGAAGCTCGTGCAGTACTACAAGGCCGCGCTCGACGAGGTCGGGGCCGCGGGCGGACCCGTCAGACCGCCCCGGATGGCGCTGCTCGAGCCGGATCTGCAGCTCGTGCGGGAGGCGCTGGCCGCGCTGCGGTCATCCTCGGTAGCGGCCCGGTCCCGCAGTTGATCGCCGCCAGCGCGGCTAATGCTGGTAGACGAGGTGCGGATGGCGCCGCGCTCGGCCTCGGCGAGCGGGAGACCGCCCTCGCCGGTCTATGGCGTTTCGGCGACCACGCCCCGGTAGCGAAAAGCGGCGGTCGTGGCCGGCTGAGCTGGGGTCGCGTGGCGCGGGACGGTGGGTCACAGCCAGGCGGTCGCCAGCGGCCGGTTGCTGTGAACCGGGTTGCTGGGACGCGGGTCGGGCGGGCGGCAGGTCGCCGGCCGGGCAACGGTCGGGAGAGCGCGGGGTCGCTGTCCCGGCGCTGATCGGGGAACTCAGTCCGGCATAGACGTACAAATGTCGCACTCCCCCTGCCCGTCGCGATGCCCGGACGCACCGGTGCCGTCCGCCGCGCGCCGCGCGGTCCTCTCCGGCGCCACGTCGAAGGCGAGGCTCAGCCGCGGCCACCGGTGCTGGGAGCTACTCGCGCCTGCGCGCGCGCCGCGGTCCAGGACGATCACGCTCCGTGTCCGTGCGCTGACGGGCACGACCGGCCGCAAGACCAACCACGCAACCGTGACCGCCGCCGGCGCCGCCCGTGCCAGGGCGCGGTCGACCGTCCGGGTCAAGCCGATGCCCACGCCGGTCACCGGCTGACGTCAGGCAGTTGCCCGCGGACGGTCGGTCGGCGCGCCGACCGCGGCCGCGAGCAGCACGCCGGCCCCGCACGCGAGTGTCGTGCCAAGGCCCACCTGCGTGCTCAGGGCGGCCCCGGTGAGCGGGGAGAACAGCAACCCGATCGCGTTGGCGCCGGCAATGAGTGCGACGGCCGCGGTCGGGCGTTGCGGATGCAGCCTGGTGAGCGACAGCACCGAGGCGGTGACTGCGACGTTGTAGGAGACGCCGAACGCGAACGCGGACACGAGTACGACGCCAAGCGTGGAGGGGAACGTGGCGACCGCCGCGGTCGACGCCGCCTCCAGTAGCGCGCAGGCGAGGTACGTCTTCAACAGGCCCAGCCGGCCGATCAGATCGGCGGCGCCGACGCCGACGAGGCTGCCGACGCCCGCGAGGCCGAGCAGCGCCCGCCCGGCGGTGATGTCGAGGCCGGCGGCCCGCACGTCCTGCACCGCAAAGGTCCAGAACGCGCCGCTCCCGAGGCCGATCAGGAACGCGCCGACGATCACGCGCCGCGCCCCGGGCGCCAGGCGGCGGACACGGGGCAGACGCACGCCGCGCCCGAGACTGGCCGCGGCGTCCGGCGCAGCCGCCGGCAGGGTTCGCGCCGCGTACATCGTCGACAGCCAGACACACACCGCGAACCCCACATAGGCCAGACGCCATGAGTCGGCGGCGACGATCGCGATCGGGGCCGCAACCGCCACGCCCCAGCCGGTCCCGCAGTTGATCGACGCCAGCGCACGGCTCCTGCTCGGGTCGGGAAGCTCGCGCAAGGTCTCGGCGAAAGGCGGATAGACCAGGCCGGCGCTCGCGCCGGCGACGCCGACTCCGGCCGCGAGCGAGAGGGCGCCCGAGCTCACCGCGATGATCGCGGTGCCGGCGATCCCGAGCGTGCCGCCGGCGATCACTGTCCGTCGAGCGCCGAACCGCCGTACGGATGGGTCGACGAGCACCGCCGCGGCGATGTAGGTGACGTAGGCGAGGGTGCCGATCGCACCGAGCTCGGTCTCGCCGAGCGCAAGGCTGTGCTTGATGTCCGGGAGCAGCAGGCCATAGCCGTAGCGCGCCATCCCGAATGCGGTCGCCACCGACGCCGAGCCGGCGATCGCCAGCGAGGTCGCCGTCGGACGGCACGAGGGGATCTCACGAGCGACGCTCAACGCCCGCACCGGGGCTGCGGGCGCGGTGCCCCGGGAGTCGTCGTGTGCTCCAAGGGGCATCCCGGCCCCGACGTACAGGCGGCGCGATCGCACAAGCGGCAGACGTGGGTTGCTTGCGCACGATCGTCGGCGAGACAGGCAACGATGCGGTCCAGCACGCGCTCAAGCTCGGCTCGGTCGGCGGCTGGGAGCGCCCCCAACATCGGTCCGAGCGCGTGGGCCCTGGCGGCGAGCACCTCGTCGACCAGCTGCTTGCCCCGTTCGGTGAGCTCCAGCGCGACCGTCCGGCGGTCCCGTCCCGTGTGGCGTCGCAGCCACCCGCGCTCGACGCAGCGGTCGATCAAGCGCACGGTGGCCGGCTGCGAGCGGCCGATCACCGCCGCGAGCTCGTTGACCGATGTCCCCGGCCACGCCTGGAGATGGACGAGCGCGCCGGCCTCGGTCTCGTCGAGCGGACCGCGGGTCGCCGGCGACGCGGCGGTGCCGAGCGCGTCGCGCAATCGGTCGACGGCCGCCAACGACACGACGCCGAGCAGTTGGAGCGTTCGCTCGTCCATCCGGCGATTATATGCGCTGTGCATATGATGCGCAACGCATATGCCACTCGGCGGCAACGGCGGCCCTACGCCTTCTGCTTGCTCCGACCCTTCTTGTTGACGGTCGAGCCCGAGCGCTTGCCGTTGCCGGTCAGCTCCGCGAGCGTCTGCTCGAGCGCCTCCATCAGGTCGGGCGGAGCATCCGGCTGCTCGGGAGCGGTGGGCGCCGCGATCGTCTCGCCCTTGCTCTTGCGCGACACGACGCGCTGCAGCCGCTGGCGGTAGCGGTCCTTGAACTCGTCGGGCCTCCACTCGTCGGTCAGCTCCTCGATCACCGCCACGGCCGCGTCGAGCTGACTCGGCTTGGGGCGGTGCGTCTTGGCGGCGGCCGTGTCGACCCCCTTGACCGGGCGGACCTCGTCGGCGAAGCGCATCGTCGTCAACGACAGCACGTGGTCGCGGGCGCGCACGATCGCCAGGTACTCCTTGGCGCGCATCACGAACCGTCCCAGCGCGGCGCGGTCGGTCTTGGCCATGACCTCGGTCAGCAGCGCGTACGCGCGCAACGTCCCGTCGTCCTCACCCGCGGGCACGAGGAAGTAGGGATGGTCATAGAGCATCGGGTCGACGTCTTCGAGCTCCACGAACTGCTCGATGTCGATCGTGCGCGTGCGCTCCGGAGCGATCGCCTCGAGCTCGAGGTCGGACACGATCACGGTCGTGCCGTCGTCGGTCTCGTAGGAGTGGGCGACCTCCTCGATCGGAACCTCGGCCTTGTCGCGGGGGCACCAGCGCTGCACCTCGATCGGGCTTGAATCCTTCTCGTGCAGCTGGCGAAAGTGCAGGTCGAGGTCGCGCACGCCGCTGACGATCGCGACGGGCACGTTGACGAGCCCGAACGACAGCGATCCCGTCCACAGCGAGCGAGCCATCAGCGGCCCGATCCCGCCAGGCTCGCCTCGAGCGCGCCCATCAGGTCGGCGTCCTCCTGGCCGCGCGGCTGTTCCGGCTCGATGTCCGGCGTCTCGCCGCGCGCCTTGGCCTCGATCAGCTGGCGGACGCGTTCGCGGTAGCTGTCGCTGAAGCCGTCGGGATCGAACCGTGCCTGCAGCGAGTCCACGAGTCGCCCCGCCATCTCGACCTCCCGCTTTCCGGGCGCTCGCTTGGCGCGCGGGAGCTCGAGCTTCTCTGCGTCGACGAGCTCGTCGGCGAACCGCATCGTGTGCAGCGCGACGACGTCGTCGAGCGCGCGCACGGCGACGAGGTACTCGCGGTTGTGAAACACCCATCGCCCGAGTCCGGCACGCTCGGTCTTGGCGAGCGCGTCGTGCAGGAGCCGGTACGGGCCGCGGGCGTCCTTGTCCCGGGCGCCCAGGTAGTACGTGCGGTCGAAGAAGACGGGGTCGACCTCGGCGGTGACGACGAACTGCTCGAGCTCGATGACGTGCGCGCGGTCGCCGGCCGCGGCCGCGATCTCGTCCTGGCTGAGCACGACGTAGGAGCCGTTCGAGCGCTCGTAGCCCTTGACGATCTGCTTGTACGGGACCTCGCGCCCCTCCTTGGCGCACACGCGGCGCTGCTTGATCCGCTCTCCGTCGGCGGCATGGACCTGATGGAAATGGATCGTGTGGTCCTCGGTGGCGGAGTAGACCTTGACCGCCACCGGGATCCGGCCGAGCATCACCGTTCCGTTCCAGATCGAGCGCGGCATCGTGGTGTTCGATACCCCGTCGGCGGTCGTTTCAACGCCCGTGCGTGGACGCCGATGGTTGCGTCGCCGGCTGCCGGGGTAGCCGACCACGAGTAAGCGGCGATCGGAGGGTCACAATGGCAAAGGACCATGGATCGAGCGTCAAGAACGACAAGCAGTACGAAGGGCTGCGCAAGAAGGGAATGAGCAAGTCCCGCGCGGCCGCGATCGCGAACTCCTCGGGGTCGTCATCCCGCGGTGGGAAGAGCAGCGGCTCAAGCCGCAGCTCCAAGAGCAGCGGCTCGGGCAGCGGCGGCAACAAGGCGCAGAAGGCGGCCGCGGGCCGCAAGGGCGGCAAGAAGTCATCCTGAACCGGCACGGCCGGCGCCGGTCTGAGCTGAGGCCGGCTAGGTGAACCGGACCTTGCCGTTGGACCGCGCCTGCGCCTGGGCGCGATCGACGAAGTCCAGGCGCTTGGTCGCGGCGCGGAACAGCCGGGTGACGAGCTTGAGCCGGGCGTTCTCGGAACGCAGCTCCAGGAGGCCCTGCTTGGCCTCGACGCCGAAGTCGACGGTCGCCGCCATCCCGTAGGCGTCCAGGCCCTCCAGCTCGGATCGTTCCGGAGCGCGGTCGGTGGCCCGCTCGACGAGGTCTGCGTAGACCGCGAGCGCGCGCTCGAGCGCCTCCTCATCGGGTTCCTCGTCCTCGTCCGCGAGGAACTCGACGACGCCCGCCGGATAGGCGAGATGGGCTTGACGCTCGACCACGCGGAACGGCCGGGTGCCGCGCGTGACGACGTTGAAGCGACCGTCGTCCATCTCCTCGAGCACCCGCTCGACCTCACACGCGCAGCCGACGTCGCGCAGGCCGTCGTCGGACATCCACACGATCCCGAACTCGGTCTCGGAGTCGATGCACTCGCGGATCATCTGGCGGTAGCGCAGCTCGAAGATGTGGAGCGGCACCGCCTCTGTCGGCAGCGCGACGAGACCCAACGGGAACAGGGGAAACTCATTCACGACCTCGCCGGTCACTGCGAATGAGTCTAAGCCTGGATCCACCGGTACCGGGCGACCGCAGGATCCGTGGATCCGGGCTCCGGCCAAAACCGCGATCCTCAGCGGCGGGCGGTCAGCAGCAGGTTGTAGAACAGCGCCGCCGGCAGCCGCGGCTCGAGCAGATGTGTATCGATGCGCTGCAGCAGCAGGTAGCCATGGAACGCGTACTGGCGCCACAGCATCGGCACGTCGTCGGGATCGGCCGAGGCCTCCAGCGAACGGTTGAACCACCCGAACCAGTTAGCCGCCAGCTCCTCGCCGCGGACCTCGACCTCGGTGAACCCCGCCCGGCGCGCGTGCCGCACCAGGTCGCCGGGCGCGAACGCGTGAATGTCGACGAACCGCTCCAGCTCGTGCTCATGCTCGTCGCCGGAGTGGGCCTGGGGCGCGGGGCGCGCGGGGGAGGCGCCGAGCAGCCGCCGCCACAGCGGCGCGACCAGGCCGGCGCCGCGTTTGGGCACGGTCGCGATCGTGTCGCCGAGCCGGGACGGCTCGCCCGCGAACACGATCCGACCGCCCGGCCTCAGGACGCGGTGGAACTCGGCGAACGCGCGACGCAGGTCGGGGAGATGGTGCAGTACCGCGTGGCCAAGCACGAGATCGAAGCTGCCGTCGGCGAACGGCAGCGACTCGGCATCGGCGCGGGCGGCCCTGACCTCGAGCCCGAGCCGGCGCGCGTTGCCGCGCAACCTCGACACCATCCCCGGCGAGATGTCGGTGCAGGTCGCGTGCTGCACGACCCCGGCCTGCAGCAGGTTGAGGCTGAAGTACCCGGTGCCGGCGCCGATCTCCAACGAGCGGTCGTAGCCTTCGTCGAGCTCGGCGCCGAGCAGCTTGCGCAGCTTGCCGAGCACCTGGCCCTGCCCGATCTCGCCGAAGTCGATCCCCCACTTGGCGTCGTAGGAGTCGGCCGCGACGTCGTGGTAGCGGGTGTTGACGTCACGGATCTCGTCGGCGGTGCGGACGGCCTGCATCCGGCGGCCCAGACTAGTGCACCGTTCCGCACGTGCCGATTACGCTCTCGGCGCCGGTTATGGCAGAGCTCCACGTACAGCAGGATCAACCGCCGGGCGTGCCGCCGCTGCAGCTGACCGGCGAGCGCACGCTGCCCGACGTGCCGGCCGAGAACTACTGGTACCGCCGGCACCTGGCCGTGTACGAGTGGATCGGCGCGCGCGTGATCGGCAAGCGCGTGATCGACCTGGCCAGCGGCGAGGGCTACGGATCCGAGGTGCTCGCCCGCGGCGCCGCGTGGGTGCTCGGGGTTGAGGCCAACCCGGAGGCGTTCGAGCACGCGCGGCTGCGCTACCGCCGCCAGAACCTGCGGTTCGAGCGCGGGCTCGTGGAGACGCACGGGGAGCCGGACAGCTGCGACGTGGTCGTGTTTCTGCAGACGATCGAGCACGTGCACGATCCGGTCGCGGTGCTCGAGCACGTCGCGCGGCTGCTGAGGCCCGGCGGCGTCGTGTACGTCTCGACTCCGAACGTTGAGACGCTCGCCCCACCCGGGGCCACGAAGTCCTCGAACCCGTGGCACCTGCGCGAGTACCGCGCGCACGAGTTCGATGCGCTGTGCCGGACGGTGTTCTCTCGGGTCACGCTGCTCGGGCTGTTTCACGCGCGGCGGCTGCGTGCACACGAACTCGCGCTGCGCTGCGGATGGGATGAGGTCCACCGGCGGCTGCGGCTGACGCGCTCGTTCTATGACCGCTTCACGTCCTCGATCACCGCGCGCGACTTCGCGCTGCGGCCCTCCGCGCTTGACCGCGCGCTGGACTTCCTTGCCGTGTGCGAGGAGCCGCGCAGGCCGCCGGCCGCGCCGGCGCCGCGGCGCTGAGCCCGATGTCCGGCGAGCTCGCGATCGTCCTTCACGCGCACATGCCGTACCTGGAGGGCGGCGGTGCCTGGCCGGTCGACCCGGCGTCGTATCTGCGCGAGCCGGCGGGCTTCGGGACCTGGCCGTTCGGCGAGGAGCTGCTGTTCGAGGCGATCGCGAGCTGCTACCTGCCGCTGCTCGACGTGCTCGACGACGCTCCCGGCCGGGTGACGGTGTCGCTGACCCCGGTGCTGTGCGACCAGCTCGAGCACCCCGGGACGATCGAGCGCTGCCTGCGGTTCCTCACCGAGGTGAGGCCGCTGACCCATCGACTCGACGCCGACCAGCTGCGCGGCGCCGGTGAGCCGACGCTCGCCGCCGAGCTGGACCGCTCGGCCGCCGAATACGCCGCCGCCGCGACGGCGCTGCGGGCACGCCATGCGGCGCCGGGTGGGCTGCCGGCGTCGCTCGGGCGCCACGCGTCGTGGACGTCGTCTACCACGCACGCGATCCTGCCGCTGCTGGCGACCGACGCCGGGATCGGCCTGCAGCTTGCGACCGGCATTCGCTCGCACCGGGCGCGGTTCGGCGAGTGGCGCGGCGGCCTGTGGCTGCCCGAGTGCGGCTATGCGCCCTGGCTTGACCCGCACCTGGAGCGCGCCGGCGTGCGCGCGACGTGCGTCGAGCTCACCGCCCTGCTCGGGCGCGGCGCGCCCGCTCACCTGCGACCGCTTGCGAGCGCCGCCGGTCCGACGCTTTGGCCGATCGACCGGGCGACGATCGATCTCGTGTGGGGCGAGAGCGGATATCCGTCGCGCGCGGCGTATCGCGACTATCACCGCTACACGAGCCACCGGCACCGCGTGCACCGGGTCGACGGCCGGCCCTACGAGCACGACGCGGCGCTCGCGCAGGCCCGCGTGGACGCGGCGGAGTTCGTCGCCGCGGTGCGCGAGCGGGTGGCCGGCGGCGGCGTGTGCGTGGTCGCGCTCGACGCCGAGCTGCTCGGCCACTGGTGGTATGAGGGGGTGCAGTGGCTGCGAGCGGTGCTCGAGGCGGCCGACCGCGCGGGCCTGGCGTTCACGACGCTTGACGACGCGCTCGCCCGCCACGAGCCGGCAGCGGCGCCAGCGCGCCTCGGCGTCTGCAGCTGGGGGGAGGGCGGCGACCTGCGCACCTGGAGCGGGCCGCGCAGCGCGGCGTTCGCGTGGCGCACGCGGACCGCGGAGCTGGCGCTGGCGGCGGCACCGCGCGACCGCGTCGGCGAGCGGGCGCTGCGCGAGCTGCTGGCGCTGCAGTCCTCGGACTGGGCGTTCCTACACCGCTTCGAGCTCGCCGGTGACTACCCCGAGCAGCGCGCGCGGCTGCACGCCGACGCGCTTGCCGCCGCGCTACGCGATCCCGAGGGCGTCGCCCCGCAATTGCGCGGTCTGGCGCCGTGGCTGCGCGGATGGCGGTGACGACGCGCGTACCGGGGCTCGATCGCGAGTGCGGCAGCCGTCGCTTTGAGCTACCTGCGAACTCAGTACGGCATGGACGTACATATGTCGCACGTCCACGCCGCCGCCGAACGCGACGGCATCCGCCCGGCACGTCGGTGCGCTCAGCCCCAGCGGAACGTCCGCGGCGCCCGGCGCATCCTGATCACCCGGGCGGGGGCGCCGCCGACGACCGCGTTGGCCGGCACGTCGCCGGTGACGACCGAGCTGGTGCCGATCACGGCGTTGTCCCCGACGCCGACGCCGCGCAGGATGCACGCTCCGTAGCCGATCCAGACGTTGTGGCCGATGTCGACGTCGCGCTTGTAGATCCCCTGCTCGCGGATCGGGCGCTCGACCTCGACCATCCCGTGGTCGAAGTCGATCATCATCACGCGGTCGGCGATGATGCACTCGCGCCCGACGGACACGTGTTGGAAGGCCGAGATCGTGCACTCCTGCCCGAGCACTGTCTTGGCGCCGATCGTCAGCTCGCCCTCGTGCACGCGCACCTTGCAGCCGTGCCCGAGCCACGACCAGCGTCCGAGCACGACCCGGGCGTCACGGCCGATCTCGAACTTCACGCCGGGGCAGACGAAGCACATCCCGTCGGTCTGCAGCCGGTCGCCCCAGCGCAGCTTCAGCCACAGCCAGCGCAGCGCCAGCCGCAGGTACCCGATGCTGAGCATGTGGTTGGCCCGCGCGAAGCGCAGGAACGTGAGCAGGTTGCCGTGCAGCGGCGGCGGCTCGGAGCGCACGAACGACGGCAGCGTCGCCGGCGCCTGCGCCGGCGACTGCACGCTCTGGGCCCGGGCGAGGGTCACGTCGCGAAATCGTAATCGGCCCTGCGATCATCCCGAGCCCCGATGCCCGCCGCCGACCCGACCCTCGCGCAGCGCCTGCTCGACGGCGACCGCCGCGCGCTCGCTCGCGCGATCACGCTGATCGAGAACGACGACCCCGCCGGCTGGGAGCTCGTCCGCGAGGTCTACCCGCACACCGGGCGCGCCGCCGTGCTCGGGTTCACCGGCCCGCCGGGAGCCGGCAAGTCGACGCTGCTGGCCGCGCTGACGCGCCACGAGCGCGAGCGCGACCGCTCGATCGCGGTGCTGTCGATCGACCCGAGCTCGCCGTTCACCAAGGGCGCCCTGCTCGGCGACCGGATCCGACTCGCCGACCACTTCCTGGACCCGGGGGTGTTCATCCGCTCGATGGCCAGCCGCGGCGCGCTCGGCGGCCTGAGCGAGGCGGCGCTGCAGGCGGCGCTGCTGATGGACGCCTCCGGGCGCGACACGGTGCTGCTGGAGACCGTCGGCGTCGGCCAGGCCGAGGTCGACATCATCGACCACGCCGACACCGTCGTGCTCGTGCTGATGCCCGGCTCGGGCGACTCGATCCAGGCGCTCAAGGCCGGCGTCATGGAGATCCCGGACGTGATCGTCGTCAACAAGGCCGACCACCCGCTGACCGACACGATGGTGCGGGAGATCAAGGCGGTGCTGGCGCTCGGCGGGCAGCGCGAATGGACCGTGCCGATCGTGCGCACCGAGGCGATCCGCGGCGAGGGCGTCGAGGAGCTCGCCGCCAGGCTCGCCGAGCACCGCGCGCACATCGAGGAGCAGGGCACGCTGTCGCAGCGGCGGCGGCGCAACCTGATGTCCGAGGTGCTGGCGATCGCGACCAACCGCCTGCGGCGCGAGCTCGAGCAGTCGATCGCCGCCGACGACGAGGTCGCACGGCTGCTGGATCGGGTCGTCTCCCGCGAGCTGGATCCGGCCAGCGCCGCCGCCACGATCCTCGAGCGAGAGCGCGTCAGAAGCTGAGCGCGAGCTCTGAGAGCAGCCGCACGCCGAAGCCGGTCCCGCCCTTGTCGAGATACGCCGCCGTGGCGTTGTCGGCGACGCCCGCGATGTCCAGATGCGCCCACGGCGTGTCGCCGACGAAGTGGTGCAGCAGCTCGGCGGCGGTGCTGGCGCCGGCGCCGCGACGCTCCGAACGGTTGGCGATCTGCGCGTAGCGGCCCTTGATCATCTCCGCGTAGCCGGCATCGAGCGGCAGCCGCCACAGCCGCTCGCCGGTCCGTTCGCCCGCTCCGAGCGCCAGCGCGCACAACTCCTCGTCGTTGGACAGGACCGCCGCGTAGACGGGGCCGAGCGCGACCTCGGCGGCGCCGGTGAGCGTCGCGATGTCGACGATCGCGTCGCAGCCCTCGCGCTTGGCCCAGGTGATGCAGTCGGCGAGCACCAGCCGGCCCTCGGCGTCGGAGTTGTTCATCTCGATCGTGGTGCCGTCGAGCGCGCGCAGGACGTCGCCGGGACGCATCGCCGCGCCCGAAATCATGTTCTCGGTCGCGCCGACCACGGCCAGCACCCGCACCGCCGCCCGCAGCTCCGCCAGCGCCGCGACGGTCTCGATCACGGCGGCGCCGCCGGCCATGTCGAACTTCATCGTGATCTGGCTCGTGGTCGGTTTCAGCCAGTAGCCGCCGGAGTCGAACGTCACTGCCTTGCCGACCAGCGCCAGCCGCCGCTCACCCGCCGCGGCCGGCGGCTCGTAGGTGAGCGCGACCAGCTTCGCGGCCGTGTCTGAGCCCTGCGCGACCGCGGCGAACGCGCCCATCCCCATGTGGCGGATCTCGTCGCCGTCGAGCACGGTCGCGGAGATCGCGTCGTGGCGGTCGGCGAGCGCGACCGCGTAGTCGGCGAGCGCGCTCGGGGTCATCTCGTTCGGGGGCGCATTTGCGAGGTCGCGGGCGCGATTCTGGGCCTCGGCGAGGACCTTCGCTCGCTCAGCCACGGCGACGTGGTCGTCCTTGCCGTCGGCCAGCGTCAGGCGCTGCGGCACAGCGGCGTCATCGCCCGGCTTGAAGCGGTCGAACCGGTAGGCGCCGAGGATCGTGCCGGTCACGAGCGCCGCGACGATCTCGTCGCCGGCGCCCTCGGGCAGCTGCCAGCAGAGCTCCTCGGTGCGCAGCTCGACGGCACGCCGGCGGACGACCGCCGCCGCGATCCGAGCCCGCTCGGCATCGAATTCGTCCTGCGCGCCGAGGCCGACGACGATCACCCACTGATCTTCGCCACGTGGCGCCGCCGCAACGTGGCGGAACTCCGACTTGGCGACGCCGCGGGACAGCACACGCTCGAGGCCGAACACGCTGAGCGCATCGATCTGCCCGTCGAACACGCCGACGACGAGCGTGTCGGCGGCCGATTCGGCGGCGGTGCCGGGCATCACCGAGACGTCCATGGGCGCGGACCTTATCCCTCAGCGCAAGCGCATTAGGATTCGAGGCTCCGCCACCGACGCCTGACCAAGGGAGCCAGACCCGATGCCCAAGACTGTGATCCTCTCGGCCGCGCGAACGCCGATCGGCAAGCTCGGGGGTGGATTGTCGTCGCTGGACGCGACCTCCCTGGGCGCGACCGCGATCACCGCCGCGCTGGAGCGCGCCGACGTCGCCCCCGAACAGGTCCAGCACGTCGTCATGGGCCAGGTGCTGCAGGCCGGCCAAGGCCAGATCCCGTCGCGCCAGGCGCAGGTCAAGGCCGGGATCCCGAAGGAGGTCTCCTCGGAGACGATCAACAAGGTGTGCGCCTCGGGCATCCGCGCGGCGGGGATCATCGATACCTCGGTGCGGGCCGGCGACCTCGACATCGCGGTCGCCGGCGGCATGGAGTCGATGTCCAATGCGCCGTACATGCTCAAGCAGGCGCGGTTCGGCTACCGGATGGGCGACGCCAAGATGCTCGACGCGATGGTCCACGACGGCCTCACGAACCCGTTCTCAGGCCGGCAGATGTTCGACGAGGCGACCGAGGTCGGAGACGAGCTCGAGATGACCCGCGTCGACCTCGACCGCTGGGCGCTTCGCTCCCACGAGCGCGCGGTCGCGGCGACCGACGAGGGCCGCCTGCCCGAGGAGATCGTGCCGGTGACGGTCAAGGGCCGCAAGGCCGACACGGTCGTCGAGATCGACGAGGCGCCGCGCCGCGAGACATCGCTGGAGCTCCTGGCCAAGCTCCCGGGGCTGACCGGCAAGGAAGGCTCGCACACGGCCGGAAATTCCCCGGGCGTCAACGACGGCGGCGGCGCGCTGGTGCTCGCATCCGACGAGTGGGCGAAGGCCAACGGCAAGCAGGCGCTGGCGACGATCATCGCTCAGGCGGCGGTCGCCGACGACTTCGCCTACCTGGCGCGCACGCCCGCCAGAGCGGCCGAGCAGGCGCTTGCGAAGATCGGCAAGACCGCCGACGACATCGACCTCTGGGAGATCAACGAGGCGTTCGCGTCGGTGACGCTGAACTCGATCCGGATGCTCGGCATCGATCCCGAGAAGGTCAACGTCAACGGCGGCGCGGTCGCGCTCGGTCACCCGATCGGAGCGTCCGGCGCGCGGATCCTCGGCTCGCTCGTGCTGGAGCTGCGCCGCCGCGGCGGCGGTCTCGGCTGCGCGGCGATCTGTTCGGGCGGAGGCCAGGGTGACGCGGTGATCGTGGAGGTCAATGGCGGCTGACGAGCCGTCCGGCGACGGCGGCGCCGGCGGGACCGGGGCCGCGTTCTTCGATCTCGACAAGACCCTGATGCAGGGGTCGTCGGGGCTGCAGTTCGCCCGTGCGGCGCACCGCACCGGGCTGATCAGCCGGCGCCGGCTGCTGGCGGCGTCGTGGGCGAACCTCCGCTTTCGTCTGCGCGGCGCGTCCGACGAGGACTCGATCGCGTTGCGCGAGCGAATCGCCGCCGGCCTCACCGGCCGCCGCGTGCTCGACCTGCAGCGGCTCGGGCCCGACGTGCTGTCCGGCGTACTGCCGCGCCTGTATCCGCGCATGCTGATGGTCGCCCACGAGCACCAGGACGCCGGCCGGCGCGCCTACATCACGACCGCCGCCTCGCAGGAGCTGGCCGAGATCCTCGCGCAGGTGCTGTCGTTCGACGGCGCGATCGGCTCGGAGCTGTCGGAAGCGGTGGATGGGGTCTACACCGGTCGCCTCACCGGGCTGTTCGCCTACCGGGAGGGCAAGGCGGAGGCGATCCGTGCGCTCGCTGCGCACGAGGGGCTGTCGCTCGCCGACTCCTACGCCTACTCCGACTCGGTGTCCGACCTGCCGATGCTCGAGGCGGTCGGGCATCCGGTCGTCGTCAACCCAGATCGTCAGCTCGCGCAGATCGCGCGCGAGCGGGGATGGGAGGTGATGCGCCTGGACCGGATCGGGCGGCGGCTGAAGGCAGGCGTCGCGCTCGGCGGTGCGGCCGCGGCCGGGGCCGCGGCGACGGTCGCGCTCGCCGGCCGCCGCGGTTGAGCGCCGACCGCTCGGGCGCCGAGCGTCTGCCGAACATCCGTCCAGCCTCCGCGGCGTCGCGGTTAGCGTCGCGTCCGTGTGGATAACCGACAACGTTGTCAAGACAGGCGCGGGGCCCACCCCCGGGAGAGAGGACAACGAGATGCGCAACCGGCCGCCACGCGAGCCCGACCCGACCATCACCGCCGCGGACGCCCCGCCGCCCGATATCGCCACCGCGGACCCGGCACGGCCCGACATCGCCGCCGCGGACGCCCCGCCCGACACCGCCACCGCGGCCGGCCCGCCGTCCGACACCGACGCGCACGACTCCACCGCCCCGCCGGCCGACACCAGCGGCCTCGACCGACGTCGCTTCCTGCAGGCGGGCACGGCGATGGCCGCGCTCGGGGGCGGGCTGGCGGCCGCCTCGAGCGCGTCGGCGGCCGAGAGCGTGACCGCACGGGCGCTGCGCCCGAGACCGGGCCATGGCAGCTCGCCGAAGCTCGCCAGGCCCGGCACCGGCGCCCCGACCGGGGTGCCGGCCGGTCTGGCGACGACGCCGATCCGACCGCCGGCCACGCCGCTCGTGGTGCGCTCGCCGTATCTGTCGACGTGGCAGGCGGCGACCGTCCTGCCCGGCACGTGGGAGACGTTCTGGGGCGGCGGCGTGACCGCCCTGGCGGGGATCGCGCGTGTCGACGGCGCCTCGTACGAGTTCTCGGGCAGCCCGACGATCGTGCTTGACGTGCCCAACGGCGGCTACGGCCAGCAGACGACGATCAACGACTTCGAGGCCGCGCTCAACCAGACCAAGCTGCAGGTGACCGCGACACGGTCGATCTACACGCTGCAGGGTGGCGGCGTCGAGCTGACGATGCAGTTCCTCTCGCCCGTCGAGCCCGGCGACCTGCGGCGCCAGTCGATCCCGATGGCCTACGTGTTCGTCTCCGCCAGGTCCGTCGACGGCGCTGCCCACGACGTCTCGATCTACCTTGACATCTCCGGCGAGTGGCTGTCGGCGGACTCCAACGCCCAGTTCACGTGGGCGCCGGCGACGGTCCCATACAGCGGCGGCACGCTGCAGGTGTGGACGATGGAGCTCGCCAACCAGCAGCCGCTCGTCGAAACCTCGGACCGCGCCCAATGGGGCACGATCGTGTGGGCGACGCCGCAGGTCCCGGGGCTGTCGTGGCAGTCGGGCTCGTCGCCTGCGGTGCGCGCGCAGTTCGTCGAGGGTGGCAAGCTCCTCGACGTCAACGACACGTCCTACACCTCGATCAACGGCGACGGCTACCCCGTGTTCGCGTTCGCGCTGCAGCTGGGCTCGGTGTCCGGCCGCGCCCAGAGGCGCCAGTTCTCGCTCGGCCAGGTGCGCACGCCGCTGGTCAGCTTCCTCGGCAAGCCGCTGCAGCCGCTGTGGACGCAGCACTTCTCGAGCTGGCAGGCGATGCTCGCGTTCTTCCACGGCGACGCGTCCGGCGCGGCGAAGCGGGCGGCCAGGCTCGACGCGCGGGTCGCGGCCGACGCTCGCGCCGCCGGCGGACGCGACTACGAGGGGCTGTGCGTCCTGGCGCTGCGCCAGGCCTACGGCGCGACCGAGCTCGCAGTCGGCCCCGATGACACCCCGTGGGCGTTTCTGAAGGAGATCTCCTCCGACGGCGACACGTCGACCGTCGACGTGATCTACCCGGCCGCGCCGGTGTGGGTGTACCTCGATCCGCAGTACCTGGCGCTGCTGCTGAAGCCGATCTTCGCCTACGCGGCGTCGGGGAAGTTCACGGAGCCCTACGCGCCGCACGACCTCGGCCCGTATCCCAACGCGAGCGGGTACGCGCCGGGCAAGGAGGAGGCGATGCCCGTCGAGGAGTCGGGCAACATGATCATTATGGCCGCCGCCTACGCGCTCGCCGATCCGGGCGCCGACAGCGCCGCCTATCTGAAGGCGAACTACGCGCTGCTCAAGCGATGGGCCAATTACCTGATCTCGGTGCTGCCCGACCCGGGCTTCCAGAACCAGACCGACGACTTCGCCGGGTTCATCGCCCATTCGGTCAACCTCGCGCTCAAGGGCATCATCGCCGTCGCCGCGATGGGGCAGATCGCGAGCACCCTCGGCGAGACGAGCGACGCGACGCGGTTTACCTCCAAGGCGCACAGCTTCATCGCCACGTGGCTGCAGCGGTCCCAGGACCCCTCAGGCGCGCACCTCGACCTCACCTACAACGGCGCGGGTGACGGCGACGGCAGCTGGGGGACGACGTACAACGCCTACGCCGACGCGCTGCTGGGCACCGATCTCGTGCCGGCCTCGATCGCCGCCGAGCAGGCCGCGTTCTACCCGACCGTAATGAACATGTTCGGGCTGCCGTTGCAGGTGCCGCACTCCTACGCCAAGTCCGACTGGGAGATGTGGACCGCCGCCTGGTTGCGCGACCACCCGGTGTGCGGCGAGCTCATCGCCCGCGAATACCTGTATGCGAACACGACCTCGAGCCGGGTGCCGTTCTCGGACCTGTACAGCACGATCAGCGGCGACCGGGTCGGCTTCGAGGCGCGGCCGGTGCAGGGCGGGATCTACGCGCTGCTCGCACTGCGGACGACGGAGAAAGAACGGGCCCGTGTGGCGCGGCGGACCGGGCGCGCGGGGTCGGCGTCTACCGCATGAGCGCGCGCGAGGCGACGTGCCCGAAGATCAGCGGCATCAGGCGCGGTGCGAAGCCGCCATCCCAGGCCACGACGCCCACCGCTCCACGATTCTGCATTCAACGGTCTGTCGTTGCCAGCGCCAACCGCCGTTGGGCTAGGCGCCACCGGCAAGCGGCGTCGGGTCTGACGTCGTTCTTGCTCCGCCGGCCACGGCGGGGGGATGGGGGCGCGCGCCGCTCGACGATCAACTTGTCGGACGAGTCGGGCAGCCGCCAACGCATCGTCAGCTGTCGGCGGCGCGAGACCCCGGACGCCGGGCGGTCATGGCGCAGGCGACATATACCGCGAGGGGCGCCCCACCGTTCGTACTCGCGATCATTGGGGCGCCGGCGTGTCGTCAGCGGCCTGACATCCATAACATCTGGTGGCAGCGTGTCCATGACCGCCACCGACCGCAAGATCCGAGTCGTCGTCGCCAAGCCCGGCCTGGACGGGCACGACCGCGGCGCGAAGATCATCGCGCGGGCGCTGCGCGACGCCGGCATGGAGGTCATCTACACCGGGCTGCATCAGACGCCCGAGCAGATCGTCGAGACCGTGATCCAGGAGGACGCGGACGCGGTCGGCCTGTCGATCCTGTCGGGCGCGCACATGACGCTGGTGCCGCGGATCATGGAGCTGCTGTCCGAGCAGGGCGTCGACGACGTCGTCGTCACGCTCGGCGGCACGATCCCATCCGACGACATCGAGCAGCTCAAGGCGCTCGGCGTCGCCGAGGTGTTCACGCCCGGAGCGCCGGCCCAGGACGCGATCGACTTCATCCGCGGCGCGGTCCGGACGTAGCGGGCCGCCAGGCCGTCGGTCGCGAACGGATCTATCGCAATTTGCTGCGAGCCTTCCGCAGCAATTCGCGGAAGTTCGCCGCCCAGTGCCCCTAGGGCCGACCGATTGACTCGTCAGTCAACTCGATATGATCGGGCCACTTCCAAGAGATCGCTCACGTGACGCGCCCGGATCGCCCCCGACAGGAACCGACGGCGAGCACCGGCGCGGGACACCGATAGGAGGCCACACTTGAAAATTTGCGTCCTGGTCAAAGAGGTTCCGGACGCGGCCGTCGAGAAGCGGATCGACCCGTCCACGGGGCGGATGGACCGCTCCGGCGAGCGCAATCTGAACCCGTATGACACGCATGCGATCGAGGCGGCGATGCAGATCCGCGAAGGCGGCGCGGTCGAGGTCGACGAGATCGTGGCGGTCACGATGGGCCCGGCGACGGCGACGCGGGCGCTGCAGAAGGCGGTGTCGCTCGGCGCCGACCGGTCGCTGCACCTGTCCGACGACGCGCTGGCCGGCTCGGACGTGGCCGCCACCGGGTACGCGCTCTCCAAGGCGCTCGAGTCCGAGTCGCCCGACCTGGTGCTGCTCGGCCAGCAGTCAGACGATGGCGAGTGCTACACGATCGGCGCGGTCGTCGCCGACCACCTGAAGATGCCGTCGCTGACACAGGTCATCAAGATGGACGTCAGCGGGGACGGCCTCACCTGCGAGCGCCAGGCCGAGTACGGCTACGACACCGTGCAGATCTCGCTGCCGGCGGTGATCTCCGTCGGCGACGCGATCAACGAGCCGCGCTACCCGTCGCTGAAGGCGATCATGGGCGCCAAGAAGAAGCCGCTGGACACCAAGTCCGCGGGCGACCTCGGCATCGACGCGTCGCTCGTCGGCGCCGACGGCTCGCGCGTGCAGTGCGGCGATTTCCACGATCCGCCCGCGAAGGCCGCCGGCCAGATCATCGAGGACGATGACACCGACGAGACGGTCCAAAAGATCGTCGCCTGGCTGGATGAAAGGAAGCTGATCTAGACATGCCCGACATCCTCACCTACGTCCTCCATTACGGGGGCGCGTTCAACAAGAACTCGCTCGGGGCCGTGTCCGAGGGCGCCAAGCAGGCGGCCGCGATCGGCGGCTCCTGTCACGCGGTCGTCGTCGGCGGCGATGACCTTACCGACGAGCTGTGCAAGACGCTCGGCAACTACGGCGCCACCAAGGTGTTCCGCGCCAAGGGGCCAGAGGGGCTGGCGCAGCCGGTCGTCGATGCGATGGCCAAGATCATCGAGGAAAACGGCCACTCCTATGCGCTGTTCGGCGGCGGCCTGCTCGGCTTCGAGATCGGGGCCGGCCTTGCCGCCCGCCGCCACGCCGGCGTGACGATGGAGGTCATCAACATCAAGGCCGACGACGGCAAGCTCGTCGCCGAGCGCCCGATCCTGCAGGACTCGAAGATCTCGGACTCGCACTACCGCGGCGATCTCGGGATCATCATCGGCCGCATCAACGCCTTTGAGGTCGGCCAGCCGTCCTCCGATGAGGCCGAGGTGGTCGACGTCGACGTCGAGTTCTCGCCGTGGTCGTCGCAGGCGAAGATGGTCAAGCGCGGCGAGCAGCGCGGCGCCGACGTCGACATCGAGGGCGCCGACGTGCTCGTCGCCGGCGGCCGCGGTCTCGGCAAGGCCGAGGGCTTCGAGCTCGCCGAGGAGCTCGCCAAGGCGTTCGGGGGCAGCGCCGCGGTTGCCGCGACCCGCGCGGTCGTGGACGCGGGCTGGTACCCGTACGCCGCCCAGATCGGCCAGACCGGCAAGACGGTGTCGCCGAAGCTGTACCTCGCGGCCGGCATCTCCGGCGCGATCCAGCACAAGGTCGGCATGCAGTCCTCGGAGAACATCGTCGCGATCAACAAGGACGCGAACGCGCCGATCTTCGAGTTCTCCGATCTCGGGATCGTCGGCGACCTCAACAAGATCATGCCGAAGCTGACCGAGGCGATCAAAGCCAAGAAGGGCTGAGCGCGATGGCCTCCAATCACCGCGGGCCGGCGGCGCCGATCGACTATCCGCCGCCGGTCGATCCGATCAAGGAGTTCGTCAAGCGCGGGCTCGACTCCGAGGACGAGCGGATCGACGTCGGGGTCGCGATCGTCGGCGGCGGCACCGCCGGGTTGGCGTGCGCCAACCGGCTGCTGCAGCTGCTCGGCGATGACGAGGCGCTGATGGAGCGGCTCGGCGAGGTGCCGGTCGCGGTGATCGAGAAGGCCAAGACCTGCGGTGGTCACAACCTGTCGGGCGCGGTGATGCGCCCGGGGCCACTGCAGGAGCTGTTCCCGCAGTTGACCCGCGAGGACTGGCGCAACGAGCGGTTTGCGTTTGGCGAGGTCACGAAGGAGTCGGTGTACCTGCTGCCGACCGCCAAGACGAAGCTGTCGGTGCCGATCCCCCTGGTTCCGAACTTCAAAAACCATGGCAACGAGGTGATCTCGGTGTCGGCGCTGGCCCGCTACCAGCAGGCACAGGCCGAGGAGGGCGGCGCCTACGTGTTGACCGAGACGTCGGCGACGCAGCTGATCGTCGACGACGGCGCCGTCGTCGGCGTGCGCTCGGGCGACAAGGGTCGCGGCAAGGACGGGCAGGCGCTCTCCAACTTCGAGCCCGGCACCGACATCAAGGCCAACGTGACCGTGCTCGCCGAGGGCTGCTGGGGACATCTCACCGGCGCCGCGATCAAGGAGTTCGGGCTCGCCGACGGACGCGAGCCGCAGGTCTGGGAGCTCGGCGTCAAGGAGGTGTGGAAGGTCAAAAAGCCGCTGGATCGCGTGATCCACACGTTCACGCAGCCGTGGCCGATGAAGATCTCCCCCAAGTACGGGCAGCTCGGCGGCACCTGGATCTACCCGATGAAGGATTTCAAGACCGGCGACGATCTCGTCTCGATCGGGTTCGTCGTCGACCTCAACTACAAGGACGCGACGACCTCCGCCCACGACCTGCTGCAGACGTTCAAGCTGCACCCGCTCGTGCGCGACATCCTCGACGGCGGCGAGCGCGTCGGGTGGGGCGCGAAGGCGCTCCCCGGCGGCGGCTACTGGTCGATGCCGAAGCTGTCGATGCCCGGCGCGGTGATCGTCGGCGACGCCGGCGGGATGGTCGACACGGCGGCGCTGAAGGGCGTGCACCACTGCATCAAGTCGGGGATGCTCGCGGCCGAGGCGATCTACCGGTCGCTGAAGGGCGAGGCGCCGCTTGCGCGATACGAGCAGGCGATCGAGGAGTCGAGCGTCGGCACCGAGCTCTACCAGGTCCGCAACACGCGCCAGGCATTCCAGAAGGGCTTCATCAAGGGCAGCCTGCTGGCCGGCCCGTCGATCATGTCCAAGGGCAGGGTGCCGCCGGGGCGCCAGGAGTGGCGGCGCGACGACACGGAGGCGCTGTTCGTCGGCGACACGCGCAAGGCGTATCCGGCGCCCGACGGCAAGTACACGTTCGACAAGCTCTCGAGCGTGTTCATCTCCGGCAACGCGACCCGCGACGACGCCCCGAACCACATCCGGGTCCATCGCAACGTGCCGCGCGAGATCGCCGAGGGATGGCGCTACATGTGCCCCGCCGGCGTCTACGAGATCCCTGAGGACGCTCCCGAGACGGGCTTCGTCGACGTCACCGTCAACTACACCAACTGCGTCCAGTGCGGTGCGATCACCGCCAAGGGCGGACGGCTGACGCCGCCGGAGGGCGGCGACGGGCCGCTGTACCAGCTGACGTAGTCGCCGCGTAGCTGCAACTTCCGGGGGGCACGCCGGGTTAACGGTGGTGATGCGTGGGGCACGGATCATCGGCGCGTGGGGCGCGGCGGGGCTCGCGAGCGCGGGGCTGGCTGTGCCCGTGGCGAGCGCTCGCCACCGCGCGACGCCACCGCCCCGCGCGACGCTCGGCACAATCGCCTGCCACCAGGCCGTCAACCCGCTGCGACGCGAGGTCTCGCTGCGGGCGACGATGCGGCCGCTGGCGCACACGCGGTCGCTCGCGATCAAGTTCGCGCTGTCGGTGAGAACGCGCGGTCATCCGGCGACGCCGGTCGTCGCGTCGGGGCTGGACCAGTGGTTGACGCCGTCAGACCCCACGCTCGGGCGACGACCGGGCGACATCTGGAAGCTGTCCAAGCCCGTCTACAACCTTGGGGCGGGCAGCTACCGGTACGTGGTCTCGTTCCGGTGGCTGGGCGCGAAGGACAGGGTGCTCAAGATCGTGACCCGCACGAGCTCGCGCTGCACGATCAAGGAGCTACGCCCCGACCTCGCGGTCCGCTCGGTCCGGGTCAGCTCGATCGCCGGCGAGCGCGGGCGCGAGAGGTATCTGGCGGTGATCGCCAACCGGGGGCACAGTGCCTCGGGCCCGTTCGCGGTGCTGTTCGAACCCGGCGTCGCGGGCGCACACTCGCAGACCAGACAGCTCGGTTCGCTGCCGGCCGGCACGCGCCGCCGGCTGCGGTTCACCGGGCCGGCGTGCGACGCCGCCAGCCCGCCTACGGTGGTCGCCGATCCGGCCGGGTCGGTCGACGACGCGCAGCGCTCCAACAACGCGCTGACGGTGACCTGCCCGGCCGGGTGAGGGCGAGCACGCTCCCGTCAAAGCTTGGACGGCTTCCCTCGATTGCTGGGGGTCAGTGTCCAAACTTCCCGGATAGACTGAAAGAGACCATGAAGGCCGAGATCCACCCCTCCTACACCGAAACGCGCGTGACCTGCACGTGCGGGAACGAGTTCGTCACTCGCTCCACCAAGGACGAGATCCACGTCGAGATCTGCTCGGCGTGCCATCCGTTCTATACCGGCCGCCAGAAGCTGGTCGACACCGGCGGGCGGGTCGAGCGCTTCCAGCGCCGGGTCGCCAAGGGCCGCCGTCAGGCGCGCCAGCCGGCCGCCACCGGCGCCGAGTAGAAGGCCTCCGCTCTCCGGGACCAGATGAGCCGCGTCGGGACGCAAGCGCGGCTGACCGCCGCACGGGACGCCCCGCTCGGCGGTCAGGCCGTGCTCGAAGGCGTGATGATGCGCGGCATCTCGACATGGGCGGTCGCCGTTCGCAAACCGGCGGTCGAGCCTGAGGAGCTCGGCGAGATCTCGATCTCGCGCTTCGCGATCGCCTCGGGCTCGACCCGCTCGGGCTGGCGGCGGCTGTACCGGCTGCCGGTGGTTCGCGGCGTCGTCGCGCTCGTCGGCTCGCTTGCGATCGGGATGAAGGCGTTGGGGATCTCCGCCAACGCGCAGATCCCCGTCGACGAGGACGCTCCGGAAGGCGAGGACGAGGGCGACGCGATCTCCGGCGGCATGTGGTTCGGGACCGTGCTCGTGTCGTTGGCGTTCGCGGTCGGCCTGTTCTTCGTCGCGCCCGTCGGGCTCACGAGCCTGGTCCGTGATCAGCTCGGCTCCTCGTGGCTGTTCTGGCTCGTGGAGGGGTGCATCCGCACCGCGATCTTCCTCGGCTACCTGGCGCTGCTGTCGCGGATCCGCGATCTGCGCCGTGTGTTCGAGTACCACGGCGCCGAGCACAAGGTGATCTCCTGCTATGAGGCCGGAGACGAGCTCACGCCAGAGCGGGCGTCGCGCTACTCGCGGCTGCACCCCCGCTGCGGGACGAGCTTCCTGCTGGTCGTGATGATCATGGCGATCTTCGTGTTCGCGCCCGTGGGGCTGCCCGCGTGGTGGATCCTCGTGCTGACGCGGATCGTCGGCGTGCCCGTGATCGCCGGCCTCTCGTTCGAGGTGATCAAGTGGGCGGGTCGCAACCGCGCGCGGCGGTGGGTGCAGTGGATCATGTACCCGGGCCTCCAGCTGCAGAAGCTGACCACGCGCGAGCCCGACCTCGACCAGCTCGCGGTCTCGATCGCGGCGCTGCAGGCCGTGCTCGAGGTCGAGACGCCCGGCGCCGCGACCGCCGACGACCTGCTCGGCGTCGAGGTCGTCGCCTGAGTGGCATGGCTACGCAGCTGCAACAGATGATCGAGGCGCAGCCGGCGGCGCTGCGCGCCGTCGCCGGGCTCGACGTCGCCGCGTTTGCGGAGCGTCTGAGCGGCGCCCGGCGAGTCCACGTCGTCGGCACCGGCACGAGCTTTCACGCCGCCGAGCTCGGCGCGCTGCTGCTCGAGCGCGGCGGCGTGCGCGCAATCGCGACGCCGTCGGCGGACTTCGCGCGCTGGCGGCCCGAGCCGGCCGCCGACGAGGCGGTGATCCTGATCAGCCACACCGGCACCACGCCGTACGCGCTGACCGTGCGCGAGCGCGCCCGCTCCGGCGGCGTGCCGCTCGTGGGGATCGCGGGCGAGCGCTCGGGCTGGGACGAGGCGATCCTGACGCCGACGCACGAGCGCTCGGAGACCTACACGGTCAGCTACACGGCCGCCCTCGGCGTGCTGGCGCTGCTCGCCGACGCGCTCGCTGGCACCGGCACCGGGCCCGACGCGCTGCGCGGCGCCGCCGCCGACGTCGAACGCGTGATCGCCACGCCGGATGTCGAGCGCGTCGACCCGCCGCGGCGCGCGCTGGCGATCGTCGGCCCGGGGCCGTGGGGCGTCACCGCGCGCGAGGGCGCGCTGAAGCTGCGCGAGTCCTCGCACGTGCTCGCGGAGGGGTTCGACGCGGAGCGGCTCCTGCACGGCGCCGCGGTCCCGTACGGGTCCGACGACGTGCTGATCGCACTGGAGCCCGCCGCCGACAGCGACGGGCTGACGGGCGCGGTCGCGGCCGCCGGCGAGGCCGCCGGGATGACGACGTTCGTGTTCGAGGATGCGGGCCGCTCGCAGGATCCGTTCATCGCGCAGATTTCCGCGACCGCACGGCTCCAGCTGCTGGCGTCGCACATGTCGGCGCGCAACCGCACCGACCCCGACACCGCGATCGTCGGGCCGTGGGCGGCCGAGCCGATGTGGGCGCTGGGCGGGCCGTAACCGGGCGCGCTCGGCGGGCTCGTCAAGGCCCCCGCCCCTAGACTCAGACGGCGATGATCGACCAGCTCGTGCAGCAGGTGCAGACGCGTTTCGACGAGCTCCAGGCCGAGCTCGCCGACCCCACGGTGATCGGCGACCGCGAGCGCTTCGCGGCCGCCAGCCGCGCCTACCGCGAGCTCGAGCCGGCCGCGAAGCTCGCCGAGGACTACCGCCACGCCGCCGACGACGCCGAGGGCGCGCGCGAGCTGCTCGACGAGGACGGCGACGACCCCGAGCTGCGGGCGCTGCTGGAGGCCTCGCGCGAGCGCATGGAGGCGCTCGAGGAGGAGATCCGCCTGGCGATGGTCGAACGCGACCCCAACGACTCAAAGAACGTGATCGTCGAGATCCGGCCCGGCGCCGGCGGGGACGAGGCGGCGCTGTGGGCGGGCGACGTGTACCGGATGCTCACCCGCTACGCCGAGCGGCGCGGCTTCAAGGTCGAGCCACTGGCGATCGGCGACGGCGACTTCACGTTCGCGATCAAAGGCGACGGCGCGTACTCGGTGTTCAAGTTCGAGGGCGGCACCCACCGCGTCCAGCGCGTCCCCGAGACCGAGTCCCAGGGCCGGATCCACACCTCGACCGCGACCGTCGCGGTGCTGCCCGAGGCCGAGGACGTCGAGGTGCAGATCGACCCGGGCGACCTGCAGATCGACGTCTACCGCAGCTCCGGCCCCGGTGGCCAGTCGGTCAACACGACCGATTCGGCCGTGCGGATCACCCACAAGCCGAGCGGCATCGTCGTCTCGATGCAGGACGAGAAGTCCCAGCTGCAGAACCGCGAGCGGGCGATGCGGGTGCTGCGCGCGCGGCTGTACGAGCGGGCGCTGGCCGAGCAGCAGGCCGAGATCGGCGCCAGCCGGCAGGCCCAGGTCGGGACCGGCGAGCGGGCCGAGAAGATCCGCACCTACAACTTCGGCGAGCGCCGGGTCAAGGACCACCGCATCAACCTGCTCGTCCACAACCTCGACGAGATCCTGCTCGGCGAGCTCGACGAGCTGACCGACGCGCTCCAGGACGACGAGAAGCGCCGTCGGCTCCAGGACGCGGCCGGTGACTGAAACCGCTGCCGCGACGCCGACCATTGGGGACGCGCTGCGGGGCGCCACGGCCCGGCTGGCCAACGTCTCGGACACGCCGCGGCTGGATGCCGAGCTGTTGCTGGCGCACGTGCTCGGCTGCGGCCGCGAGCGGCTCGTGCTCGACCGTGACCGTCCGCTCGACCGCGCCGATGTCCGACACCGCTTCGACGCGCTTGTGGCCCGGCGCGACGCACACGAGCCCGTCGCCTACCTGCTCGGCCGGCGCGGTTTTCGCCACCTGACGCTGTCGGTCGACCGGCGGGTGCTGATCCCCAGGCCGGAGACGGAGCTGCTCGTCGAGGTCGCGCTGTCGCTGCCGTTTGGGGCTTCGGCGCTCGACGTCGGCACCGGGAGCGGGGCCGTGGCGATGGCGCTCAAGCACGAGCGTCCGGACCTGCGCATCGCCGGCATCGACATCAGCGCCGACGCGATCGAGGTGGCACGCGGGAACGCTCAGGACCTCAACCTCGACGTGAGCTTCACCGTTGGCGACCTGCTCGATGGCGTGTCCGAGCTGCCCGACGCGGTGCTTGCGAACCTGCCGTACGTGCCCGACGGCGCACCGCTGGTGGATGACGTCGCGCGCTACGAGCCGGCCACAGCACTATGGGGTGGCGCCGAGGGCCTTGACCCGATCCGCCGGCTGGTCGCGTCGCTCGCGTCGGCGGCGGCGGCCGGCGACGAGCTGCCCGCGCTGCTGGCGCTCGAGATCGGCGCCGAGCAGGGCGCCGCCGTGGCCGGGCTCGTCCGCGCCGCCGGCTATCCGCGCGTCGAGGTTCGCCGCGACCTTGCGGGCCTGGATCGACTCGTCGTCGGTCAGTTGGATACAAACGCGAACCAGGAGTTCGCTTTTGTGCCCAGCCCACGGCGGCGAGGTGGGGGTGGGCGATGACCCGCGGCGAGCACGCGGCCGCGCTCGAGAACTGCATCGCCGCCGGCGGGATCGCGGTGTTCCCGGCCGACACGGTCTACGGGCTGGCGTGCGACCCCGACGATCGAGAGGCGATCCGGCGGATGTACGCGCTCAAGCGCCGGCCGCTGGACAAGCCTTCGGCGGTGATGTTCTTCGATCTCGAGGCGGCGCTGAGCGCGCTGCCCGAGCTCGGCGATCGCACGCGCGACGCGCTGCGGCGGCTGATGCCCGGCCAGGTGAGCGTGCTGCTGCCCAATCCCGGGCACCGCTTCCCGCTTGCGTCCTGGTCTGACCCCTCGACGCTCGGGTTGCGCGTGCCGCTCGTGCCGACGCTGGCGGGCGCGCGCGCGCCGGTGCTGCAGTCAAGCGCGAACCTCGCCGGCGGCGCCGACCCGCGCACCTTGCAGGAAGTGCCGATCGAGCTGCGCGAGCAGGCCGACCTCGTGATCGAGGGCGGCGAGCTGCCCGGGACGCCGTCGACCCTGATCGACCTGCGCGAGTACGAGGACGAGGGGGGCTGGGTGATCCTGCGTGCCGGCGCCGTCTCCGACGACGACGTCGATGCCGCGCTGCGCGGCCAGTACCACTTCGATCCCGCCGGCTACGACGCGATGATCCACGACGAGGTGACCGGCTACGAGGCGCTGCACGAGCAGCTCGAGCTCGCCGCGGCCGAGCCCGCCGAGCGGGTGCTCGAGCTCGGCACGGGCACGGGGGAGACCGCGCGCCGGCTGCTGGCGCGCCATCCGCGCGCGACGCTCGTCGGCGTCGACGTGTCTGACGGGATGCTCGCGGTCGCGAGCGAGCGGCTGCCCGGCGAGCGCGTCTCGCTCCACGCCGCGCGGCTCGAGGATCCGCTTCCGGACGGCCCGTTCGACCTGGTGGCGAGCGCGCTTGCGGTTCATCACCTGTCGCCCGACGAGAAGCGTCGCCTGTTCGGGCGCATCCGCGAAGCGTTGTCGGATGGCGGGCGGTTCGTGCTCGCAGACGTGATCGTGCCGGTCAACCCGGCCGACGCCTCGGTGCCGCTGACGCCCGGTTTCGATCGCCCCGACACGCTCTCGGACCTGCTCGTGATGCTGGCCGAGGCCGGCTTCGAGGCGACCGTCAGCTGGAGCGACCGCGACCTTGCCGTGCTCGTCGGTCGCGTCGCCGCCTGAGCGGGCGCCCGGCGCTGCCCGGGGAGGGCGCTCGCGGTCGGGCTCCGCTTGCTCGGGTCACGCGGAGAACCTTTCAGCAGGTGAAAGAAATCCCCCAGGTGCGCAGCTGGAGCCCGGGGCGCCCGGGGCCGCCGCTACCCTGCCTGGATGCTCCGAGCCGGACCTGCGACCGTCCGGGCTCGCCGCCAGTCGGCTTGCCCGCCGGCAACCGTGCGCGCACTCGCCCGCGCGCTGACGTTCGCGTCGGCGCTCGCCGCGACCCTGGCGCTATGCACGCACGGCGCCCGCGCCGCCGGCAAGCGCCTGTGCGACGGCTACGCCGCATGCACGGCCGCGGGCTACCCGTCGCACGGCTACGGCGCCCACGCCGGCAGCTCGTACTGGATGATGAGCGCGGGCGACGAGTGCACGAACTACGCCGCCTACGTGGAGCAGACCGAGTACGGCGTCCAGCCGCCCGGTTACGTGCTCGGCGACGGCGGCGTGTGGGCGCAGTCGGCGCGCGCGCACGGCGTTGCCGTCGACCGCACGCCGACGGTCGGCGCGGTCGCCGAGTGGGACGACGGCACCGCCGGGATCGGCGGCCCCGGTCACGTCGGCGTGGTCGAGGCGGTCGGCCGTGTCGGCAACCGGATCGCCTGGATCGACGTCTCCCAGCAGCACATCGACGGCGACGTCGACGGCTATGACTGGGAGCGGATCGACGCCCGCGGCTCGCCGCAGCGCTGGGAGCCATGGCCGAGCAACTTCATCCACTTCGCGGGCGCGCCGACGCGCGCGAGGCTGTTGTCGATGTACGGCGGCAGCCTGTACCGGATCGGCGGGCTGCCGGTCCGGGCCGGTGCGTGAGATCGATCGACAAAGCTCTTGGTGACGTGAACAAATCTGTTCATGTCTGAGCCCGCGAACGCAGTCTCGAACCCTTAGGATCCCGCGGATGAGCGTCGATCTGCCATCCGATTTCTTCAACCGTCCGCTGTCCGACGTCGATCCCGAGATCGCCGAGGTGCTGGCGTTAGAGCTCGAGCGCCAGCAGCGGACGCTGGAGATGATCGCGTCGGAGAACTTCGCGCCGACGGCCGTGCTCGAGGCGCAGGGTTCGGTGCTCAACAACAAGTACGCCGAGGGGTATCCCGGCCGGCGCTACTACGGCGGCTGCGAGTTCGTCGACATCGGCGAGCAGCTGGCGATCGATCGGGCCAAGGAGCTGTTCGGCGCCGAACACGCCAACGTGCAGCCACACGCGGGCGCGCAGGCCAACAACGCCGTCTACCACGCGCTGCTGCAACCCGGCGACACGCTGCTTGGGCTCGAGCTGGCGCACGGTGGCCACCTCAGCCACGGGATGAAGATCAACGTCAGCGGCAAGCTGTACAACGTCGTCGCCTACCAGGTCGACCGCGAGACGTCGCTGATCGACATGGATCAGGTGGCGCAGCTCGCGCGCGAGCATCGGCCGAAGATCATCGTCGCCGGCTGGTCGGCGTATCCGCGCCAGCTGGACTTCCCGCGCTTTCGGGAGATCGCCGACGAGGTCGGCGCCTATCTGTTCGTCGACATGGCGCACTTCGCCGGGCTCGTCGCGGCGGGGCTGCACCCATCGCCGATCCCATACGCGGACGTCACCACGACGACGATCCACAAGACGATCGGCGGCGGACGCGGCGGCATGATCCTCTGCAAGGAGGAGTACGCCAAGAAGATCGACTCGGCCGTGTTCCCGGGTCAGCAGGGCGGTCCGCTTGAGCACCTGATCGCCGGCAAGGCGGTGGCGCTGCGGATCGCGCAGTCCGAGGCGTTCCGCGAGCGTCAGCAGCGCACGCTCGACGGCGCCCGCGCGCTCGCCACCGAGCTGCTGAACGCCGGCGGTGGGGTGTCGGTGCTGACCGGCGGCACCGACGTGCACCTGGTGCTCGTCGATCTGCGGGAGTCCGATCTCGACGGCCGTCAGGCCGAGGACCGGCTGCACTCGATCGGGATCACGGTCAACCGCAATGCGGTGCCGTTCGACCCGCGGCCGCCGGCGGTCTCCTCGGGGCTGCGGGTCGGCTCGCCGGCGCTGGCCACGCGCGGGCTGCAGACAGAGGACTTCACCGAGGTCGGCACGATCATCGCGTCGGTGCTGACCGCCGGACCGGAGTTCGAAGACGAGCTGCGCGCATCGCTCTCAGAGCGCGTGACGGCGATCGCGGACCGCTACCCGCTGTACGCGGCGCTCGGCGCCGGCGCCCCCGTCTGAACGTCGCGCCGGTCGCGTCCGACATGCGGTCGGGCGCGGCTGGCATGCTTCACGGAAGCAATGCACTACTGGCACGCAGTGCTCGCGTTCGTGGTCGCCGCGGCGATCGCCGCGGCGGTGACGCCGCTGGTGGCGAGATTCGCGAGATCGATCGGGGTCGTCGACGTTCCACGCGAGCGGGGACTGGCGGCGCGCGCGACGCCGCTGCTCGGCGGCCTCGCGATCCTCGCGGCGGTGCTGATCTGCGCTGCGATCTGGATGCCGCACACGATCCACCTGCCGCGAGCGCCGCACTCCGGCGGGACCAGCAGCCACGTCGACACGCTCGCGCTGATGGGCGGTGCCGTGCTGATCGCGCTCGTCGGCGCGCTCGACGACATCTTCGACCTGCCGCCGCTGGTGAAGCTGCTCGGACAGGTGGCGGCGGCGGTGATCGCGGTCGAGGCCGGCGCGGTCGTCACCGACGTCACGATCCCGTTCATCGGCGCGCTCCAGTTCCCCAACACGGGCGGCGTGCTGACCGTGATCTGGCTGGTCGCGCTGATGAACATGATCAACTTCTCCGACGGGGTCGACGGGCTCGCCGCGGGGCTGACCGCGATCGACGGGGTCGCGTTCGCGATCATCGCGTTCAACCTCGGCGTGTCGGGCGCCGCGGTGCTGGCGGCGCTGACGGCGGGTGCCGCGCTGGGCTTCCTGGTCCACAACTTCCATCCCGCCTCGGTCTTCATGGGCGACGCCGGCGCGAACCTGCTCGGCTACCTGCTCGGCGTCGTCGCCGTCGTCGGCTCGCTGAAGACCAACGCCGTCGTCGCGCTGCTGGTGCCGTTCGTGATCCTCGCGGTGCCGGTGCTCGATACCGCGTTCGTCGTCGCCAAGCGCCTCAAGTACGGGCGGATGCCGTGGTCGGCTGACGCCAACCACTTCCACCATCGGATGGCGCGCATCGGGTTCTCGCAGCGCAAGACGGTCGCCTACCTGTACGCCTGGACGGCGTTGCTGGCGCTGCTGGCGGTGGGCATGCGGGTGCTGCCGATCCACCGCCACAACCATTACTCGGACGGGTGGTTCGCGCTGCTGGTCGTGCTGGCGCTGGTCGCGCTCGCGTTCAGCGTGTACCTGGTCGTGGTGCTCGAGATCTTCAAGTTCCGCGGGCCCAAGCCCGAGGCCGGCCCTGGGCAGGGGGCGCCGCCACCGGACCTGAGCGCGATGCCCGACGCCGAGGTGCCCGACACGGGCACGATCGACGCCGGCCGCCGCGAGCCCGGCCCGGATCGCTCCGGAGCGCACGATGCGGGCCGCGAGGCCGGCCCGGACCGCCCCGCACCGCGCGCCGGCCGCGCCGACCGCGAGGACGACGTCGAGACCGGCGAGTTCACGCGGGTACGCTGAGCCCGGCATGGAGAAGGCGAACCTGCACGCGCTGCGGTCGTTCATCACGGCCGACGGCTCGGCGATCCGCGAGCTCGCCGGCCCGTCGTGGACGGCGGCGCGCGCCCAGAGCCTGGCCGAGGCGACCGTCGCGCCCGGCGCGGAGACCGCCGAGCACTACCACCCTCGGACCGAGGAGCTGTACATGTTCGTCTCCGGGCGTGGCCGCATGCGCCTCGGAGCCGAGGAGGACGACGTCGTCGAGGGCGACTGCGTGGTGATCTCGCCGGGGACGACGCACAAGCTCTTCAACGACGGGCCTGAGCCACTCGTGCTGCTGTGCTGCTGCGCGCCCGCATACTCGGATGACGACAC
This sequence comes from Solirubrobacteraceae bacterium, assembly GCA_036273655.1. Taxonomy (GTDB): domain Bacteria; phylum Actinomycetota; class Thermoleophilia; order Solirubrobacterales; family Solirubrobacteraceae; genus Palsa-465. The sequence continues at coordinate 1,093 of DASUHF010000117.1, read as the reverse complement.
GGTTCTGACCGGCGGGTAGCGATCCTGTCGGGGCTGACCGCCACAGAGCGGATCGGGCTGGTCGTCGTCGCGGTGCTGACCGTGCTGGCCGGCATCGCGCGCTACGCCAGCGGCGTGCCGCACGTGCTGGCGTTCGTCGTCGCCGGGCTGGCCCTCGCGGGCGGAGCCTGGGTGGTGTCGTTCGCGACCGAGCAGGTCGGCGGCCGATTCGGCACCGCGACGACCGGGATGATGCAGTCGACGCTCGGCAACCTGCCCGAGTTCTTCGTGGTCCTGTTCGCGCTGCAAGACCACCAGCTGATCGTCGCGCAGACGGCCGTGCTGGGCTCGATCCTCGTCAACGCGCTGCTCGTGCTGGGGCTGGTGGTGATCGCCGGCGCGCGCCGCAGCCCCGACGGGATCATGCGCTTCTCAAAGCGGCTGCCGAACGACACGACGACGCTGCTGCTGCTCGCGAGCTTCATCATCCTGCTCGTCGGCATCGCCGCCAACAGCCACACCTCGGCGGGCCACGTCAAGACGATCTCGATCGTGTCGGCGATCGCGATCCTCACCGTGTACGCGTTCTGGGTGCGCCAGTATCTGACCACCGAGCAGGAGCAGGACGCCGAGGGGGAGCGGCCGCGGCTGTCGACCGTGACGAGCGTCGTGCTGCTCGTCGTCTCCGGCGCGGCCGCTGGGTTCGTGTCGGACTGGTTCGTGCATGCGCTTGTGCCGACGATCCACTCGCTCGGGATCTCCAAGGAGTTCGCCGGGCTCGTGATCGTCGCGATCGCCGGCAACGCGGTCGAGAACGTGGTCGGCGTGCAGCTGGCTGCGCGCAACAAGCCCGACTTCGCGGTCTCCGTGATCGTCAACTCCTCGCTGCAGGTCGCGCTCGCGCTGACACCTGTCCTGATCTTCGTCTCGTTGCTCTTCACGACGCACCTGACACTCGTGTTCCCGACGCTGCTCGCCCTCGTGCTCGTGATCGCGTCGATTCTCGGCGCATTGATCGTGAACGACGGCGAGTCGACGTGGCAGGAGGGCGTCGTCCTGATCGGCTTCTACGTGGTGATCGCCGCGAGCTTCTGGTGGGGCACCTAGGATCTCC
>DASUHF010000116.1:0-11923 GCA_036273655.1 Solirubrobacteraceae bacterium | reverse complement strand
CCAGGTCAGACGAGATCGCCGCCGACGGCGACACCCCAAACAGCAAGATCAGCATCGGCGTCATCAACGCGCCGCCGCCGGCGCCGGTCATCCCGACCAACAGGCCGATGATCGCAGAGCCAAGAACGATGTAGGGATCGACGTGCACGTCGTGTGTCCTGACCGTGATCCGAAGGATCTGGTTGATGTGCCCCTGGTGTCGGCGTCGAGATCTCCGCTCAACGACCGACGGACCGGAATCTTATGCTGAGCGGGCACACTGATCAAGGCTTGATTGCGCCGTACCAGTCGATCAGGCCCTCGCCCAGACCGGGGGCGGCGGGTACGGCGATCGTGCCATCGGCCGGCGCCAGCGGATCGCGCCCTCCTGAGAACAGCTGCAGCGTCGCCAGCCCGCACGCGTGCCACGGCGCGACCAGCGCCGCGCAGTGCAGCGCGGCGGCAATCCCCAGGGGGCCGTCGAGCGTCGACGCGAGGTACACGTCGTAGCCCGACGCCCGCGCCCGGTCGGCTGCCGCCAGCGTACCGGCGATGCCGCCGCAGCGGGCGATCTTCAGGCACACGAGGTCGCCGTAGCGATGGTCGAGGGCGCCCGGCTCGCCGGCTGACTCGTCGAGCGCGATCGGGATCTCCGTCTGGCCCCGCAGCGCATCGAGCTCGTCGAGTCCGTGGACCGGCTCCTCGCAGCACTCGATGCCGCTCGGGGCAAGCGTCCGCAGCGCTGCCGCCGCCCCGTCGGCGTCCCAGACGCCGTTGGCGTCGATGCGGATCGCCAGCTGTGGCCCGCCGAACGCGCGCACCGCGGCCACGCGCCCGGCGTCGTCGCCGATGCCGACCTTGAGCTTGACGGTGCGATAGCCCGCGACCCGTGCCTCGGCGGCCTCCCGTGCCGCCCCGGAGCGGTCGGCAGCCGCGATCGTCCAGTTGACCTCGATCGCGGGTGATCGGGTCGGGAGCTCGCCCGTGCCGCCGCTAAGCAGCCGCCAGACCGGCTGACCGGCGCGCTTGCCGGCGAGGTCCCACAGCGCCAGGTCGATCGCCGCCAGCGCCGGCGCCACCGTCGTCGCCTCGGCGCATCGTGCGACCACGTCGGCGACCGGCGCATGGCCGGGGTAGGACGCGAGCACCGGGCGGCAGGCGTCGAGCGCGACGAGCACGTCCGCGACCGAGACCCGGTCGTAGGACTCAAGCGGCGCCGCCTCGCCGTGCCCGGTCGCGCCGTCGCCGGCGCGCACGGTGACCAGCACCAGCGGCCGCTCCGAGACGGTTCCGTGGCCGGCCTGCAGCGGGGATCGCAGCGGTCGCGACAGCGGCTGCGCGTTCAGCTCCATCGGCCCGACGCCATCAGTGGCTGCGCGCTGAGCTCCATCGACCGAGACGTCATCAGTGGCTGAGCAGGAGCCCCGCCGACAGCAGCACGCAGAAGCACAGTTGCAGCATGCCGCTGCGCGCGAGCGCGCCGTTGAGTGACGGACCGTCGGTCCTCGTGCGCACGATCCGGATGAGCGCGATCGCCAGCGGGACGCTCAACCAGCAGAGCGCGACCCAGGCCCGCAACGGACCCGCGACCCACGTCACCAGCGCCAGCGGGTAGGCGACGAGCACGGTCGCCGTGAACATGGTGCGTGTCCGCTCCCGGCCGAGCTTGACCGCGAGCGTGCGCTTGCCGGCGCGACGGTCGGAGTCGATGTCGCGGACGTTGTTGACGATCAGGATCGCCGCCGCCAGCAGCCCGACCGGTACCGACAGGGCGAACGCCTCCCACTGCAGATGGCGGACCTGCACGTAGTAGGAGCCGGCGACCGCGACGACGCCGAAGAACAGGAAGACGAACACCTCGCCGAGACCCGCATAGCCGTAGGGCCGCGGGCCGCCCGTGTAGAGCACGCCGGCGAGGATCGACGCGGCGCCGATCGCCAGCAGCAGCCAGCCGGCGACGACGATCAGGTAGATGCCCGCGAGCACCGCCGCCCCGAACGACACGTAGGTGGCGACGAGCACCTGCGACGGCGGCACGAGCCCGCCGGCCGTGACGCGCACCGGTCCGAGCCGGTCGTCGGCGTCGGCCCCGCGCCGCGCGTCGGAATAGTCGTTTGACAGGTTCGTCCCGACCTGAATGAAGATCGCGCCGAGCAGCGCGGCGACGAACCGCAGCGCGTGAAACGAGTCCTCGAACCCCGCCAGCGCGGTGCCGACGAGCACCGGCGCGATCGCGGCCGGGAGCGTCCGCAGCCGCGCGGCCATCAGCCAGATCCGCACCGCCGTCATGTGCCGATTACGGTCGCCGCGGGAACTTCGAGAAGTCGGGGGTGCGCCGCTCCAGGTACGCGTTGCGCCCCTCCTGCGCCTCCTCGGACATGTAGAAGAGCAGGTTGGCGTCGTGGGCGAGCTGCTGGATGCCGGCCATCCCGTCCTCGTCGGCGTGGAAGCTGGCCTTCATCATCCGCAGCGCGAACGGTGACATCTGCAGCATCTCGCGACCCCAGCGGACGGTCTCGGCCTCCAGCTCGGCGAGCGGTACGACGGCGTTGACGAGGCCCATCGCAAGCGCCTGCTCGGCGTCGTACTGGCGGCACAGAAACCAGATCTCCTTGGCCTTCTTGGGTCCGACCAGCCGCGCCAGCTCCGACGCTCCGAAGCCGCCGTCGAACGATCCCACCCGCGGGCCGGCCTGGCCGAAGCGGGCGTTGTCGGCGGCGATCGTGAGGTCGCAGACGACGTGCAGCACATGCCCGCCGCCCACCGCCCAGCCGGCAACCATCGCCACGATCGGCTTCGGCGTCCGCCGCATCTGCACGTGCAGGTCGGTCACCTCGAAGGCGCCGACCCCGGTCTGCGAGCCCGCCTCGGCGGGGTCGGCGCCGCTCACGTAGCCGCCGCGATCCCCGCGCACGCGCTGGTCGCCGCCCGAGCAGAACGCCCGCTCGCCGGCGCCCGTGAGCACGATCACGCCGACGTCGGGATGCTTGCGAGCGCGGTCCAGCGCGTCCGCCAGCTCGACCAGCGTCTCCGGACGGAACGCGTTGTGGACCTCCGGCCGGTCGATCGTCAGCTTCGCGATGCCGGCGGCGTCGCTAGCGCCGAGCTCGTACCGGATGTCCTCGTAGCCCTGTGCGGCCTGGTGCCACTCGATCTTCGTCACAGCTGCCATCACTTCGGTCGGCGGGATCGCGGCGCCTGAGACTACCGTTCGAGCCGATGAGCGTCTGGATCGAGAAGGCTGCGCTGATGCGTCCGGATCGGGTCGCGCTCGAGGGGCCCGAGCGGACGCTGACGTACGCGGAGCTGTGCCGGCGAGCGATCGCCGCCGCGGCCGCGCTGCAGGAGCTCGGCGTTGACGGTCGGGTGGCGCTCGAGCTGCCGCCGGGGGAGGCCTACCTGGTCGCGCTGCACGCCTGCATGCTCGTCGGGGCGGCGGTCGTGCCGATCGACTTGCGGCTGTCGGAGCCCGAGCGCGCCGCGCGCCGCGCGCGGGCCGACGTGCATGTGTCCGAGCCGTTGCCTTCGTCGGTGAGCTGCTCGCCGCGTCGCACCGCGCGGATCGCCGGCGATGCGGCGCCACTTGCGGTGATGCATACATCGGGAACGACCTCGGAGCCGAAGCCGATCGTGCTCAGCGCCGGCAACTTCCTCGCGTCGGCGCTCGGCTCCGCGGTCGCGCTCGGACTCGACGCCCACGAGCGTTGGCTGTGCCCGATGCCGCTGACGCACGTCGGGGGGCTGTCGATCCCGATCCGCTCGGCGATCTACGCGACGACCGTCGTGCTGCGCGAGCGCTTCGACGCCGAGGTGGTGCTGCGCGAGCTGATGGATCCCGCACGGGCGATCACGCTCGTGTCGTTGGTGCCGACGATGCTCACGCGGCTGCTCGACGCCGGGCTCCGCAATCCGCCGACGCTGCGCTGGGCGCTGCTCGGCGGCGGGCCGCTGCCGCGTGCGCTGCTCGAGCGTGCGGCAGCCGCGGGAGTGCCGGTCGCGCCGACGTATGGGATGACCGAGGCGTGCTCGCAGATCGCGACGTTCGGATACCCGTTGGCGGGCGTTGAGCTGGCGGTCGTCGACGACGAGATACGCGTCCGCGGTCCGATCGTGTCGGCAGGCGCGCTGGCGGACGACGGCTGGCTGTACACCGGCGATCTCGGTCGCTTCGACGAGCGCGGCCGGATCGAGATCATCGGCCGCAACTCCGACACGATCATCAGCGGTGGTGAGAACGTCGCGCCGGCGGAGGTCGAGGCGGTGCTGCTCGAGCACCCGGACGTCATCGACGTCGGCGTCCACGCGCGGCCCGATGCGGAGTGGGGGGAGGTCGTGGTCGCGAAGGTGGTCGTGCGCGACGGGGCGCTCCTACGGCCCGAGGCGCTGCGCACATTCTGCGAGGCGAGGATCGCGCGCTTCAAGGTGCCGAAGACGATCGAGTTGGTTGCCGAGCTGCCGCGGACCGGCTCGGGCAAGCTGCTGCGGCGGCAGCTGCGGTGAGCGGCGATGTCACATCGGCTGACGTCACATCGTTTGCTGTAACCACCGTATGATGGCCGGGTGGCCGCCGAGCTGACGATCGAGGAGCTGGCCGCCGAGTCCGGGATGACCGTGCGCAACATCCGCGCTCACCAGGCGCGGGGGCTGCTCGCGCCGCCCGAGGTGCGGATGCGCGTCGGCTACTACGGCCCCGAGCACGTCGCCGCGCTGCGGCTGATCCGCGAGCTGCAGGATGACGGCTTCAACCTCGCGGCGATCAAGCAGCTCGTATCCGATCGCGAGCGCACCGAGGAGCGGCTCGCTCGCTTCCGAACGTCGCTGGCGCGCCAGGCGGACGCCGAGCCGGCGCAGACGCTGACGGCGGCACAGTTACGAGAACGTCTCGGCGTCACCGGTGAGGAGGCTCAGCAGGTGCTGGCAAGCGCGCGGCGGCTGGGGGTGGTCGTGCCCGCCGCCGACGGCTCGTTCGCGGTGCCGAGCATGTCGCTGCTGGCGCTTGCCGAGCAGGCGGTCGCGAGCGGAATCTCGCTCTCGGGCGCGATCGAGGTGTTCGAGGACACCCAGGAGCATGTCGACGCGGTCGCGGCCGCGTTCGTGCGGTTGTTCGCATCCGAGGTGTGGCGTGAGTTCGAGCACGAGGGGATGCCGGTGCGGCGCTGGCCCGAGGTCGAGGAGGCGATCGACAGGCTGCGACGACTCGCGACCGCGGCGATGGCGGATCTATTCGCGCGGCGGCTGAACGCTCGCATCGACGACGCCTTCGAGGTCGGGCGCGACCGGCCCGAGCCATCCGCCCTCGACGGATAAGCTCGGCTCGGCCGGCCCCCGTTTTGAGATGACCGAGAACGAACCCGACGAGCAGCGCGCCGCCAGCCGTGAGGCGTGGGAGCAGACCGCCGCCGGGTGGGGACGCGTGGCCGACCGTGTCCGTGACTGGACCCTTCACCTGTCGGCGCAGATGGTCGAGGCGCTGGCGCTGCAACCGGGTCAGCGCGTGCTCGAGCTCGCCGCGGGGCCCGGCGACACCGGTTTCATGGCCGCCGAGCTGGTCGCGCCCGGCGGCACGCTGATCTGCTCCGACGGCGCCGAGGCGATGCTCGACGTCGCCCGCGAGCGCGCCGCCGCCCAGGGCATCTCGAACGTCGAGTTTCGCCAGCTCGAGCTCGAGTGGATCGATCTGCCGACCGCCGACGTCGACGCGGTGTTGTGTCGCTGGGGGATCATGCTCGTCGTCGACTCCGAGGCGGCCGCGCGCGAGATCCGCCGGGTGCTGAAGCCCGGCGGTCACGCGGCGCTCGCGGTCTGGGACGAGCCGGAGCGCAATCCCTGGGCGACGATCGGCAGCGAGGCGATGATCGCGCTCGGCTTCGCCGCGCCGCCCGAACCCGGCGAGCCGGGGATGTTCAAGCTCGCGGCAGACGGCGCCCTGCAGGAGCTGCTGGAGACGGCCGGTCTGATCGACGTGACGGTGACGCCGGTGGCGATGGAGCGGCGCTTTGACGGGGTCGACCAGTACATCGCCGAGACACTGCAGCTGTCCTCGCGCTTCCGAGCCGTGTATCGCGAGCTGGACATCGACCAGCAGTCCGCGGTCAGGACCCGGATCGCGCGCGACGCGCGAGCGTTCGGCGCGCCCGACGGCACCCTCGTGCTGCCTGGCAGCTCCCTGCTTGCCATCGCCGGCGCGTAGGCACCGCGGTTCCGCCGGACGACTTCGCGCCACGCACACCATGAATCGTCGCTTGCAGGCGTTCGCGGCCCGACGGGCAACACTGAGCGCATGCGCGCACGGAAGCTGCTCATGGTTCTCGCCGCCCTCGTCGCTGTCGCCGCCGGGGTCGGCGTGCCCGCAAGCGCCGGCGCCGATGTTCCCCACCGGATCGCTCGCGGCGAGACGCTCACCTCGGTGGCCGCAGCCGACGGACTGTCGATCGCGCAACTCGCCGCCGCCAACGGCCTCGCGCCCGATGCCCATCTGATCGCCGGGCGCACGCTCGAGATCCCACCGCGCGGTGCGCGCGTCTCCGAGACAGCGAGCGCCGCGCCGACCGCCCCGGCGGCGGTCGCCACATCCGACAACCGCAGCGGCGGGTACCGGGTTGCCCTCGGCGACACGCTGTCCGGCATCGCCGCGCGCTACGGGGTCACCGTCGACCAGCTGGCCGCTGCCAACGGTCTCGACCCGGCCGGGGTGCTGCTGGCCGGCTCATCGCTGACGATCCCCGGGGCGGGCACGTCCGCATCGCCGGTCACGCACGCCGACGCGCCTCCCGCCGGCGGGGGCGTGCACCCCACCGGCGAGACCGTGTCGCCGTCGGACGTCGGCGCGATCGCGGCGAGCGAGGGTGTCTCGCCGTCGCTGGCAGAGGCGATCGCCGAGCAGGAAAGCGGCTTCAACAACGCCGCCGTCTCGCCGACGGGCGCGACGGGCGTGATGCAGATCGAACCGGGCACCTGGCGCTACATCCGCACCCAGCTGGGAGGCGCCGGGCTGGCGCCGAATTCCGCGCAGGACAACGTGCGCGCGGGCGTCGACCTGCTGCACTCGCTGCTGGCGCAGACCGGCGGCGACCCGACGCTCGCGGCCGCCGGCTACTACCAGGGGTTGCAGTCGGTGCGTGAGCACGGGCTGTATCCGAGCACCCGGCGCTACGTGCGCGCCGTGAGCGCACTGCGGTCGCGGTTCGGCGGCCCCTGAGCGGGGAGCGTCGACTTCCAGAAGCCGCGTGCACGCGGCGGCTTGTAGGCTCGCCGCATGTTCTACGACGACGACGCGGATCTGCACAAGCTCGACGGCAAGACCGTCGCGATCATCGGCTACGGCTCACAGGGCCACGCCCACGCCCTGAACCTCAAGGACTCCGGCGTCGACGTCGTCGTCGGGCTGCGCTCCGGGTCCAAGAGCGTCGAGAAGGCCAAGGCGCACGGGCTGCGGGTCGCCGCGCCGGCGGATGCCGCCTCCGAGGGCGACATCGTGATGCTGCTCGCGCCCGATGAGCTCCACGGTCAGATCTGGCACGGCGGCCTCTCCGACGGGATCGCTGCCGGCAACATGCTGTTGTTCGGCCACGGCTTCTCGATCCACTACGAGGAGATCGTGCCGCCACCGGACGTCGACGTGGCGCTCGTCGCGCCCAAGGGCCCCGGCCATCTCGTGCGCCGGCAGTTCACCGAGGGATCGGGCGTGCCGTGCCTGGTCGCCGTCCAGCAGGACGCGTCGGGCGACGCGCTCGGGATCGCGCTCGCGTACGCGAAGGGGATCGGCGGCACCCGCGGCGGCGTGATCGAGACGACCTTCAAGGACGAGACCGAGACCGACCTGTTCGGCGAGCAGGCGGTGCTCTGCGGCGGCGTCACCGAGTTGGTCCGCGCCGGCTACGAGACGTTGACCGAGGCGGGCTACGACGAGCGCCTGGCGTACTTCGAGGTGCTGCACGAGCTCAAGCTGATCGTCGATCTGATGTACGAGAAGGGCATCTCCGGGATGCGCTACTCGATCTCCAACACGGCCGAGTACGGCGACATGACGCGCGGCAACCGGATCATCGGCGACGAGACGCGGGCGGCGATGAAGCAGGTGCTCGCCGAGATCCAGTCCGGCGACTTCGCCCGCGAGTGGATCGCCGAGAACCGCGCCGGCCAGGAGAACTTCAAGCGGATGCGCTCCGAGCAGGCCGGCCATCAGGTCGAACTGGTCGGCAAGGAGCTGCGCTCGCAGATGGCCTGGATCGACACCGAGTGGCAGGAATAGCCGCCGCCGCGCGCCTGGGCACCGGACCGAACATCGACAGGAGCGCCCGTGCCCATGCCTGAGACCCAGACAGCAGTGAAGATCCCCGGTGAACTGAGGCCGGTCGACGGCCGGTTCGGGTCAGGCCCGTCGCGAGTGCGCCCGGCGCAGCTGCAGTACGTCGCCGGTCCGGGCGCGGCGCTGATGGGCACCTCCCATCGTCAGCAGCCGGTCAAGCAGCTCGTTGGACGGGTGCGCGCCGGGATCTCGGAGCTGCTGGGGCTGCCCGAAGGCTACGAGGTGATCCTCGGCAACGGCGGCACAACCGCGTTCTGGGATGCCGCCGCCTGTGGTCTCGTCCGCAGACGAGCGCTGCACCTCAGCTACGGAGAGTTCTCCTCGAAGTTCGCGGCCTGCACTCGCGGCGCGCCGTTTCTCGATGATCCGATCGTCGTCTCAGCCGACCCCGGCGATGCGCCTGGGCCGCGTGGCGACCGGTTGGTCGACGCGATCGCGTGGGCGCACAACGAGACCTCGACCGGCGTGATGGTCCCGGTGCGCCGGCCGGTCGACGCCGGCGACGCGCTCGTGCTGATCGACGCGACCTCCGGCGCCGCCGGGCTGCCGGTCGACGTCTCGCAGTGCGACGTCTACTACTTCGCGCCGCAGAAGGGCTTCGCGTCGGACGGTGGGCTGTGGCTGGCGGTCTGCAGCCCGGCCGCGATCGAGCGCATCGAGCGCCTGCGCGACCCCGGCGATGGCCGTTGGGTGCCGGATTTCCTGTCGCTGCCGACGGCGCTGGAGAACTCGCGCAAGGACCAGACCTACAACACGCCCGCGATCGCGACCCTCCTGCTGCTCGCCGACCAGCTCGATTGGATGCTCGCCCGGGGCGGGCTCGATGCCATGGTCGCGCGCACGACCGACTCCAGCTCGCGCCTGTACCGGTGGGCCGAGATCCACGAGCGCGCGACACCGTTCGTCGGCGACCCCGCCAAACGCTCGCTGGTCGTCGGCACGGTCGACTTCGACGAGTCCGTCGACGCCGCGGCGGTGGCCGCGACGCTGCGGGCCAATGGCATCGTCGACGTCGAGCCGTACCGCAAGCTCGGCCGCAACCAGCTGCGGGTCGCGATGTTCCCCGCCACCGACCCCTCCGACGTCGAGGCGCTGACCGCCTGCGTCGATTATGTGCTGGAGCGTCTGTAGATGACCGCCACCGCCCCTGCTTCGACCGCCACCAAGCCCAGGGTGCTCGTCGCCGAGAAGATCGGCGACTCCGGCATCGCGCTGCTGCGCGAGCACTTCGACGTCGACGTCGAGACGGGCTGGTCGCGCGAGGAGCTCGCCGACCGCATCGGTGCCTACGACGGGATCCTGATCCGCTCGGCGACGAAGCTGGACTCGGAGCTGCTCGGTCGCGCCTCGGCGCTGCGAGCCGTTGGCCGCGCCGGCGTCGGGGTCGACAACGTCGACGTCACGGCCGCGACCAAGCGCGGGATCGTCGTCGTCAACGCGCCCGAGTCCAACGTGATCACGGCCGCCGAGCACACGATGGCGATGCTGCTCGCGCTCGCGCGCAATATCCCGCAGGCTCATGCGTCGCTGATCGAGGGCAGGTGGGAGCGCTCGAGGTTCTCGGGGATCGAGCTGCACGAGAAGACGCTGGGGGTCCTCGGCTTCGGTCGCATCGGTCAGCTGGTCGCGCAGCGGGCGCGCGGGTTCGGGATGCACGTGGTCGCGTTCGACCCGTTCGTCGGCGCCGAGCGCTACCGCGACCTCGGTGCCGAGCGGGCCGAGTCGCCCGACGACGTCTACGCGGTCGCCGACTTCCTCACGATCCACCTGCCCAAGACGCCAGAGACCGAGGGCTGGCTCAACGCCGAGGTGTTCGCCAAGTGCAAGGACGGCGTGCGCGTGCTCAACGTCGCCCGCGGTCCGCTCGTCGTCGACGAGGACCTGAAGGCCGCGCTGGACTCCGGCAAGGTCGGCGGCGCCGCGCTGGACGTGTTCCGCTCCGAGCCCGTGATCGAGCACCAGCTGTTCGGCTACCCGAACGTGATCGTCACGCCGCACCTGGGCGCGTCGACCGCGGAGGCCACCGACCGCGCCGGCTTCCAGGCCGCCGAGCAGGTCGTCGCGGCGCTCACCGGCGGCGTCGTCAGCAGCGCCGTCAACGTGCCCGCCGTCTCCGCCGAGGACTTCGAGGTGCTCGGCCCGTACCTGCCGCTGTGCAAGGCGTTGGGCGCGATCGCGGTCGGGCTGGCGGTCGGCGAGGGCGGCTCGGTCCAGCGGATCGGGTTGGAGTGCTTCGGGCGGCTGGCCGAGCGCGACACGCGCCTGCTCGTGACCCAGATGCTGCTCGGCGCCCTCGGCGGACGCACCGAGGGCGACGTCAACGCCGTCAACGCCCCGCAGAAGGCCGAGGAGCGTGGGATCCAGGTCGACGAGACCAAGCACTCCAGCGCGCGCGACTACACCGACCTGATCCGCGTGCGAGTGTCCGACGGCGACAGCAGCGTCCGCGTCGCCGGCACGCTGATCGGTCGCCACAACCGCCCGCACCTGCTCGAGGCGTGGGGGCAGCGATTCGATGTCCAGCTCGAGGCGCACATCACGCTGTTTCGCTATCAGGATCTGCCCGGCATGCTCGGCCGCGTCGGGACCGCGTTCGGCGCCGCCGGCGTCAACATCATCTCCGCCGCGGTCGGTCGCCAGCGCGAGTCCGAGGACGTCCCCGAGGGCGGGCTTGCGGCGATGGCGATCACGACCTCCGAGCCGGTGCCGCAGGAGGTCGTCGACGAGATCGTCGCCTCCGACGGCTTCTTCGCGGGACAGACCGTGGCGCTCTGAGGCCTCCTCGTATTGCGCCGGATCGGCCCGGCGTCACGGGTGGACGCCCGACAGCAGCCGCCGCTGTGCGGCACGGGTATGCGTCAGCGAGCTGTTCGCGATCCCGATCTGCTGTACGACCCCGTGACGGACCTCGATCACGAGCGACGTCCCGAACATCGGATCGCTGCCGCTCCCCGACGCGCCAGTCACGAGGCTGGCGTGTAGGTGGCGTACAGCGACATCTGCTGGTTGTCGGTGGTTCCCGAGCCGAACGGGTTGGAGGGCCCCGATGAGTATTGGTTGTAGTTGGAGTAACGGCTGGCGCTGACGAATTTGTAGCGATACCCCGCCGCTTGAGTCGTCCCGCCCGTGAGCACCCCGATCCAGTAGCTCCCTGGGGCCAGAGCCGCGGGCGATGAGAACGTCAGGTCATACCAACCCGCCGCGCCCGTGCTCGGGAAGGCCAGCTGGCTGGAGGTGGCGATCAACGCCCCCGGCTGCCCGCCCGAATCGGCATAGATCACCCCCTCGACGTCCGCGGTGCCGGACCCGGAGCCCGGCTGCAGGTACACGCTCAGCTTCGTCACCGACCCCGACTGCGACAGCGAATACGCGTTCACCTGCTTGCGGTTGGTGATAAACGAGCTCGACGAGCCTCCGACGGTGGTGGTCCCGAACGTCTGCGATTGCGAGCCGGAGGTGACCACTGCGGTCGGCGACGACGAGGCCGGCTGTGAGTTGCCGGCGGTGTTTGAGGCGGTGACGGCGACCTTTAGGGTCGATCCTGCGTCGGCGCTTTGGATCTGGTAGGTGGATGAGGTGGCGCCCGAGATCGCCGTGCAGTTTGATCCGCCGGTGTCACAGCGCGACCACGCGTAG
>DASUHF010000115.1:0-30596 GCA_036273655.1 Solirubrobacteraceae bacterium | reverse complement strand
CGGCGAGCGGTGCGCTCGACCTCGACGAGCTCGCCCGAGAGCCGTGTGCGGTCGAGGATCAGGCCAGCGATCGTGAGCACCCGCGAGCGCTGTACCCACGACAGCAGCACGCAGCCGACGCTGAGCGCCGCGATCACGAAGATGCTGACGATGATGCCGGCCCACGGTTCCGCGTTGGCGTGACGCGCGGCGATCAGCGAGCCGGCGTAGGCGGCGACGGTCGGGATCGCGATCGCGGCCCCGACCTCGGGTCGCAGCTGCGTCGTCGTCAGCATCGGGATCACGAAGAAGCCGTTGACGAGCACGTCGGTCGTCCACGTCTGCTCCGAGCGGCTCGCCAGCACCGACAGCGCGACCAGCGCCACCACGTCGACGATCAATGCCATCCAGATGCGACGGACCACGATCTCATCGCGGCGCCTTGCCGACCACGCGATCACCAGCGACCACACCACGTAGGCCCCGGCGACGGCATAGCAGGCGCCGCGAAGGCGGTCTGGCGGCACCGCCACGACGACGGCGACGACGAACGCCGCGAGCGCGAAGCGCAGCATGAACTGGACGCGGATCCCCCGCGAGGCGTGCTCGAGCAGGATCTGGAAGAGCCCAGGGTCGTTGCGGAGATCCGCCAGCCGCAGCTGGTGCGGCTCGGACGCTGCTGGTGCGGCGGTGGTGGCCATCTACTCCAAAAGTCGCAGGCGCATCGCGGCGGCGACCGCGGCCGCGCGATCGGACACCTCGAGCTTCTCGTACAGCCGCTGCGTGTGGGTCTTGACGGTGCTTGGCGCGACGAACAGCTCCGCCGCCAGCTGCGGGATCGAGAGGCCGCGCGCGAAACCCCGCAGCACCTCGAGCTCGCGCGGGGTCAGCGCCGGGGCCGGCGAGGAGGCGCGCATCCGGATCTGCGCGGCAAGGCCATCGGCGAGGCCGACGGGGATCACCGTCTCCCCGCGCGACACCTTCATGACCGCATCGATCAGCTCCGAGCGCGGCGCGTCTTTGGCCAGGTAGCCGGACGCGCCCTCTTCGAGCGCGCGGAACACGACCGCGCCGTCGGTCACCGCCGACACGAGCAGGACCCGCGTCTGGATGCCGTCGCGGCGCAGCGCATGCGTCACCTGCACCCCGTCGACATCGGGCAGCTGGTAGTCGACGAGCGCTACGTCGGGCCGCTCGCGCGTGATCACCTCGATCGCGTCGCGTCCGTTCTCGGCCTCGCCCACGACGTCGAGCCGGGTGTCGCGGGAGAGCCCGCGCGTGACGCCATCGCGAAAGAACGGGTGGTCGTCGACCACCACGACCGTCACCCGCCGCTCGGTCATCGCATCACGTCCTCCTGCGCCCGCGTTTGGCCCGTGCGCGGATCATACGGGTCCCCCGATCGGTGGACTCCCGTGCGTCCCCTGGCTGGCCGGGCGCCGATTCCGCCGTGCGATCAGCGGAGCGGCCGACTGTCGCGGGAGCTCCTGCGCGGGAGTCTTCGTGGTGCCGGTGGAACACCGGTTCAGACACCACAGACAGGAGCCACGAAATGGTTATCAACTGGATGAAGTTCGCAGAGACGATGTCGGCGGTGAACCCCTACGGCCCGGTCATCATGTGCGACGGGTCGGTCTACTCGCCCGATGGCCGGATGCTGGTGGGGCCAAACGAGACGGCCGACCACTTGGCGGCGCCCCGCCCGGCGCGCTCGCGCCGGCCGCGCCGGCCGCGCCGGATCAGCGCACGAGGCAGCTGGCGCTCGGCGGCCGCCCCCGCGGGAACGCGTTGACGAGACCGTGGGCGATGATCTTGGTGCGGTGCTCGTACCCGACCGTCGTGTAGTGCACGCCGTCGGGGATGAACCACTTGTGCTTGGCCAACGCGGCCCAGTTGAGCACTCGCATCGAGGGGTGGCTGCGGCACGCGGCGAGCAGATCCTCGTCCCAGCGGTGCATCCCGGATTCCTCGTAGTACTGGGGCGAGCCGGCGATCGAGAGGACGTTGACCCACATCACCGGCTGGCTGCCGATGATCGACATCATCTGGTGGATCCGGGTCTTGAGCCCGACGTTGGAGCCGGCGTTGACGTCGGCGGAGTCGTTGGTCCCGAGCGCCAGGATCCAGCAGCCGTTGTACCCGTTGTGGATGTAGTTCTCGGCGACGGTCGCGCCGTTGGGGATGCCCTCGTAGGTCTCGACGATCGAGCGGGCGCCCGAGACCTCCATGTGCACGTGCTTGACGCCGATCTTCTTGAGCTGCGCGACCGCGCGTAGCTTGCGCTTGGGCACGTATTCGGGGTTGGCCTCGCCGTCGGACGTCGAGTCGCCGATGTAGACGACCTGCCGGCAGGCGGTGTGCGTCGGCGGCGGCAGCGGCTTGGACTTGGTCGTGCTCGACGTGCTCTTCGACGATGACCCGTGCGCGTCCGCGCCGGCGCCGCCACTGTGGCTGGCGCCCGATCCGCATGCCGACACAGCGCCAAGCGCGAGCGCCGCAAGTGCGGTCGCCGTGAGCAGGCGCAGCCATGCGGCGGCTCGCACGCGGCCGCGCGACGATGAGCGACGTCCGGATCCGTCCTTGCCCACGGCACGATCATATGGCGCGCGGCGGCCGAACCTGGTGCCCTGTTTATGTCCTCGTGCGGGGCTTGGCGCGACCGCGTACACTGTGGGCCGATGAACGTGCACGCCGGAGCCCAGTCTCACCGCGCCGGCCCGCGCGTGCGCATCGCCGTCATCATCGCCATTACCAGCTAGACCCGGCTGCGCTCACCGAGCCGTGGTCAGATCGGTCCGACGGACCGGGCTGGTGGACACGGCGGCTCGCTCGGACCAGAAGGGAGCACCCATTGATCCGAGTAGACCCCCAACCGAACACCGACTCGCCGGGATCGCCAGCGCAAGCTCCGCAGTCTCGACCCGGATCCGAGCTGTCCCTGGTCGTCGAGCTGCCTCGCGCGGGCGACGATGCGCTGCTGCGCGTGATCTCGCTCTTGCACCGGCGTCGCTGTCGTGTGAAAGCGGCCGAGTTCTCGGCAGGCCCGGATGCGTCTGGCCGGCTCGCGCTGCGGCTGCTGGCGCCGCCCGCGCACGCCGGCCGGATCGAGCAGTGGCTGGGCTCGCTGATCGATGTCGGCGCGGTCGCGCGGACGCCGAGCTGACACCCGCGGGAGGTCCACCGTCGTTCGTGGCCATTGAGCTGGAGCCGATCGCCCCGCCGGCTGTCACCGTGGCGTATTTTTCTGACTGGGTGGATGGGTTTGGGCGATACCACGACCCGATGAACGGACAACTCCCGTATCCGGCACGGCTTCCGTCCGAGGACGTGATCCTCAGCGCGCCGATGAGCTATCTCGGCTCGGCGCAGCGGATCTGGCGTCTGCGCCGCAACGTCGAGCCCGGCTGGCAGCTGACGGCGGCAACGACCGCGGTCGCGCTGCTGATCGTGCTCGTCTGGGTGTTCGTGACGATCTGGTATCTCACCTGGGGGATCCTGCTGATCCCGTACCGGGTGCTGCGGCGCGGGCAGCGTAGGCGCAGGCTGGAGGCGATGCGTCATCGCGAGCTGATGGGCACGATTCAGGGTTCGGCCGCCGCGTCGTCGGCGGCGGTGATTGCGGGCGGCGCGCCGCTTCCCGGCGTCCGCTCCGAGCCGGAGTCGTCGTCGCCCCCGTTGATGATGCGCATCGGCGACGCCGAGCGGACGGCCACGATCGAGGAGCTGCACCGGCACCTGATGGCGGGACGGCTCGAGCCCGACGAGTTCGAGGAGCGGCTTGCGCTGACCCAGCGCGCCAAGACGCACGGCGACCTGGCCGCGATTCGGTCAGACCTGCCGGAGCTGCCGCCCGAGAGCCGATAGCTGCGGGTCAACGAAGCACCGCGTGCAGGTTGTCGGCAAGCTCGGTGAGCCGGGTCGCCGGCAGAAAGCGCCCGCTCCCGCGGCGCGCCAGCGCGACTCCGGCGGCGACCGCATCGGGTTCGGCGCTCGTCCCCAGCACGTGGAGCACGTCGAACGCGCCCGCTGGTTCGAGCGGGTCGGTTCCGCGCGTGCGCATGCAGTCCGACATCAGGATCGCCGTACGACCTCCAGGCGGCACGTGCTGCAGCTGCTCCGACGCCGCCCGCAACGCTCGGGCGAGGTCGGTGACGCCATGGCCGCGCAGCGACAGCAGATCGTCGATCACGCGTTCGGACGGCGCCTCGGCGCCGAGGTCGCGCAGTACCAGCGGCTCGGCCGCGAACGCGATCACGCCGGTGCGCAGGCGGTCCGAGGCCGCGTCGACCACCGCCGCCGCGGCCACCGCCGCGAGCGCGACCGCCCGGCCAGACATCGATCCCGAGCGATCCACCAGCAGGCACACCGCCCGCGGCGCGGCGCCCCACGTGCGTGTGACGATCGCCTCGGGCCGATCGGGGCGGCGGCCCTCGGATTGGTCGAGCGTGCGGTCGAGATCGAGGTCGCCCGCCGTCGCGCCGCGGCGGGCGACGATCCGGCGGGTGCCGCGTCGAGTCACGGTTCCGACTCGCCCCAGCGGCGGCAGCAGACGCCGCGCCAGCCGCCTCGCCTCGGCCCGCAGCGCCGGATCCGTTGCCACCGCCAGGTCGGCGAGCAGGGCGACCGTCGGCTCCGGGTCGCGGTGCAGCTGCGCGGCGAGCGCGGACCGGTCGAGCATGCCGACTTGCGGAGACACGGCGGCGAAGCCGGGGTGCTGCGAGCGCAGGTGGTCGCGGCTGAGCGTGTGCCGCGCCGCGTCGTCGACGGGTCTGCGCCTTTGGGAAGGCGTGCGTGCCCGGGACGGCCGGCGCACGCGCGGCGGTGTGTCGGGCGCGGGCGGCGGCTGCTCAGGCCGCGGGTCGGCTCGCTGTGGCTGCCCGATCGTCGTCTGACATTGTCAGCGCGGCGTCGAGCAGCTCGGTGATCACCTCCTCGGCGCTGTGCGCCTGGTCCTCGTGGACGCGGATGCGCCCGGACATTGCCGCGACGGCGGCGTCGAGCAGCAGCTCGCGATCGGGCGGCGCGCGGTCGAGCGGCGCGGCGCGATCGGGCGGCGCGGCGCGGTCGTGCGACGCGACGGGCTCCGCGCGGCGGTTGGCCGCGAGGCCGTCGGCGAGGCGCACCATGTCGATCGCGCCGCGCACCGAGGAGCCTGTCCGCACCGCGGCATGATCGCGGCTGCCGCGCGCGATCGACACCGCGATCGCGACGAGCGGACCGTCGACTCCGGTCTGGGAGAGGACCACCTCGCGCTCCTGGTCGGCCGGCAGGTAGCCGATTGCGATCCGGCACATGCGGTCCGCGATCGACTGGCTGACGCGGGCGGTGCCGACCGCGTCGAACGGGTTCATCGTCGCCACCAGCACGAATCCGCCGGCGGCCTGGACGCGCCCGACACGGGGGATCGCGATCTCCCGCTCGGCCATCGCCGTGATCAGCACGTTGAGCGTCTCCTCGGGGATTCGGTTGAGCTCCTCGAGGTACAGCAGCTCGCCGGCGCGCATCGCGAACACCAGCGGGCCGTCGGTCCATGCCTGCGGCGTGTAGCCGCCGTCGAGCACGAGCGCCGGGTCATGGTGGCCGATCAGCCGCGCCGGCGTCAGCTCGGCGTTGCCTTCGACGAACTGCACGCCGCGGCCGCTGGCGGCGGCGATCTGGCGCAGCAGCGTCGACTTGCCGGTGCCGGGCGGCCCTTCGAGCACCGTGTGGCAGCCGGTGCGCAGCGCGACGGTGAGGATCTCCGCCTCGCGGCGGAGTCCGACGACCGTCGGCGGCGGTGGCCCGGCGCCGGCTGTCGGCGACGGCCCGGGTGGGCGGGGCTCGATTGTCGGCACGTCAGACGTCGTGGATGATCACCCCGCGGATGTTCTTGCCGGCCTCGAGGTCGGCGTAGCCCTCGTTGATCTGGTCGAGCGAGTAGCGCTTGGTGACGAGCTCGTCGAGCTTGAGCTTGCCGGCCCGGTAGAGCTCGAGCATCCGCTTGATGTCGTAGGCAGGGTTGCAGTCGCCGAACAGCGAGCCGAGCACGTGCTTGCGGTTGAGCGTCACGTCGGCGCCCGACAACTGCACGGTCAGCGCCTCGGGGTGGGCGAGGCCGGTCAGCACGACGTTGCCGTTCTTGCGGACCGACGCGACAGCCGCCTGAACGACCTCGACGGAGACCACGTCGACGGTGACGATCGCGACGTCGGCGCCGCCGGCCGGGTTCTGCTGAGCGAGATTGATGGCCTCATCGGCGGTGGCGGCGGTGTGGGTGGCGCCGAGTTCCTGCGCGAACTCACGCTTGAAGGCGAGCGGGTCGACCGCGATGATCCGGGTCGCGCCGGCGTGCGCGGCGCCCTGGACGGCGTTGGCGCCGATCCCACCGACGCCGAACACGACGACGGTGTCGCCAATCTGGACGTTGCCGGTGTTGACGGCCGAGCCCCAGCCGGTCGGTACCCCGCATCCGCACAGCACCGCGACGTCGAGCGGCAGGTCGTCGTCGACCTTGACGACCGACGCCTCGGAAACGGTCGCGTACTGCGAGAACGTGCCCAGCATGCACATCGCGCCGGCGTCGACGCCGTCGACCGAGAACGCGTAGCTGCCATCGGGCAGGTAGCCCGCGAGGATCGTCGCGCCGAGGTCGCACAGACTCTGGCGGCCGGTCGAGCACCAGCGGCAATGGCCGCAGGCGGGGATGAACGCGCAGACGACGTGGTCGCCCTCGGCGACCTTCGTGACTCCCGGCCCGACCGCATCGATCACGCCCGCGCCCTCGTGCCCGCCGATGTACGGCGTCTGTACCGGCAGGTCGCCGGTCATCAGGTGCATGTCGGAATGGCACAGCCCGGCCGCCGTGTAGCGGATCCTGACCTGGCCCTCCTTGGGGTCGCGCACGTCGACCTCGAGGATCTCCCACGGCTTGTTGACTCCGGTGAGTACTGCCGCCTTGCTCTTCACGTCGCTGCTCCCTCTCCTCGATGGGGTTGCTCGGACCGGGCCCGTAGGGCCTTTAGATCGAGAGGCCGCCGTCCACGGGGATGATCGCACCGGTCATCGCGTCGGCGTCCGGCCCGGCCAGCCAGGCCAGAAGCGCCGCGACCTCATCGGGCTCGATCAGCCGTTCGAGTGGCTGCTGGGCGGCGAACTCGTGATGGTGCTCGAGGTCGTAGAGCCGCGCGGACTCCTCCAGGATGCGGGTGTTCGTCGAGCCTGGGCAGACCGCGTTGGCGGTGACGCCGGTGCCGCGCAGCTCGGCCGCGAGCGCCCTGATCAGCCCCGCGACCCCGGCCTTTGCGGCGCAGTACGCGGCGAGCATCGGCAGTCCCCGCAGCGCCGCCGTCGAGCTGACCGCCAGGAACCGTCCGCGGCGGGGCTGCGGACGTTTCAGCAGCGCGGGGATCGCGATTCGCGACGCGGTCAGCACGGCGCCGAGGCAGACGTCGAGAACGGCTCGCTCGGCATCGGCGTCGAGCTCCCACTGCGGCGCACCGCCGGCGATCACGCCGGCCGCGGCGACGAACGCGTCGAGGCCGCCGTGCTCGGCGACGGTCCGCTCGACCAGTGCGCGCATCGCAGCCGCGTCGGTTGCGTCGACGAGTCTTGATGTGATTCTGCCGGGGCCGGCGCTGCCGCGCGCCGCGACGTCGTCCAGTTCTTTTTGCGTGCCGAGCGGATAGGGGAGCCGCGGGTCGTCGCGGCCGAGGTCGACGGCGATCACAGTCCAGCCGTCGTCGGCGAGTTTCAGAGCGGTGGCGGCGCCGATCCCGCGCGCGGCGCCGGTGACGATCGCGACGCGGGGGGTGATTTCGGCCTCGCCCGCGGCTCTATCCATGGAAATGCGAAACGAGTCCGGAATAGACGTACAAATATCTCAGGCGGCGAACCGATGGGGTCACATCGACCACGGCGCCCTGCAGCGGCTTGGGCTCGCGCGCAGCACGATCGCCGACCGCTGCCGCACGGGCAAGCTGATCCGCGAGCACGTCGGCGTCTACTCGGTCGGCCACCGGCAGACCTCCCCGCTGGCGTCGGCTGACGCCGCGGTGCTCGCATGCGGCGACCGGGCGGCGCTGAGCCACGATTCGGCCGCGGCGCTGTATGGCCTGCGCCGCTGGCCGCCGATTCCGGAGGTGATCTCGGCGCTGAACCACAAGCGCCCGGGGATCCGCACGCACCGCTCGAGCACGCTCACGCGCGCGGACGTGACGGTGCGCCATGGGATTCGCGTGACGACGGCGGGACGCACGATTGCCGACATCAGCCGGCGCCTGACCGACGAACAGCTGATCCGCGTGATCCGCGCGGCACGGCGCAATCGCGACCTGCCACCGGACGCGCTCGCGCGTCTGCTCGCGCGCTGCTTACGCGCCGCACGACTCGTGGATCCGTGCGAGCCTCCAAGCGAGAGCGCCCTCGAGGACGCGTTTCGCGCGCTGCTGATCCGCTTCGGGATATCGCTGCCCGAGTTCCAGGTGGACTTCCACGGGCACCGCGTCGACGCGCTGTACCGGCGCCATCGCCTGATCGTCGAGCTCGACGGCGGGCGCGACCACGGCCAGTGGGACCGGATCGAACAAGACCACGTCCAGGACATGCTCGCGCTCGAGTACGGCTTTGACACGATCCGGATCACCTGGCGGATGGTGAGCGAGCGTCCGCGCCGGCTGGCCGCTCAGCTGCTCAGGATCCTCGAACAGCGCGACCCGGACCGCGTCGCCTCAACGATCCTCGAACAGCGCGACCCGGACCGCGTCGCCTGAACCCGCCCGGGGCAGACGGCTCCGCCGCCACCGAAGAGTTGCTTGAACCGGCCCAGGTCAGAACGGTTCGTCCGCGTCCGTCGGCTCGCGCAGCAGCGTGATCGTTTCGTCGTCGAACACCGCGCGGACTTCGACGTGGCCGTCGAGCGCCTCGACGACGCGGGTCAGCGCCACCAGTTCGTCGGCGAGTTGCGCGAACGACCGGTCCGGTCTGGCGTCAGCGCGCTCGTCGAGCTGCCCTTGGCTCAGCCCGCGCCGCTTGCGCAGATCGTCGAGCCGGTACTCGGCATCGGACAGCTGTTGGTAGGCGTCTGCGTGCTCGTCGCTCAAGGGCCGTCCATCTCGAATCGTCTCCCAGTCTTCAAACTCTGGCATCGAACCTTGCCTCCCGTGTATTGATCGAGGTACCTATCGGCGCGCTTGATCGCTCGCCTGTACCAGCCTTTCCAGCGACCGGTCTTGTCGCCACCGACAAGCAGCACCGCGCGTCCATTCCGGAACGTGTACAGCACTCGCAGGTTGCCGCCGACCGATCGCAGCTCCCGCATGTCGCGATGGCGGGATCCGAAGATCCTGGCGCCGCGCGGGCGGTGCAGCGCTCGGCCCTCGGTGGCCAGCGCGTCGATCGCCCGCTTGATCGACAACGCGTCGCGATCGTTCAGGCCCCGGTACCAGCGAGCGACCTGCTTGGACGCGACGATCTTGCACCGCGAGTTGCCGTGGCTGCTCATGTCCGGTATAGCCACGGACACGGCGATCTTCACCCCCATGGGGTGCAAGCCGCCCGTATAGGTGACCAAACCGGCCGACCGAGCCGGCGCGCGCGCTCAGCCCAACACGACGCCCGGATTCAACAGTCCGCCCGGGTCGAGCGCGCGCTTGATCGCCGCCATCGCGGCGCGCTCGTCGTCAGAGCGCACGAGCGCGAGGTGGCGCGCCTTGTGACGGCCGACGCCGTGCTCGGCGGTGATCGTCCCGCCGCAGCGCGCCGCCAACTGCAGCACCGCGTCGTCGGCGGTCTCGTCATCCGGCGCCGGTCCGAGCACGTTGACGTGCATGTTGCCGTCGCCGAGATGACCGTACACGAACGTCCTCGCGCCCAGCGCCGCGTCCGCGACCACGTGCGGCAGCTCGTCGAGGAACACGCCCAACCGGGCGAGTGGGACGCCAACGTCCATCTTGTGCGGGATCCCCGCGGCGCCGAGCGCCTCGGTCACCGACTCGCGGATCGTCATCAGCCTCGCGCGGCGGGTCGCGTCGACGGCGACGACGGTGTCGTCGGCGAGCCCGGTCTCGTACAGCGCCGCGGCGAGCTCCTCTTGGGGGTCGGATGATCCCGCGCAGCCGACGAGCACCCATGCGGCGGTGATCGGGAGGGGAGGGGTGATCGACAAATGCTCGATCGCGATCCGGGCTGCGGCCTCGTCGATGATCTCGAGCATCTCCAGCGACGGCAGGCGGACGAGCAGCTCGCGGGCCGCGTCGACCGCGGCGCCCGCGGAGTCGACGGCTACAAGCGCAACCGCGCGATCGTCGAAACGGGGCGCCGCCGACCACAGCACGCGCGTGATCACCGCGAGCGTCCCCTCGGACCCGATCAGCAGCTGCGCGAGGTCGTAGCCCGCGTTGTCCTTCGGCAATCCCGACATCCTTTGCACGACGCCACCGTCGGCGAGGACCGCCTCCAGTCCGGCGATCCGGCGGCGTGCGGTTCCGTAACGCACCGCCTGCAGCCCGCCGGCGTTGCAGGCGGCGAGCCCGCCCACGGTCGCCGAGTCACGGGCGGCGAGGTCAAGGCCGGCCTGGAGCCCGGCGGCCGCCGCGCTCGCCTGCAGCCGCGCCAGCGTCACGCCGGCGCCGCACGCGATCTGCCGGGTGGCGACATCGAGATCGCCGATCTCGTTCAGGCGCGTCGTCGACAGCACGATCTCCTCGCCGGTGTCGCTCGGCGTCGCGCCGCCGACGAGGCCGGTGTTCCCGCCCTGCGGCACGACGGCGACCCCACGCTCGCCGCAGGCGCGCAGCACCGCGGCGACCTGCCCGCCGTCGCCCGGACGGACCACCGCCAGGCAGCTGCCGCGCCAGCGGCCGGTCCAGTCGACCTCGTAGCCGGCACGCAGGTCGGGGCCGGCGAGGAGGTGGTCGTCCCCGACGATCGCCTCAAGCTTCGTTAGCAGCGCCGCGCTCACGCGCGGCAGCGTGGCAGATCAGGGGGGTCCGAAGCCGGCCGGCGCCTGGTGCTTCTGCCAGGTGAGATATTTGTACGTCCATGCCGTACTCGCGTCTCACACGGTCACCAGTTGCGACCGGCGAAGGCCGCTGAGCAACGCAACGCACGCGCGACCGCGGCGGCAACCGCGCCGCGACGGCCCGTTCAGACGAAGCTGTCGGCGGTGACCCGCTGCACCTCGGTGACGACGTCGGCGGGCATCCCGGCACGCCGGGCCGCGGTCAGGATCGCGTCGGAGTTCGAGGCCTCGTACAGGCAGTAGGAGCGGCGGCGGTCGGCGCTCAGGAACGAGAACAGCCACTTGACGCCCTCGCCGGCGTTGGCCTCCTCGATCAGGCGCACGCCCTCGCTGTCGAGCTCCAGCTGCTCAGCGAAGCGGCGCTCTATCACGTATAACGGCACTGGCTTGTCTCCTATCGGTCGGCGGGGCGGTCGATGAGCGCGTGTCGGAAGGCGTAGCCGGCCGCCTCGGTTCGGTTGCACGCTCCGGTCTTGCGCAGGATGCTGCGGACATGGTTGGCGACCGTGTGGCCGCTGATCGAAAGCTCCTCGCCGACCCTGCGGTTGCTGTGGCCGGCGGCGACCAGACGCAGGATCTGCAGCTCGCGGCCGGTCAGCTCGTCGGCGGCGGCATCGCGGACGACGCCCGACCCGTCCGACCCGTGCATCCCGTCCGCGCCACCGGCAACGTCGCGAGCCACCTCAACCTCGCCGATCCGCGCAACCAGCGCCGGCATCTCGATCCGCCGCGCCAACGCGAGGCTCTCATCCAGTAACCCAGCCGCCCGCGCCGAATCGCCCACGCGAGCCAGCAACGCCCCATGCGCGTACAGCGTGTGCCCGAGCCACGTGAAAGCCCCCATCTGCCGGTTCAACGCCGCCGCCCGCACGAAATGCGCGTCCGCTCGCCCAACATCGTCGAGCACGCCGGCGAGCAGCCCGAGGAAGCGGTCGGCCGCGCCGTAGCACGCGACCCCGTGCCCGACGACGACGTTGCCTCCTGACAGCGGCGCCAGCTCCGCGTACACGAGCGCCGCCAGATCCCGATCGCCGACGAGCGCGCACGCCTCCGCCAGATACGCAAGCGACGCGACCCACAACGACGCCCGCAGCGGCTCGAGGCCGTCGTCGCGGATCCGGCGCAGCTGCTCGGCCGCCTCGTCGCGCAGCCCGAGCTCGGCGAGCACCAGCGCCAGCGCCGGACGCCAGGCATCCTCGGCCTGCACGTCGGCGGCGAGCATCCGCAGTACCGGCTGGAGCTCGGAAAGCCGTCCCTGCTCGCGGCGAACGCCGAACATCTGGACTCCGTACACGCCGGAGGCGTCGCGGCCGGTCAGCAGCCGGCTCCACTCGTGCGAGCGCTGCGCCGCCGCCTCGGCTTGCGCCAGCCGTCCACCACACAGCGCCAGCGTCGAGGCGTAGTGCTCGGCGACGTGCAACGCGAACGGCTGCCGCGCGCGGGCGACGAGTTCCTGCACCTCCGTCAGCTCGAGCTCGGCGGCACGCAGGTCGCCGAGCGCGATCAGCGCCGCGATCCGCCACTCCATCGCCTCGGCCTGGAGGTCGAGCTCGGACAGCTGCTCGGCCAGGTCGCGCGCCTCGGTCAGCATCTGGAGCGTGTGGTCCAGGCTCTGGTCGGTCCGCGTCCAGTAGGTGCGCGCCAGCACGCTCGCCAGCCCGCGGCGATCGTCGAGCCGGCGCGCCATCGCGATCGCCTCACCCTCCGCCCGCGAGCTCTCCCCGAAGCGGCCGACGAATGCCAGCGCGCGGCTTGACCCCGCCAGCACCTTGACGCGCAGCTGCGAGTCGCCGTCGGGCAGCTTCGCGGACGCCTCCTGCAGCATCTCGATCGTGCCCTCGTCGGTGATCGCCGGTCGCCAGCATGCCTCCTCCAGCCCGACCGCGGCTGCCGCCAGCAGCTCCGCATCGCCGTGCTCGCGCGCGATCGAGGCGGCGTCCTTGAACGCCGGGATCGCCTCGCGCGAGCGCCCGCCGCGAAACCGTGCGGCGCCGAGCTCGAGCCCGATCGCGGCACGCTCCAGCGGCTCGGGCACGCCGAGCTGCAATGCGCTCGCGAACCGTGCCTCGGCCTCGTCGAAGTCGAGGCTGCGCAGTGCCGCGCGACCGGCCACGAGCGAGTACGCGACCGCTCGCCGCGGCCCGTCGATCGCGGCCGCAGCGGTGAAGTGGTGGGCGAGCTCGGCCGGCGGCGCGGGCGGCGTCCGGTGCTCGAGCGACTCGCCGACGAGCAGATGCAGCTCGGCTCGGCGCAGCGCCGGCAGCCGGTCGTAGACGGCGCGGCGCACGAGCTCGTGACTAAAGCGGTAGGCCAGCGGCCGCGACGGCACCTCCTCGATCATCCCGTGTGCGACCGCCTGCTCGATCGCCGCGCCCAACTCGGCTTCGCCAAGACGCTCGGGCACGACCACCGGTAGCTCGAACTCCGATCCGGCCACTGCCGCGATCTCCAGCAGCTCCGCGCTGCCCTCGGACAGGTGGGCGAGCCGGTGGGCGACGACCTCGCGCACCCCCTCGGGGCTGCCCAGCGAGCGCACGGCCGCGGCCGTTTCCAGGTCGCCGGCGCAGCGACGGTCGCGCTCGGCCAGCGACCGCCACAGCTCGGTGATCAGGAACGGGTTGCCGCCCGTCAGCTCGTGCAGCGCCGCGGCTGTGTGCGCCACCTCGCGCGGCTGCGCGTCCGCCAGCGGCGCCACGAGCTCGGCCACCTCTTCGACTGCGAGTCCGTCGAGTCGCAGGCGCACGACGCCCTCGGCCCGGCGCAGCTCCACGAGCGCGTCCGACAACGGCTCGGGAACCTCCGCGAGCGTGCTGCGAAACGTCGCGACGAGCAGCGCACGGGCGTCCGCGACGCCCCGCGCGAGGTGGCTGAGCAGCAGCAGCGCCGGCGTGTCGGCCCAGTGCAGATCCTCGATCACGATCACCATCGGCGAGTCGCGCCCGGCGGCCGCGAGCAGCTCGGCGACCGCCGAGTGCAGGCGGTGGCGCTCGGTGTCGGGGTCGGCGGACACGGGCGGCTTCAACGCACCGAGATGATCTTGGAGATCCGGCAGCAGCCGGCTCAGCTCGCCGGCGATCGACCCACCTCCGAGCGCCTCGCGCAGCCGCTCGCCGTCCGTGCGCTCGATGAGCTGCTCGAGCACCTCGACGAACGGCCCGTAGGGCCGGCGCACGACGACGTCGCAGGCGCCATAGAGGACGAGCGCTGAGTCGGCGGCAGCGACGGCCAGCTCGCGGACCAGCCGGCTCTTGCCGCTGCCCGCCTCGCCGCCGACGAGTGCGAGCCGCAGCCCGCCCGCGGCCGCGTCCGTGCCCGGCAACAGCGAGCGCAGCGTCGCCAGCTCGCCGGCACGCCCGGCGAACGGGAACGACGAGGTCAGCTGCAGCTGACCCGGAAGCTTGGGCACGTCACCACCCTCAATCCGGTCCCGATGATCAGCATTGATCATGCCAGCCTCCGGACACCAGTCCAAACCGGAAAAAAGTGGGTCAGATCGAGTCATGACAGCGGCCACATAACCGCCTAGCTTGGCCACCACGCACCCGGGCACCAGCCCGACACCCACAGACCAAACCGGGGGGTTTGACCCAGATGACGACGATCGCATCGCTCGCGGACGCAGCGCGCCGCGAGCTGCCCGAACTGCAGGACCGGATCATCGGACCCGGCGACGCCCGCTACGACGAGGCGCGCGCGGTCCACAACGGCATGATCGACCGCTATCCGAGCCTGATCGTCTGTGCCCGCGACGCCGACGACGTGAGCGACGCGATCGCGTTCGCGCGGCGTCACGACGCGCCGATCGCCGTGCGCGGCGGCGGCCACAACGGCGGCGGCCTCGGCGTCGTCGACGACGGCGTTGTGATCGACTTGTCATCGATCAACTCGGTCCGGGTCGACCCGACCGCGCAGAAGGTCGTCGTTGGCGGCGGCTGCACCTGGTCCGATGTCGACAAGGTCACCGCCGAACACGGCGCCGTCGTGCCGTCGGGGATCATCTCCACGACCGGGGTCGGCGGGCTCACGCTCGGCGGCGGGATCGGACACCTGACGCGCCGCTACGGCCTCTCGATCGACAGCCTCGTAGCCGCCGATCTGGTGCTCGCCGACGGCTCGCGCGCGCGGGTGTCGGAATCGGAGCGGCCGGACCTGTTCTGGGCGCTGCGCGGCGGCGGCGGCAACTTCGGGGTCGTGACCTCGTTTGAGTTCCGCGCGCACCCGCTGCCGGCGACGGTGCTGGCCGGGCCGACGTTCTGGCCGATCGAACAACTGCCCGAGGTGATGCGGTTCTACCGCGACTTCCTGCCGAGAGCGCCGCGGACGACCAACGGCTTCTTCGCGACGATGACGGTCCCGCCGGCGCCGATGTTCCCGCCCGAACTGCACCTGCGCAAGGTGTGCGGGGTGATGTGGTACCTGCTCGGCGAATCCGACGCGGCCGCCGTGACGGACACGGTCAACGGGGTCGGCACACCGCTGTTGCACCACGTCGGCGAGATGCCCCACCCGGTCGTGCAGTCGCTGTTCGACGAGCTGTACTGCAAGGGGCTGCAGTGGTACTGGCGCGCCGACTTCTTCGACGAGCTGTCCGACGGGCTGATCGAGCGTCACCACGAATGGTCGCAGAAGCTGCCGACGATGCACTCGACGATGCACCTGTATCCGATCGACGGCGCCTGCCACGATCGCGCGCCGGGCGACACCGCGTTCAGCTATCGCCGCTCGCAATGGGCCGAGGTGATCGCGGGCGTCGATCCCGATCCGGCCAACGCCGGGCTGCTACGCGACTGGTGCGTGGGCTATTGGGAGGCGACGCACCCGTACTCCGCCGGCGGCGCCTACGTCAACTTCATGATGGACGAGGGCGACGAGCGGGTGCGAGCGACGTATCGCGACAACTACGACAAGCTCAGCGCGGTCAAGCGCCGCTACGACCCGGACAACGTGTTCCGCGTCAACCAGAACATCAGGCCGTGAGCGGTTGCGTCAGGCGAGGCTCGCCACCCGCGTGTCACCTAGCCGGGCGCGCGCGGCCGCCGGGGGCGACCCATCCGGCGCGCGCTCGTCCCGCGTTGAGGGACCGGCTGGCACGCCGACGAGATGATTGCTGTCGGCGGCCCGCAGCACCAGGATCTCGCCGGGCGCGTTCTCGAGCAGCCACGCGACGTCGTGAGCGTCGAACCCCGGACACCCGCGCACGGCAGCGGAGATCACGATCCGGTCATAGCTGCAACTGGCGATCGCCTGTCGCAGCGCATGGCGGTTGTCGCGCCCGCGTTCGATGCGGGCATCGACGGGGACGTGGTGTGCGGCAGCGCGCTGCTCGATCGCCTCCTGAAGCATCAGCGCCGACTCCGATTGCTTGGGCAGCGGCGCCTGCAGGGGCAGGTGCATCGGCACGCGCGCCAGGAACACCGGCATCAGCGTCGCACCTTCGGCGGCGGCGATCCGCAGCGCCGCCTCGAGCGCGCTCGTCGACAGCGCCGAGGCAACGAACGGGAACAGGATTCGCTTGCCGCGCTTCGGGAGCGCAACGGGCTCGCGAGCCCGGGCCGAGCGCGGCCGACGGCGCCCGGTGATCGCGGCCAGCGCGAACGCGGCCGCGACGGCAATGATGACGACGACGATCCACACGGTGATCACGATTCAGACCTCTGACGTTGACTGCGGTCGGCGACGATCCGCAGATCGACGCCCGGAAGCATGCTGAGCAGCTGAGCGGGCAGCGGCGGTGAGCGCAGTCGCGCCAGCGCGCTGCGTCTGCTCGGCCGGCCCATCAGGACGTACGTGGTGCCGCGTTCGCGCGCGACGCGCGCAGCCACCGCGGCGATGTCGGAGCCGTGCTCGATCAGCAGGTGAGCGCCGAGGACTCCCGCGAGTCGGCGCAGCGCCTCGAGCTGCTCGACCTCGTCGCCACGTGGCTCGTGCCCACACACCCACAGCAGGTCGAGCTCGGCGCCGAGCCGCTGGGCTGAGCGCCAGGCGCGGCGGACGATCCGCTGCGACTCCGGCCGCGGCGTGACAAGCGCCAGCAGCCGCTCGCCGATCGCGTTCGGGGCGTGGCGGTCGATCATCCGCTCGTCGTCACGGCCGGCGTTCGGCCCCTCGGTGGGCGGCAGCCGCTTGGCCTCGATCTCCTCGGCGACCTGACGCAGCGACACCTCGCGCAGCGCCGTCAGGTTCTCGATCTTGAAGAAGTTCTGCAGCGCCGAGGAGACGCGCTCGGGCGGATACACCTTGCCTGCCCGCAGCCGCTCGACCAGCGACTCGGGCGTGAGGTCGATCAGCACGACATCGTCAGCGGACGCCAACACCGAGTCGGGCACGGTTTCGCGCACGCGGATCTCGGTCAGCTCCGCGACCTGATCGTTGAGCGACTCCAGGTGCTGGACGTTGACGGTGCTGTACACGTCGATGCCGGCCGCGAGCACGTCGGCGATGTCCTCATAGCGCTTGGCGTGCTCGAGCCCGGGAGCGTTCGTGTGCGCGAGCTCGTCGATCAGGCACAGCTCCGGCGCCCGACGCAGCACGCTCGGCAGGTCCATCTCGGCGATCGTCACGTCGCGGTGGCGGACCACGCGTCGCGGAACCACCTCGAGGCCCTCGGCCATTGCGAGCGTGTCTGCGCGGCCGTGTGCCTCGATGTAGCCGATCGCGATATCGCGCCCGTCTTCGGCGGCAGCATGTCCCTCCTGCAGCATCCGGTAGGTCTTGCCGACCCCGGCGGCCATGCCGAGGAAGATCTTGTAACGACCGCGGGGTCGCTGGGCCGCGCCGAGGTCGCGAGCGATCGCGGATGTCACCATCAGCTCTCCACCGGGAGCCAGCGGGCAATCTGCTCGAGCGCTCGCCGCAGGTCGGCTGGGCGTCCGTGGCGATACAGCGGCCCGACGCCGTCACACAGCGGCGCACGGTGGCTGGGGATCGCGCCGTTCATGCGCCCAGCACGTTGTGAACGAGCAGGTCGATCAGCTTGATCCCGACGAACGGGGCGACCAGGCCGCCGAGCCCGTAGATCCAGAGGTTGCGCCGCAGCAGCGCCGAGGCGCCGATCGGCCGGTAGCCGACGCCCTTCAGCGCGACCGGGATCAACAGCGGGATCACGATCGCGTTGAACACGATCGCGGAGATCACCGCCGAGCGCTGCGTGCCGAGATCCATCACGTTGAGCACCGACAGCGGCCCCTTGCGACCCGCCGCCGTCGACCAGGTGTACACAAAGATCGCCGGCAAGATCGCGAAGTATTTGGCGACGTCGTTGGCGATCGAGAACGTCGTCAGCGCGCCGCGCGTAATCAGCAGCTGCTTGCCGACCTCGACGATCTCGATCAGCTTGGTCGGGTTGGAGTCGAGGTCGACCATGTTGCCGGCCTCGCGCGCCGCCTGCGTGCCGGAGTTCATCGCCACCCCGACGTCGGCCTGGGCCAACGCGGGCGCGTCGTTAGTGCCGTCGCCGGTCATCGCGACCATCCGCCCGTTGGCCTGCTCGGCGCGAATCAGCTCGAGCTTGCGCTCGGGCGTCGCCTCCGCCAGGAAGTCGTCGACGCCCGACTCCTCGGCGATCTTGGCGGCGGTCAGCTTGTTGTCGCCGGTGATCATCACCGTGCGGATCCCCATCGCGCGCAGCTGATCGAAGCGCTGGCGCATCCCCTCCTTGATCGTGTCCTTCAGATGCACGACGCCGAGCACCTGGCTGTCGCGCGCGACCGCCAGCGGCGTGCCGCCCTCGCGACCGATGCGGTCGAGCTGTGCGCGCAGCTGCGGCGGCGCCTGTCCGCCCTCGGCCTCGATGAACGCGACGACCGCGTCGCCCGCACCCTTGCGCAGCTGGTGGCCGTCGAGGTTCACGCCCGACATCCGCGTCTGCGCGGTGAACGGAACGAACTCGGTCTCGAGCTCGTGCATGTCGTGCTCACGGATCCCGTACTGCTTGGCGAGCACGACGATCGAGCGGCCCTCGGGCGTCTCGTCGGCCAGCGACGCCAGCTGCGCGACCTTCGCCAGCTCGGACTCCGAGACGCCGGGCATCGGGATGAACTCCGACGCAAGCCGGTTGCCGATCGTGATCGTGCCGGTCTTGTCGAGCAGCAGCACGTCGACGTCCCCCGACGCCTCGACCGCGCGCCCCGACAGCGCCAGCACGTTGCGGCGCACGAGCCGGTCCATCCCCGCGATCCCGATCGCCGACAGCAGCGCCCCGATCGTGGTCGGGATCAGCGCCACCAGCAGCGAGATCAGCGTCACGTCGGAGATCGAGGTGTGGGCGAACATCCCGAACGGACGCAGCGTGACGACGACGACCATGAACACGAGCGTCAGCCCGGACAGCAGGATGTTGAGCGCGATCTCGTTCGGGGTCTTGCGCCGCTCGGCGCCCTCGACGAGCCCGATCATCCGGTCCAGGAACGAATGGCCGGGCTCCTGCGTGATCTCGACGACGATCTCGTCCGACAGCACACGGGTGCCGCCGGTGACGGCCGAGCGGTCGCCGCCGGACTCGCGGATCACGGGCGCCGACTCCCCGGTGATCGCCGACTCGTCGACCGACGCGATCCCCTCGATCACGGTGCCGTCGCCGGGGATCACCTCGCCGGTACCGACGACGACGACGTCGCCTGAGTGCAGCTCGGCGGCGGGCAGCTCGGTGCCGTCCTGGAGCCTGGCGACGGTGTCGGACCGCATCGAGCGCAGCGTGTCGGCCTGCGCGCGCCCGCGGCCCTCGGCGAACGCCTCCGCGAGGTTGGCGAAGATCACCGTCAGCCACAGCCAGACGGCGATCGTCACGGTGTACCAGAGCGGCTGACCGCCGGCGAGGAAGTGACCGCCGAACGCCTGGATGAGCGCGATCGCCGTGCACACGACGGCGCCGAGCTCGACGACGAACATCACCGGGTTGCGCACCTGCACGCGCGGGTCGAGCTTGATGACGCTGTCGGTCAGCGCGCGCCGTGCGATCTCACCGGTGAACAGCGACGCGCGGCGGCGCGGCCGAGGTGCGACCGGCGTCGTCGGAGGGGTGGCGGTTGCGGTCATGGACGTTCCTTGTCGAGCGCCAGGTTGAGTTGCATCACGTTGACGGCCGGCTCACCGGAGAACCCGAGGCCGCGGCCGCCGGTGTAGGTGTGCACCAATGCCATCACCGTGCGCAGTGGCAGGTGACGGACCGCAGCGACCCGGCGTGCCTGGATCGCGGCGTTGGCGGGGGAGATGTCGGGGTCGATCCCGGACGCGCTCGTGTCGACGGCGTCGACCGGGATCTGCGAGACCGTGAGGCCGGGGTCATAGGGGCGGTTGCTGTGCAGGTAGGCTCTGACGTTGGCCCGGATCGCCCGCTCCGTGGCGACGTCGTTGGGGCCGAGGTTGGCGAACGTCGTCGCGGCCGCGTTGTCGGGCGGGGTGGTGCCCGAAGGGCGCGTGTGGAAGTAGCGCGCGCCGGTGAACCGCTGGCCGATCTCGGTCGAGCCGATCAGCCTGCCGTGCAGGTGCACCTGCTGGCCATTGGCGTTGTGAGGGAACGCGAGCTGGCCGATGCCCGTGACCGCCAGCGGGTACAGGATCCCGAGCAGCGCCGTCAGCACGAGCATCGAGATCACGGCGGGCCGAAGTGTGTGTTGTATTGGTTTCATTGTTCGTTGCGCGTGCTCGCAGGGTGGTCACGAGTACAGGTGTCCGGTCACGCCCTGCACGATCGGTCCCAGCAGCAGCGCGGGAAAGAACGTCAGGGCGCCGACGAGCACGATCACGCCGAGCAGCAGCACGACGAACGTCGGGTTGTCGGTCCGCATCGTGCCGAGGCCCGCCGGCGAGATGCGCTTGCCCGCGAGCGAGCCCGCGATCGCAAGCGCGAACAGGATCGGCCCGAACCGCGCGAACAGCATCGTCAGGCCGCCGACCAGATCAGCGAACGTGGTGCCGGTGTAGCCCGCGAATGCCGAGCCGTTGTTGTTGGCCTGGCTGAGGTAGGCGTAGAGCGTCTCCGAGAAGCCCTGCGGACCGGCGCCGACCGCCGAGATCGAGGCTCGTCCGGCGTGAGAGGCGGTCGCCAGCGCGGTCGAGAACAGCGCCGCCAGCGGCGTGAACAGCAGCCCGAGCACGACCAGCTTGATCTGCCGCGCCTCGATCTTCTTGCCGAGGTACTCCGGCGTGCGGCCGACCATCAGCCCGCCGATGAACACCGCCATCAACGCGTACATCAGGATCGAGTACAGCCCGGTGCCGACGCCGCCGAAGATCACCTCCGAGGCCGACAAATTTGCGAACGGGATCGCGCCGCCGATGCCTGTGAACGACTCGATCGCCGAGTTGACGGCGCCGCACGAGGTGGCGGTGGTGACGACGTCGAACAGGGCCGAGCCGGCGATCCCGAACCGCTGCTCCTTGCCCTCGAGGTTGCCGCCGCCAGAGCCATGGATGACACCGGTGTGCAGGCCGGCCGCGTGCTGCGCGGGCGAGCCGTGCGCCTCGGCGATGTAGCAGACGACCGCCCCGGCGAGGAACAGGACCATCATCGCCGAGTAGATCGCGTAGCCCTGCCGGCGGGCGCCGCACATCCGGCCGTAGGTGAACACCAGCGACGCGGGGATCAGCAGCACCCACACCATCTCGAACAGGTTCGTGAAGCCCGTCGGGTTCTCGAACGGATGCGCGGAGTTGACGTTGAAGAAGCCGCCGCCGTTGGTGCCGACCAGCTTGATCGCCTCCTGCGAGGCCACCGGACCCATCGCGATGGTCTGTGCGCCGCCGCTCGTCAGGCCGGTCGCGTGCAGGTAGCCTGTAAATGTCTGGATCGCGCCTTGGCTGATCAGCACGACCGCGCCGATCAGCGACAGCGGCAGCAGCACGTACAGGCACGTGCGGACCAGGTCTGACCAGAAGTTGCCCAGCGACGTGCCGCCGCGCCCGACGATGCCGCGGATCAACGCGATCGCGACGCTGATCCCGACCGCCGCCGAGACGAAGTTCTGGACGGTGAGCCCCGCCATCTGGCTGAAATAGCTCATCGTCGTCTCGCCGGCGTAGAACTGCCAGTTGGTGTTCGTGACAAACGACGACGTGGCGTTGAACGTCACGTTCCGCGGGGGGGAGTGAAAGCCCATCGGGTTCAGCCCGGTGAAGTTCCACAGCGTCTGCGTGCGCAGGATCAGGTACAGCAGCACCCAGCCGACGACCGAGAACGCGATCACGCTCTTGGCGTACCGCTTCCAGTCGTGCTGCTGCGATGTGTCGACGCCGACCGCCCGGTACAGCAGTCGCTCGACCGGGCCGAGCACCGCGTCCATGAACGTGTGCTCGCCGCCGTAGACGGCCGCGAGGTAGCGGCTCAGCGGCAGCGCGAGCGCGGTCAGGATCAGCGCGAAGCCGAAGATCGTGACCCAGCCGAGGAATGTCACTGTCAGAACCGCTCCCCGCGCAGCAGCGCGTACAGGAGGTACAGGCACACGAGCACGGCGACGATCAGCCCGAACAGGTCGCCGGCGCTCATATCCGCTCGATCCCCTCGATCAGGGCGAGCAGCAGCAGGAACGCCAGCAGCCCGAGTGCGATTGCGACGATGTCCATGACCGAGATGCTCGGTCGCCCGTCGTCAAGGCGCCGTGAAGAATCGCGGCCCTCCTATACAGATTTCGTGAAGACGGGGCTCTAGTGGCGGCGGCCGGCGATCAGGCTCGCCGCGTGCGCCAGTGGCGAGTCGCGCGCCTCGCCGTGGCTGTGCTCGTGCCGGTCGGCGGCGCGGTACAGGCTGTAGACGAGTTGGGTGCCGAGGAAGCGCAGCGGCTCGGGCTCCCAGTTGCGGCCGTGGTGGTTGACGAACGGCAGCGAGGTCAGCTCGGTCTGTTCGCCGAGCACGAGGTCGCGCAGCGTGCGCCCCGCGAGGTTGGCCAGCGCGACGCCGTTGCCGACGTAGCCGCCGGCGCCGCCGAGGCCGCTGCCGGGGTCGTAGCCGATCGCGGGGGTCCAGTCGCGGCGCACGCCGAGCACGCCGCACCAGGCCTGGTCGATCCCCACGTCGCGGGTCTGCGGGAACATCGAGTGCAGGATCCCGACCAGCTGCTCGATCGTGGCGGGCTGGGTCGCGCCCCAGTTGTCGGTGCGGGAGCCGAACCGGTAAGGGACGCCGCGGCCGCCGAGCGCGATCCGGCCGTCGGCGGTGCGCTGCGCGTACATGTAGGCGTGCGCGCCATCGCCGAGCAGCTCGCAGCCGTGCCAGCCGATCTCGTCCCAGATCTCGTCGGGCAGCGGGTCGGTGACGACCATCGCCGAGTTCAGCGGCAGCACCGAGCGCCGGTGCGACGGCAGCGAGGAGGTGAACCCCTCCAGGCACGCCAGCACGGTGCCGGCGCGGACGTCGCCGCGGTCGGTGCGCGCGATGCCCGGCTCGATCGAGGTCACGGTCGTGTCCTCGTAGAGCTTGACGCCGAGCCCCTCGACCACGCGCGCGAGCCCGGTCACGAGCTTGCCCGGATGCGAGCGCGCGCAGTGGGGGTTCAATTCGGCGCCGCTGGCTCCGGCGACGTGGATCCGACGCTCGGTCTCGGCCATGTCGAGGAGTCGCACGTCGTCCTCGCCCAGATCCCAGGCGCGGTCCTCGGCGACCTGGCGGCGCAGCCGTTTGAGCTGCGCCATCCCGCGCGCGACCCGCAGCATCCCGGGCTTGATCAGGTCGGCGTCGATCTGCTCGTCGCGGGCGACCGCGAGCACCTCGTCGACGGCCGCCTGCATCTGGCGCTGCAGCGCGATCACCCGGTCACGACCATGGGTCTGCGCCATCTTCTCGCGCGAGCCCGCGAACGCCGAAGAGACCCAGCCGCCGTTGCGCCCGGACGCCCCGAACCCGCAAAACTCGCGCTCGAGCACGACGATCTCGAGCTCCGGCCGCGCCCGCTTGAGGTAGTAGGCGGTCCACAGCCCGGTGTAGCCGCCGCCGGCGATCGCGACGTCCGCCGTGCGGCTGGCGTCCAGCGGCTCCCGCGGCGGCGCGATCCCGATCTGCCGGTGCCAGAAGGAGATGCCGCCGTTGCGCATCCGCGTCAGGCTAGCCGTCCGCTCGCCGCCGTTCAGACGCACGTCCCCCCGCGGCGTCATCCGCCGCGGATGACGCTAGCTGCCGTGCCACGTCGGCGAGCGCTTCTCCAGGAAGGCGCACATGCCCTCCTGAGCGTCGCCCGCGCCCGCGTTCATCGCCATCACGCTCTTGGTGAGGTCATAGGCGCGATGCTCGTCGAGCTCGATCTGCGAGTAGAACGCCTCTTTGCCGATGCCGACCGTCAGCGGGCTCGAGCGCGCGATCGCGTCGACGAGCTCGGTCACCTGGGCCTCGAGCTCGGGTGCCGGGACGACGCGGTTCACCAAGCCCCACTCGAGCGCGGTGGAGGCGTCGATGACGCGGCCGGTGAGCAGCATGTCGAGCGCGCGCTTGCGGCCGACCGCGCGCGACAGCGGCACCATCGGCGTCGAGCAGAAGAGCCCGATCTTGACGCCGGGCGTGGCGAACCGCGCGGTGTCGGCGGCGACGGCGAGGTCGCAGGCGGCGACGAGCTGGCAGCCGGCCGCGGTGGCGATCCCGTCCACCTTGGCGATCACGGGCTGGGGCAGTTGATGGATGGTCTCCATCAACTCGGTGCAGACGTCGAACAGCTGCTGGTAGAAGGCGAGGTCGCGGTCGATCATCTCGCTCAGGTCGTGGCCGGCCGAGAACGCCGGGCCGGCGCCCTCGATCACGATCGCCCGCACGCCTGGCTCGTCGCGGGCGGATCGCAGGGCACCGACCAGCTCGCGCATCACCGCAAGGCTGAGGGCGTTGCGCTTCTCGGCTCGGTCGAGGACGATGCGCGCGGCCGGCCCCTCCCGGTCGACACGCACTGCGGTGCTGTCGGCTAGCGTGCTCATCGGTCAACGATAAGGGTTTCCGACGGAGATAGTGGCGGAATTTGACGAGTGGCTAGGCGCGTCCAGACGCCGTCAAAGCCGTCAACAGCTTCGTCGGGAGCCCTGAACCCTTTGCCGGCGCGGCGTCCGGTGGTAGCGTGGCGTCGAGAATGGATAGCCACGGCGGCGCCTCCCAAGGAGATGGGTACTCGCCGTGGCCGGGGCGCAGCGGAGTCAGTCGCACCGAGCTGAACCCGGTCACGTTCCTCTATCGCAGCGCCACGATCCATCCCGATCGCGTCGCGGTGGTCGACGGCGACCGCCGCCGCACCTACTCCGAGCTGTGTGAGCGCGTCAACCGCCTCGCCGCCGCGTTGCGCGCCGACGGCCTGCAGCGTCACGACCGAGTCGCCGCGCTGTGCCTGAACGGCGGCCCGCTGCTCGAGCTGCACCATGCGGTCCCCGCGGCGGGAGGCGTATTGGTCGCGATCAACACGCGGCTCAGCCGCGACGAGGTCCGCCACATCCTTTCGCACGCGGGCGCTCGCACGCTGTTCGTCGACGCCTCGCTGGCAGGGCTCGTCAAGGATCCACCGGCCGGGCTCGACGTGGTCGAGGTCGGCAGCAGCGGTCCGGATTCGGACGGCTACGAGCACCTGCTGCAGTCCGGCGATGCGGGCGGCGTTCCGTCGTGGCTGGTCGACGAGGAGGAGCCGATCGCGATCGACTACACGTCGGGCACGACCGGCCAGCCCAAAGGCGTCGTGTACACGTACCGGGGCGCGTACCTGAACGCGCTCGGCGAGGTGATCGAGGCCGAGCTCGGCCACGGCCCGGTCTATCTGTGGACGCCGCCGATGTTTCACTGCAACGGCTGGTGCTTTCCGTGGGCGGTGACCGCGGCCGCCGGCACCCACGTGTGCCTGCCCCAGGTCGATCCCGGCGAGATCTGGCGGCTGCTGCGCGAAGAACGGGTGACCCACTACTGCGGCTCGCCGACCGTGCACGCCGCGCTCGTCGAGCATCCCGACGCCGCGCCGTTGCACCACGAGGTCACGGCGCTGGTCGCGGCCGCGCCGCCGTCGCCGACGCTGCTGGCGCGGATGGAGGCGCTCAACATCCGCGTCGTGCACGTCTACGGCCTGACCGAGACCTACGGCCCGCACACGGTGTGCGCGCGCCCGGACGACTGGGACGAGATGGAGATCGCGCAGCGCGCCCGGATTCTCTCCCGCCAGGGCCAGGGGTACACGACCGCGGACCTCGTGCGCGTCGTCGACGAGCAGATGCGCGACGTGCCCCGTGACGCCGCGACGATCGGCGAGGTCGTGATGCGCGGCAACAACCTCATGTCCGGCTACTTCGACGACGCCGACGGAACCGCGAACGCGTTCCGCGGCGGATGGTTTCACTCCGGCGACCTCGCCGTATGGCACCCCGACAACGCGATCGAGCTGCGCGACCGCGCCAAGGACGTGATCATCTCAGGCGGCGAGAACATCTCGTCGATCGAGGTCGAGCAGGCGATCTGCGCGCACCCGGCCGTGCTCGAATGCGCGGTGATCGCCGTCCCCAACGAGCGTTGGGGAGAGCGCCCAAAGGCGTTCGTCACGCTTCGCTCGGACACCTCCGCCGACGAGGCGGACATCATCGCGTTCTGCCGCGACCGGATCGCTCACTACAAGTGCCCCGACTCGGTCGTGTTCGGCGAGCTGCCGAAGACGTCGACGGGGAAGGTGCAGAAGACGCGGCTGCGAGAGGCGGAATGGGCCGGCCGCGAGGTGCGCATCAACTGACCGAATATCGCTTGATCCGAGCTGTCGCTGCGGGAGGGCGAGCAGCCGCGGACCGATCGACTGCGGTCGTGTTGCTTTGTCGTCCTGAGCGGCGCTCTGGTCGCCGGGCTCGAGACTGACGCTTGTCAAGACCGGTCGAAAAGTGTCCCACCTGCGCCGATCGAAAAGTGTCCCACGCGTCTGTAGGTTCGCCGCCGGCTTTTCGCGCAGCGAGCCGTAGGCGAGCGGAGTGAAATGCCGGCGGGCGCGCCGCCGTCTGGGGGGTGTGTTTTGGCCCGGCGGGTGGTCAGGCGAGCTGCTCGGCTCGGGTGGGGCGGGCGTCTTCTTTGCCTCTGAGCCGGTAGCTGTCGCCTTTGAGGCTGAGGATCTCGGCGTGGTGGATGAGCCGGTCGATCATGGCGGTGGCGGCCATGTCGTCGCCGAAGATCTCGCCCCAGCCGCTGAAGGGCTTGTTGCTGGTGACGATCATCGAGGCGCGCTCGTAGCGGGCGGAGACCAGGCTGAACATGAGGTTGGCGGCCTCGGGGTCAAACGGGATGTAGCCGACCTCGTCGACGATCAGCAGCGGCACGAAGCTCAGGCGTCGCAGCTCGGTCTCGAGCTGGCCTTGGCGTTTGGCGTCGGCCAGCCGCGCGACCCATTGGGTTGCGGTCGCGAACGCGACACGCTGCCCGGCCAGGCAGGCACGGACGCCGAGCGCGGTGGCGATATGGGTCTTGCCGGTGCCGGGTGGGCCGAGCAGGATGACGTTCTCGCGGGCGTGCAGGAAGTCGAGTTGGCCGAGGTGCTCGATCACGGTCTTCTTGACGCTGCGCTGGAAGGTGAAGTCGAACTCCTCCAGGGTCTTTCGAGCGGGGAACCGCGCGGCTTTGATCCGCGACTCGCCGCCGTGGCTGTCGCGAGCGCCGACCTCGGTGGACAAAAGCGCCTCGGCGAAGCGCTCATAGCTCCAGGACTCTTCGCGAGCCCGATCGGCCAGGGCGGGCAGTGCCCGTGCGGCGGCCGGGGCTTTGAGTGCGCGGAACAGGTGAGCGAGCTCGGCGGTCTTGGTCATGCT
Source organism: Solirubrobacteraceae bacterium (assembly GCA_036273655.1). GTDB lineage: Bacteria > Actinomycetota > Thermoleophilia > Solirubrobacterales > Solirubrobacteraceae > Palsa-465. Next base: position 2,902 of record DASUHF010000115.1, on the reverse strand, counting down.
GGGATGAGTTGGTCATAGCGAGACAGCGACCGTTGCTCGACCTCGACTTGGTCGCGCAGCCAGCGGTGCGCGCGTTGGCGCTCAAGCTCGGTCTGGTGCGCGGGGTCGATGAGCGTCAGCCCGCCGGCGAACACCCGGCGGTGGCGGGCGGCCAGCTCACCGGTGTCGAGCACGCTGGCGCTCACGTGGGTCTGGGAGACCCGGATCTCGGCCCGTCGCCCGGCGAACTGCGGGTCGATCGAGTAGTCGTTGCGATCGATCCGTACCAATGGCTGGGCGGGCACCCGGATCACTTCTCGTCGGTCGCAGTCGGGCATTCGGATCGGCAACGACCGCATCCGCTCGCGCTCAGACGCCAGCCGCTGGGCGGGGACAGCACGAATGGTGCGGTGCACCCGGCCGTTGGCTTTGGCAGCCCACGCGTCGAGCTGGTCCTGGAAGTCCAGGTGGTTGGCGAACCGCCGGCCGGGCTCGAAGTTAGTGCGCATGAATCGATGCGAGCGCTCCAGCACGCCTTTGGCCTGCGGATCACGCGGCTGAAGGATCACCCACCCAACCTCCAGTTGGCCGCAGAAACTCGCGAACGGCTCAGTCGGATGCCCGCCGACGGCGATCGCGGCCTCGCGATCCCACACCAGCTTCTCGGGCAAGGCGCCAAGGAGCTGCAGGTTGCGCCCCAGCGCCCACAAGATGTCCGGAGCCTGCTTGCTGAAAATCAACGTCCCCGCGATCGCGCGCGACCAACACGCCTCGCAGGTGACCACCCATCCTCGCCGCGTCTGACCGTGCCCAACCGGCACCTGGCCGCGAGGCTCCCACAGGTCGCACTGCACAAGCTCCCCCGGTCGATAAATCGTCCGCTGAAACGTCCGCGGGACTGCGAACCGCGGGCGGACCTCGCGGACATAGTCATCAAAGATCGACTTGCCGCCCGCATACCCCAAATCGGTCGCGAGCTCCCGCAGCCGCTGGGACTGGATCGTCGGATCGGCCGCCAGCTGCTCACAGATCCAGTCCCGGAACAGATCAAGCTTCGACCCGGTCGCCGACCGAGTCCGATACTGCGGCGGCTGCGCCGCCGCCAACGCCCGCCGCACCGTCTTGCGATGCAACCCCGTCCGCCGGCTGATCTCACGGATCGAGAGCTGCTCGACCCCGGCCAGCCGCCTGATCTCCGCCCACTGCTCCACGCCAACCACACCCTCCTCCTCGCCCGATCACCACGATCAGACGAGGGTCCGGACCCAGCCGGACGACCCCGACCCCACGCCAGGTGGGTCACTTTTCAACCGGCGCAGGTGGAGCAGTATTCAACCGGCGCCCACAACGCTCCCCCCACCGCCGGTTGCTGGACGGCGCGAGCTTGCAAGCATCGGGTGCTTGCAGCCTGATCGAGTCCCGCTAACCACATCTGATTATTGCTGCCGCATTCCTCGCGGAGCGGCACAGGCGGCTACCGCCTTGTGGCGAAGCGATACGAGCGGCATGCGCGGTTAGGCTCTCGTCGGCTGCCATGCACTCGGCGCCCGAGCCACCCTGATGAAGGCGTCTGTCGGGATGCGCGGTCCAGTTCGCTCACTCCCGTGTGCGTGATCCCGAGAGCGGGTAGCAGCGTGCTCGTGGCCGGATTCCGTCTCCCAAGGCTGTCCATTCCAAACCCGGAGATGCCGTCACGCAGAACCGCGGCAGGCGACGCAAGTGGGCGCCTCGCGGAAGGCAGCGCGGGCGGGCAGCTCAACAACGCGGAACAGTCACAGACTTTTGAGTGGTTGGTCCGTACAGGCTTTGTCGCCCGTGGTGTCACCTACGGGCTGGTGGGTGCGCTAACGCTCGCGCTCGCATTCGGAGCGGGCACTGATGGAACCCAAACGGACCAGCAGGGAGCGCTTGCGCTCGTCGCCCGCGCTCCGCTTGGCTTTGTCGCGTTGATCGTGATCGCTGCTGGGTTCCTGGCTTATGCGGTCTGGAAATTCACCCAGGCGATTCGTGGACGTGGACCGGAGGGCGGCGGCGGCTCGGAGACGGGCGACCGCGTCGTCAATGCCGGCGGCGGCGTCGCCTACCTGCTGTTCTGCGGCCTCGCCGTGGAGACGCTCGTCGGCAGCGGGAGCAGCAGCGGGGGATCGCCAAAGCGCGCAGCGGGCGGAGTTCTGTCATGGCCGGGCGGGCCCTGGATTGTCGGCGCGGTCGCGCTAGCGCTCATCGCGGGCTGCATCTACCAGGCCTATTACGCCCTCGCCGAAAAGTTCACCGGTCAGGCGAAGACGGGGCAGATGGACGGCAGCGCACTAAAGCGCTACCGGGTGCTCGGCAAGATCGGCCTTCTGAGCCGCGCTGTGGTGCTCACGCTGATCGGCTACTTCCTGATCAAGACCGCGCTCGACTACAGCCCCGGGAGCGCCGTCGGGGTGGACGGCGCGCTGGCCCGCCTGCACAACCAGGCGTACGGGCCGTGGCTCGTCGGGCTGGTCGGCATCGGCCTACTCGTCTTCGCCGGGTTCTCGCTCTACGAGGCCAGATACCGCCGTCTCTAGCCTCCCGCCGCGTGGTGCTACTTGGTCAGCAGCAGGTAGAGCATCGCGGGTACCGCACCGCGACCTGGTCAGGAGCGCCACCACAGTTCCGGATTCTCACCGGTGCGCGGCCGACGGAGAAGATCGACGCTTGGGTGGTCGGCGTAAGCTGAAGCTAGGCACCTGAACTCAGTCACGGCAGCGCGCCGACATAGCGTGGCGGGGGCCGCCTGCGATTCTGGTAAGCGGCAAGTCGTGACCGCGCAGCCCGCGCCGGAGGCACCAGCACGAGCCAGCATCCCTCGCCTAGCCGTAGCTGCTCGGCAGCTCGCTATTGCTTGCCACAAGGCGTAGCCGTCTGACGAGCGGCCGCCACGATCGCATCGGCG
>DASUHF010000114.1:0-9637 GCA_036273655.1 Solirubrobacteraceae bacterium | reverse complement strand
GTGTCGATCAGGTGCAGCTGGTAGGTCTCGCCGTCGACCGGCGACTCGTAGAACACGCGCACCGCCTGCGCCTTGATCGTGATCCCCCGCTCGCGCTCGAGCTCCATCGAATCGAGCACCTGCGCGCGCATCGACCGCGGGCCGACGGTGTGCGTCAGCTCGAGGATCCGGTCGGCCAGCGTCGACTTGCCGTGGTCGATGTGGGCGATGATCGAGAAGTTGCGGATGTGCGCCTGATCAGCCATCCGTAAAGGAGATTAGGGGGCGCCTGACGGCGCCTTGTTTTTCGCAGCGGACGCGTCCGTAGGTCGTGCGTGCACCGAGAGTGGTCGCCGGTGGTGTTGGCCAAGGACGCAGAATCCGTGGTGTGGCCCTGCCACACGAGGATTTGAGGACGCCGGCCAGCGCCACCGGAGGCCGCTCGAATGCCGCAGGACCTGCGGACCGGTCCGCTAGGCGGTGGCCGGACTCGCCGCGTTTTCGGGCGAGGGCGCCCTCGCGGGCGGACCGGGCGTGTGAGCGATGTCGAAGCGCCCCAGCCGCTTCAGCCAGCTCGGCATGACGTCGTTGGAGTCCAGCGCCGCCGCCCCGATCGCGGTGATGCTCAACAGCCCGCCGAACAGGATCACGGCGTCGATCGACTTGCGCCCGGCGGGCGTCCAGTAGTCGTCGGATAGATCCATCCACAGCGCGAACTCGTCGAGCGTCAGCGCCGCGCAGATCCCGTACAGGCTGGCGGTGACCCGCGACCCCCACTGCGGTGGTGAGTCGTCGCCGACGTACGCCCGCTGGGTCCACAGAAAGCCGATCCCGAGCAGCCCGAAGATGCCGGGCGTGGAGTGGTGCAGGTGGCGGCCGCCGACGCTCATGTTCGAAAACGGGCCGACGCCGGCCCTGATCGCGTGCGTGATCCCCCGGCACGCCGCGAACGCGGTCGTGAAGCCGACGGACGACAGCAGCGCCCGCTCGGCCTGCGGGTCGTGCGCGAACTGCCGGCCGTAGACGCCCTTGAGCCTCATCCCGTGGCGATGCTACGCCACGGGTGCCGGCTCGGTACGCGCGCGGCTCAGCTCGAGATACAGGACGGTCGCGCTCAGCGCCACGACCGGCGCGATCGCCACGTTCACCGCCCACTGCACGATGTCACGGCCGACGTGTCCGAGTCCCGCCGACACCGCCGCCGCGAGGAAGCTGACCACGATCGCGGCCACCCACACCATCACGATCACACCGAACACGTTCCATCCGTTGCCGCGCACGAGCTCCCGCGAGCGGCCGAACGACGCGAACACGCCGCGTCGCTCGAGCACCGCGACCGGGACCACCACCGACCAGATCGTCAGCAGGATCAGGCCCGGGATGATGATCAGGATGAACCCGATGATGAGGGCGATCGCGAACAAGATCGAGATTACGATCAGCGTCCCCAGCACCGGCGTGACCGCCTGCAGCAGCTCGCCGATGGTGGCGTGACGGTTGCTTTCGTCGACCGAGACGAGCTCGACCACGAACCCCTGGTAGAGGATCGCCAGGACCCAGAACGCGATCGACACGATGATCGTCAGCGACGTCGGCAGCGCGATCGCGATCACGAACTGGATCGCATACAGCGCGGCGGCGACGGGCAGCAGCGTGCCGGCCTCACGCTTGTAGAGGTCACAAATCCGCCTGACCACCGCCCCCGGCGCGATCGGTCGAGTCATACCCTCTCATCTTGTCACCCCCGACCCGTCGGCGCGAGCCGTGCACGGATCCGCCCAGGGCGAAAACCGGTCAGCGAGCGCGCAGGCGTCCGAGGACCAGCGCCTGCACCTGCGTCGCCTCCGGGATCCGCATCGTCAGCACGAGCCGGGCGTAGAGCAGCACCGGGATGCCGCCGGCGATCGCCAGCTCGACGATCCCGGCGGCAAACGAGCCGCCGAGCACCGCGTCCAGGCCGCGCCACAGCAGCCACGCGAGCACCGTCGCGAGCGCGGTCGCGACGAGGATCCGCGCGGTGATCATCGTCGTCTGCGCGAGTTCGAGGCGACCGTTGAAGCCGCGGCGCAACCGCTCGAGCTGCAGGTAGGTCATCACGACGTTGGCCGCGACGGTGCCGATCACGAGGCCGGTGATCCCCAGCGGCTTGTACAGCGCGATCGACACGATCAGGTCGACGACGATGTTGATCGCCGCCAGCTTGGTCGGGATCCACGGCCGCTGCAGCGCGAAGAACGTCCGCGTCAGCAGCAGGTTGACGCCGGCGAACGGGAGGCTGCACGCAAACCAGAGCAGCGCTGTCGACACCAGGTGCGTGGAGTGTGTGGTGAACGCGCCGCGCTGGTAGACGACGCGCGTGATTGGCTCGGCCAGCACCGCCATCAGCGCCGCCGACGGGATCAGCATCAGGTTGATCTGGCGGATCCCGTTGCCGAGCGTGCGCCGCATCCCGCGCGGGTTGCGCGCGGACGCCATCCGGCTCAACGTCGGGAACAGCACGGTCGCGACCGCGACCGAGAAGATCCCCTGCGGCAGCATGTAGATCCGGAACGCGTCGTTGATCGCTCCCGGCGCGGCCTTGGAGACGAGCGCCCCGAGGCCGGCGTTGATGAAGATGTCGAGGTTGATGATCCCGATCGACAGCGTCACCGGGAAGAACAGGATCAGCACCTGGCGCACCCGTGGGTCGCGCCAGTCCATCGAGAACGACAGCTTGAAGTCGATCCGGCGCATCGCCCACGCGACCAGCGCCATCTGCACGACGGTCGCGATCAGCCATGCGACCGCATACGAGTAGATCTCGTTCTGGCCGTGGAACTGCGTGTGCAGCGCGACCATCCCGACGATGATCACGATGTTCCACAACGCCGGCGCGAGCGCCGGGATCGTGAACTCGTCGTAGGACTGGAGGATCGCGACCAGCAGCCCGGTCAGCGACAGCAGCAGCACGACCGGGAACAGCACCCGCGACAGCCCCGTCGCGAGCACCGTCTGGGCGTCGGTCAGCTTGCCGCTGAACAGCGGCATCACGATCCCGGCGACGCCCATGTACACGAGTGTCAGCGTGCCGAGCGCGACGAGGATCAACCAGAACAGCGACGACGCCAGCCTGAACGCCTCGCGGCGGCGCCCCTGCTGCAACAGCTCGGTGAAGATCGGCACGAACGCGGCGCCGAGCGCCGCCTGCGAGAACAGGTTCGAGAACAGGTTCGGGATCTGCGAGGCCAGCGTGAATGCTGAGAACTCGCCGGTCGTGCCGAAGTAGTTGGCCTGCACGACCTCACGGCCCATCCCCGCGAGCCGGCTGAGCGCCGTCGCGACCGCGAAGATCGCGGTGTTGACCGCAAGCCGGCGCGCGCGGGACGGCGGCGCGACGGGCTCTTCGTCGATGCCCTCGCCGGCGCTCACGACCTCGCGTCCCGCTGGCGGGCGCGTGCCGCGCCCGGGGCGCGGGCGGATCGGAACGTCGGCCACGGCGCGCTATAGTACGCGGCCGTCCCGCCGGCCCCGGCGGGTTTTCTCATGGCCAACATCCACTCGCAGAAGAAGCGGATCCTGCGCGCCGAGCGCGAGCGCCTGGAGAACCGCCGCTACACATCGGCGGTCAAGACATACTTCCGCCGCCTCGAGCAGTCGGTCGCCGAGGGCGACACCGAGGCGGCCGAGATCGAGCATCGCTGGCTCGTGTCGACGATCGACAAGGCGGTCAAGCGCGGGGCGCTTCACCGCAACACCGGCGCTCGCAAGAAGTCCCGCGCCGCACGCATCATCCGCGGCTGATCGCGAGGAGTGCGCCGACGGGCGCGCCTAACGCAATCTCCGCTTCACAGAGCTGACATTTCCCCTGCTCTCTGCGACGATTCGCCGACACGCTCGCGCTCACAGAGGTTGGATCGATGGAAGCTCCGCCCCCCACCGCCCCGAATGCCGGTCCAGACGCTCTCGCCAAGGAGATCCAGCGGCTGTCCGAGCGCGTCGGCGAGCTCGAGGCCGAACTGGAAACCGAGCGCGAGCGCCGCGCCGCGCTCGACGCCGCCTACGACCGCCAGCGCGCGGACGCGACCCGCTTCCGCTCCGAAGCGGCGCGGCTGCGCACCCAGCTGCACCAGGGCGGCCACGAGCTGCCGCCGCCCGCCTGGGTCGAGCGCCCGGTCAACCCGTCGCTGCGCACGAAGTGGCGCTGGCTCACGCGCGCGCTCGTGCTGCTGATCTTCCTGTTGGTGCTCGGCGCGGCGTACCTGCTCGTCCATGCCTATATCGACCACGAGAGCATCGGTCACGCGTGGTCGGGCGTGCGTGGGTTTTTCTAGAGCGGTTTCGAGGCGCTGTCAGGCGGCGCGGGTGATCCGTTCGATCGCCTGCACCATCACGGTGTCCTCGCCGGCGCCGGCGTGACCGCCCCCGCGTGAGGCGAGCTCGAGGTCGGCGATCTCGCCGGTCGTGCGCCGCAGCCGGTCGGCGCCGATCCGTCGCGCGTCCTCGATCAGCCGATCGGCGGCGCGCGAGGGCATCCGCAGGCTTCGCTTCAACGACGCCGGCGACTCGCCCCGCTCGACGGCGGCGGCGATCTCGTGCGCGGTCCTGACCCGCTGGGAGATCTGATACAGCAGGCCCGGCACCCGCTCGCCCTGCTGGCGCAAGGCCAAGAACGTCCGCACCGCGCCGGCGGCGTCGCCGGCGACGATCGCGTCGGCGACCGTCCACGCGCCTCGCTGCGCCGATGACGCCGTCAGCCGCTCGACGTCGCCCACGCTCACTCGGACCGGCTCGCCGTCACCGACCGGCTCGGCCCCGAGCTCGAGCTTCTCGAGCTCGCGCAGCAGCCGCTGCTGGCGGTCGCCGACGTGGGCGACGAGTGCCTTCGCGGCCCCCGGCTCGAGCTCGATGCCACGCTCACGCGCACGGGCCGCGACCCACTTGGGCAGCTCCCACGGCTTGACCGTCTGCTCGGTGGCGATGTCGCCCTTGGCGGCCTTGACGGCCGTGTGCAGCCGCTCGGGCGCCTTGAAGCGGCCCTCCTCGCGGGCGAAGAACGCGATCGTCGTGTCGGGATCAGCGTGCGCGAGCGCCGCCTCCAGCGAGTCGAGGTCCTTGTCCTTCCAGCGCTCGACCCCGTCGACGATCAAAAAGCGCCGCTGTGGCGTCAGCGTCATCGCGTTCAGCGCCGCGGCGACGGCGTCCGGCGCGGAGTCCTCGCCCTCGAACAGCTCCAGCCCCTCGGCGCCGCTCTCGGCCTCGGCCAGCTGCCGCAGCCGCCTGCGCCGCTCGGCGATGCGGCCGTGGTCGTCGCCACAGATCAGATAGGCGGCCTTGAACGTCGGCATCGTCGGCTGCTGAGTCTAAGTCCGTCTACGGCGCGCGAGGGCGAGCTCGAGCACCCGCGCGACGGCCGCCTCGGGCTCGTCGTGGTGCTCGACGCCGTCGATCGGCCACGTGCCCAGGCCGACGACCGGCACGTCCTGCGCGAGCGCGAGCCCGATCTCCGACAGCGTCCCGTAGGCGCCGCCGACGGCGACCGCGGCGTCGCACGCGCGGACGATCAGCCCGTTGCGCAGCTCGCCGACGCCGGTCGTGAGCGCGATCGAGACCCACTCGTTGGCGTGGTCGCGGTCGCCGCCGGGCAGGATCCCGACGACGGTGCCGCCCTGCGACGCGGCGCCGCGGCTGGCGCCCGCCATCACCCCGCGACCGCCGCCGCAGATCACGATCGCGCCGGCGCGTGCGAGCGCCGCGCCGACCAGTTCGGCGACCCGCTCCTCGTCGGCGGACGGTCGCGACGCGCCGATCACCGCGATGTACGTGGCGTCACGGCCGGCGGGCATCTGCAGCGCCGGCCGCTATCGCGCGACGACGTTGACCAGCTTGCCCGGGACGACGACGACCTTGACGACCTGTGAGCCGTTGAGGTGCGCCTTGACGCCGTCGCTTGCGAGCGCCAGCGCCTCGAGCTCGTCGCGGGTGGCGCCGGTCGGCGCGGTCAGGCGGTCGCGGACCTTGCCGTTGACCTGGCAGACGAGCTCGAACGTGTCGGCGACGAGCATCGCCTGATCGGCGGTCGGCCACGGCTGCTCCCAGACGCGCTCGCCGGTCAGCCGCTCGTAGATCTCGGCGCCGAGATGGGGCGCGAACAGGAAGATCAGCGACGCCGCGGTGGCGGTCGCAAACCGACGCGCGGCCGGGTCTGCGTCCGGGTACCGGTAGAGCTCGTTGACGAGCTCGATCACGGCCGAGATCGCGGTGTGAAAGCCCCACCGCACGCCGACGTCGGCGGTCACCTTGTCGATTGCCCAGTTGGCCTTGCGCACGAGGGTCAAGGCGTCGCCCTCGAGGTGATCCGGCGTCGTCGCCGCCGACGGATCGGGGGTTGCGGGGGCGAGCTCGTCGCCCAGCCGCCACAGCCGCGACAGGAAGCGGTACATGCCCGCCAGCGAGTCCTCCGACCACGGCGCGTCCTGGTCGGCGGGGCCGATCGACAGCACATAGCAGCGCGCGGTGTCGATCCCGTAGCGGTCGACGATTGGCTGCGGGCTGATCACGTTGCCACGTGACTTGGACATCTTGTGGCCGTCGGGGCCGAGGATCATCCCCTGCGTGAACAGCGCCGCAAACGGCTCCTGCACCGACAGCAGGTCCATGTCGGCCAGCGCCTTGACGAAGAAGCGCGAGTACAGCAGATGCAGGATCGCGTGCTCGACGCCGCCGATGTACTGGTCGACCGGCATCCACTGTGCGACCACCGCCGGGTCCCAGGGCGCGCGCTCGTTGCGCGCGTCGCAGTAGCGCAGGTAGTACCAGCTGGAGTCGACGAACGTGTCCATCGTGTCGGTCTCACGCCGTGCCGGGCCGCCGCACCGCGGGCACGTCGTCGCGACCCACTCCTCGGCGGCCGCCAAAGGCGAGCGGCCACGCGGCTTGTAGTCGCGCACGTCGGGCAGCTCGACGGGGAGCTGGTCGTCGGGGACGGGCACGATCCCGCAGCCCTCGCAGTGCACGACCGGGATCGGGCAGCCCCAGTAGCGCTGGCGCGACAGCAGCCAGTCGCGCAGCCGGTAGTTGACCGAGCCATGACCGAAGCCGCGCTCGGTCAGCCATGCGACGATCGCGTCGCGCCCGGCGACCGCGTCCATGTCCGAGAACTGGCCGGAGTTGATCAACCGCTCGTCGGGCGTGTGCGCCGTGAACGCCTGCGTCTCGATGTCGGGGTCGTCGACGTCGGCCGGCGCGACCACCGGCCGGATCGGCAGCCCGAAGGCGGTCGCGAACTCCCAGTCGCGCTGGTCGTGGGCGGGCACGCCCATCACGGCGCCGGTGCCGTACTCCATCAGCACGTAGTCGGCGACGTACATCGGCAGCGGCTCGCCGTTGACCGGATTGGTGACCGTGCGGCCGAGCGGCACGCCGGTCTTGGGCTTGTCGGCATCGCCGCGCGCCTCGCTTGACTCCGTCAGCGAGCGGTTGACGTACTCGTGCACGGCCTGCTCGTGCTCGGTGCCCGCCGCAAGCTTGATCACGTCGGGGTGCTCGGGCGCCATCACGAAGAACGTCGCCCCGAACAGCGTGTCGGGCCGGGTCGTGAACACCTCGTAGTCGGTCTGCGCCGACTCGCAGCGGAACCGGACCTGGGCGCCGGCGCTGCGGCCGATCCAGTTGCGCTGCATCGCCTTGACGTGCTCGGGCCAGTGGATCGTGTCGAGGTCGTCGAGCAGCCGATCGGCGTAGTCGGTGATCTTGAAGAACCACTGCTCGAGCTGACGCAGCTCGACGAGGGCGCCGCAGCGCTCGCAGTGGCCGTCGATCACCTGCTCGTTGGCAAGCACAGTCTGGTCGTGCGGGCACCAGTTGACCGCCGCCTCCTTGCGGTACGCGAGCCCGCGCTCGAAGAAGCGCAGGAAGATCCACTGGGTCCAGCGGTAGTACGACGGGTCATGCGAGCTGATCTCGCGCGACCAGTCGATCGAGATCCCCCAGCGGCGAAACGCCTTCTGGAACTCCGCGATCGACCCCTCGGTCGACGTCCGTGGATGCTCGCCGGTGCGGATCGCGTGGTTCTCGGCCGGCAGCCCGAACGCGTCGTAGCCCATCGGATGCAGGACCCGCTGGCCGTTGCGCCGCCGGTAGTGCGCGATCGCGTCGCCGAGCGCGTAGTTCTTCAGATGGCCGATGTGCGGCTCGCCGCTGGGGTACGGCAGCATTTCGAGGATGTAGGCGTTGCGCTCCCCCTCGGCGCCGGGATCGTTGGACACCTCCCAGGTGTGCTCGCGCTCCCACAGCGCCTGCCACTTGGGCTCGATCGTCGCGGGGTCGTAACGGGCGTCTGACATGTCGTGCCGCAGGTTACTTGCACGCCATCGCCCACCCGCGGCGGGTGATTGGCGGTCACCCGTCCGGGCGGTACGATCGAGGCGGGTTTTTGTAGTGCAACCGAGCGATCTCGCCTATCTGCTCGTCGGCCTTGCGACCGCGGCCGAGCGGCGCACCCGGGCGGCCGTCGGGACGAGCGCCCGCGTCGCGGCGACGATCGCGTCGCCGGCGGTGGCCGTCGCCAGGGCGACGCCGCTCGCCGCACCCGCCGGACGCCGTGCGACCGCCGTGGCCGATCCGGTGGTCGCCGACGGGCGCGCGTTCGTCGAGCTCGCCCGGCGGGCCGCCGAGGACGCGCTGCGGCGGATCGCGTCCGATGCGTTGGACTCGCCGGCGCTGGACGCGGCCGTCGACCGGGTGCTCTCCAGCGGCGCGGCCCGCCGCGTCGTCACGATCGTGATCAACCATCCGGCAACCGAGGAGCTGCTCGTCGGCACGCTCGACGAGGAGGGCATGGATCGCATCGCCGCGCGTGTGATCGACAGCCGCGTGCTCGACCGGCTGACAACGCGGATGCTGGCAAGCGAGGAGTTTCGTCAGGTGCTGCGCCACGTCACGACCTCGCCGGAGCTCCGCGCCGCACTGTCGCAGCAGACGGTGGGCTTCGCCGAAGACGTCACGGTCGGCGTGCGCGCGCGGACCGTGACCGCCGACGACGCGGTCGAGAAGGCCGCCCGCTCGCTGTTTCGCCGTCCCCGTCGGATCCAGCCGCAGTGATGCCGCCGACCCCGTACGCCGGGCTCGTGACGCGCGCGACCGCGCTCCTCGTCGACGCGATCGTGATCAACGTGCTGGCAGCGATCGCGGGCGCCGCGATCGGTCTGATCGGCTCGCTGGCGGGCGCCGGCAGGCCCGGCCTCGCGGCCGCGGTCACCGGCGGCACCCTGTGGCTGGGCTGGACCGGCCTCTATTTCGTCGCGTTTTGGACGGTCGCCGGGCAGACCCCGGGCGGGCGCCTGCTCGACATCTCGGTGGCCTCGACCGGCCCGCGCGATCTCGGCCTCGCCCGCGCCGCGCTGCGGTTCGTCGTGATGATGCTCGCGCTCGCGCCGCTCGGCGCCGGCTTCTTCACCGTCCTCTTCGACGACCGCCGCCGCGGCCCGCACGACATGGCCGCCGGCACGGTCGTGCGCCGGGCGTCCGTGGCCTCCGTCGCCGGGGCTGCCGCGCCGCTCCCCGAGCCCCAGACCGTCGTCGCCACCGTGCCCGCTTCCGCCGGAGCGCCCCCGCTGCCGGCCGACGAGCCGCCGACCACCGGGCTGGAGGGTCTGCCCGGCGCCTGAGGGCCGCACGTTCG
>DASUHF010000113.1:0-104899 GCA_036273655.1 Solirubrobacteraceae bacterium | reverse complement strand
TCCTCAGCCACCACGGCTCGCTCGAGCACGGCAGCCCGGTGAAGCCGTGCACGCGCGAGGCGACGCTCGTGCACATGGCCGACAGCCTCGGCGCGCGGATGGGCAGCTTCGACCGCATCGAGAAGTCGCTGGCGCCCGGCCAGGAGTGGTCGTCGTTCGACAAGGCGCTCGGCGGCGGCGCCTATCTCCCGGTCATGCCGGCGCCCGCTTCAGACGAGCGCCGCGCCGCCTGAGAACGCTTGCGCGCACTGTCCGCGCGCCGCCGAAAAGCTGGAAATTGCGGCCGTTCGCCCGTCTCAGTAGGGGTCCAGGAGCGGCCCCGCGTCTAGAGTGGACCGGGGGATGGCAAAGGACACCGAGAAACTGATCCGTCAGCTCTCGCTGATCTCCTACCTGATGGCCGAGCGGCGGCCGGTCACGGCACCGGAGATCCGTCGCGACGTCGAGGGCTACAGCGTGATGAACGAGGACGCGTTCGCGCGCCGCTTCTACGCCGACCGCTCCGAGCTGGAGTCGCTGGGGATCGTGCTGACCGTCGAGAAGCCCGTCGACGGACTCGTCGAGCAGGAGAACTACTCGCTGCCGCCCGAGAACTTCCACCTGCCGGCGATCGAGTTCACCGACACCGAGCTGGCGGCGCTGCGCACCGCGCTGCAGCTGCTCGACGGCGAATTTGCCTACGCCGAGCCGCTGCGGCTTGCGCTGCAGCAGATCTCCTGGGGGCGCCCGAGCCCGCTCGACGCGCCGGCGCAGCGGACGGTCGCGCTCGGGATCACCGGCTCGGCCGGCGGACACGACCTGTCGATCCGCCTGGCCAAGATCGAGACGGCGATCTTCCGCCGCAAGACCATCGTCTTCGACTACCACACGATGGAGCGCGACGAGGTCGGCACGCGCAGGGTCGATCCCTACCAGCTGCTGTACCAGGGCGGCCAGTTCTACCTCGTCGGCCGCTCGCACGAGCGCGCCGCGATCCGCGTCTTCCGCCTCTCCCGGATCCAGGGCAAGGTCGGCTACGCGACCAAGGCAGAACACGACTTCCAGCGTCCCGACAACTTCGACGCGCGCGCGTACGCGAACCGGATCGGATGGCAGTTCGGCGAGCCCGTCGGTGTCGCCGAGGTCTGGATCAGCCACCGGATCGCCTGGCAGATCCAGCGCAACTTCGGCCCCTACGGAGAAATCCGGTCGGCCGACGACGGCGACAAGCTGTTCGTCACGCCGTACGCCAACGCGCGCCAGCTGATCGCGTGGACGCTCGGGCTCGGCCACAACGCCCGGATCGTCGGCCCGCCCGAGCTCGTCTCCGAGCTGCGCGAGCGCCTCGCCCTGCTCGTCGAACGCCACTCCGGCGAACCCCAGGTCGCCGAGCAGACGCCGACCGCCGCGCACCCCGCGAGCAACGGGAACGGCAACGGCGTCGCGCCCGCACACGCGTCGCCGCCTGCCGACGAGGACGACGCGACGCGCCCCGACGCGGCGATCCGCCCGGAGCGGTTCGCGCGGCTGGTGACGCTCGCCTCGCTGCTGATCGACGCCGGCCGCGCCGGACGGCTGCTCGACGTCGACGAGCTGTGCGCGGCGCTGAAGATCCCCGACCACGAGCTGGCCGAGGACATCTCGCTGCTGAACGTCGTCAACTTCGGCGCCGGCACGTACGTGCTGTACGCCGAGATCAAGGACGACGGCACGATCGAGGTCGATCCCGAGCCCTACGGCGACTCGTTCGCGCGGCCGGCGCGCCTGTTGCCGGTCGAGGCCAAGGCGCTGATCGCCGCGATCGACTTCGTCGGCGAGCACATCCCCGAGGGCTCGCTGACGAGCGTCCGCGCGAAGATCGTCGAGGCGCTCGGCACCGATCCCGCCGAGGAGGGGCTGCAGTTCTCGCACCCGGGCGGCGGTGACACCGAGATCGCGCTGACCGTGTCACGGGCGGTGTCCGAGCGGCGGCTGGTGCGCCTGGAGTACTACAAGCAGAACGAGGACACGTTCTCGCAGCGCACGGTCGAGCCGTACGGGCTGATCAACGGCCGCGAGGGTTGGTACCTGGCCGGCTATGACCCCGCCAAGCAGGCGCTGCGCCACTTCCGGCTGGACCGGATCAAGTCCGCGGCGGTGTGCGACGAGGTGTTCGCGGTGCGGCCCGACGTCGACCTCGCCGACGACATCCACGGCTGGCCGAAGACCGGCGAGGTCGAGGCGTCGAAGCGCGCTCGGGTGTGGATCTCGCCAGAGCGGGCCCGCTGGGCACGGGAGGAGCGCCACGTCGTCGCCGAGTGCGGGGACGGTGCGGTGATCGTCGAGATCGGCTTTGCGGGCATCGACTGGCTCGTGCGCGAGACGCTCAAGGAGGCCGGCGACGCGGTCGTGCTCGAGCCGCCCGAGGCCCGCGAGGCGGTCCGCGAGGCTGCCGCCGAGATCGCCGACAGCGCCGCGCTCGTCAGCCACTGAGCCCTGCGGGGCGAGCCGGGCCGGGTTAGGCTGCGGCGATGCCCGAATACATCCCCGCGCTGGCGCGGCTCGCCGCCACGGCCGGCAGCAACACGACCGACGGACAGACCGTCGTCGTCTCGGCGACGCTCGGCCAGGAGGCGCTTGCCCGCGCGATCGCCTCCGTCTGCTATGAGCTCGGCGCCCGCTATGTCGAGGTCAACTACTCAGACCCGCACGTGCGCAGGGTCAGGCTCACGCACGCCGCCGACGAGGCGCTCGGCGAGATCCCGCCGTGGACTCGCCGCAAGCTGCTCGACGTCGAGGAGATCGGGGGCTGCTCGATCGCGCTGACCGGCCCCGCGGCGCCGCACCTGCTCGACGACGTCGATCCGGAGCGGATCGGGCGCGACACGGTCGTGATCCCCGAGCAGATGGAGGTGATCGCCCGTCAGCGGCTGCGCTGGACGATCATCCCGGGGCCGACGCCGGGCTGGGCAGGGCTCGTGTTCGGCGACGACGACCCCGACGCGCTCGAGAAGCTGTGGGAGCAGATCGGGCTCGTCTGCCGGCTCGATGCCGACGATCCCGTACGGGCGTGGCGCGAACGCGGCGAGGCGCTGACGAGCACGGCCGAGCGGCTCGACGGGGTCGAGCTGGACTCGCTGCATTTCACCGGTCCGGGCACGGATTTGGTTGTTGGGCTGCTGCCGGGGGCGCGATGGGGCGGTGGCAGCATGACGAGCTCCGAGGGCGTGCCGTACCTG
Organism: Solirubrobacteraceae bacterium; assembly: GCA_036273655.1. GTDB lineage: Bacteria > Actinomycetota > Thermoleophilia > Solirubrobacterales > Solirubrobacteraceae > Palsa-465. The sequence goes on along the minus strand of DASUHF010000113.1, from coordinate 101,702 downwards.
GCCAACATCCCCACCGAGGAGGTGTTCACGACGCCCGACCCGGAGCGGACCCACGGGACCGTTGCCTCGACGCGGCCGCTGTTGGTCTCTGGTCGCACCGTCAGCGGGCTGCGGATGCGGTTCGAGGGTGGTCGCGCGGTCGATGTCGACGCCGACGACGGCGCCGGCCTGATGCGCGAGATGGTCGCGCGCGACGACAACGCCAACCGGCTCGGCGAGGTCGCGCTCGTCGACTCCAGCGGCCGCATCGGCGCCAGTGGGCTGATCTTCCACGACACGCTGCTGGACGAGAACGCCGCCAGCCACATCGCCGTCGGCGCCGGCTTCCCGCATCTGTGCGACGAGGAGTCGGCCGCGCGCGTCAACGCCTCCGGGATCCACACCGATTTCATGATTGGCGGGCCCGAGATCGAGGTCACCGGCACCACGCGCGACGGGCGCGAGCTGCCGGTGCTGATGAACCAGAACTGGGCGCTGTAGCCGACGTTTCTCTAGTAGGCCATGAGCGCGAGCACGATCCTCATCACCGGCGCCACCGACGGCCACGGCCGCGCCCTCGCCGACCGCCTCGCCCGGGACGGCCACAACCTGATCCTCCACGGCCGCAACCCCGATCGCCTCAAGGACGCCAGCGACGAGATCACCGCCACGTACGACGCCCCGCGGCCACAGACTGTGCTCGCCGACCTCGCCGACCTCGCCCAGGTCCGGCGGCTCGCCGACGACGTGCGCAAGCGCACCGACCGTCTTGACGTGCTCGTCTCCAATGCCGGCATCGGCTCCGGGGAGCCAGACGGGCGCACCCGGCGCACCAGCGCCGACGGCTATGAGCTGCGCTTCGCGGTCAACTACCTCGCCGGGTTCCTGCTCACTCTCGAGCTGCTGCCGCTGCTTGAGGCTTCGGCGCCCGCGCGAATCGTCAACGTCGCCTCCATCGGCCAGCACGCCCTGGACTTCGATGACCTAATGCTCGAACACGGTTACGACGGCACCCGCGCCTACGCGCAAAGCAAGCTCGCGCAGATCATGTCGGGCTTCGAGCTCGCCGACCGGCGCCCGGCCCAGCGAGTCACGGTCAACAGCCTGCACCCCTCGACCTACATGCCCACCAAGATGGTCCTCCAGGAGATCGGCCGCCACGTCGACTCGCTCGAGGACGGCGCGGCCGCCACCCACCGCCTCGTCACCGACCCCGCCCTAGCGGGCGTCAGCGGCCGGTTCTTTGACCGCACCCGCGAAGCACGCGCACACGAGCAGGCCTACGACCCGGCCGCCCGCGCCACCCTGTGGCAGCGCAGCCTCGATCTCGTCGAGCACGTCTGACGCTTGGCGCGCGCTCCCTGTCGCACCGGATTTCCCGTTTGTGAGACTTGTACGTCTATACCGGACTTACTTCTCACTCTCTGGTGTCCGCCGGCGGCCAGGCAGTGTCGCCGCCCGGCGGAGGATCAGCGCCCCGCAGCCGTCGGTCACGAGCTTGCGACGAGCCGATCAGTACCCTCGCCAACCGTGGCAGAACCGCTGAAGGGCCTGATCCTGTCGGGCGGCAAGGGCACGCGCCTGCGCCCGATCACGCACACGAGCGCCAAGCAGCTGGTGCCGGTCGCCAACAAGCCGGTCCTGTTCTACGGGATCCAGGCGATGGCGGACGCCGGCATCGACGAGGTCGGGATCATCATCGCGCCCGAGACCGGCGACGAGATCCGCGCCGCCGCCGGCGACGGCTCAGCGTTCGGCGTCAGGCTCACCTACATCGTCCAGGACGAACCGGCCGGGCTCGCGCACGCGGTGCTGACCGCCGAGCCGTTCCTGGCCGACTCGCCGTTTGTCATGTACCTCGGCGACAACCTGCTGCAGGGCGGCATCTCGGAGCTCGTCCGGGCCTTCGATGTCAACCAGCCCGAAGCGCTGATCCTGCTGACGCCGGTGCCCGACCCCGAGCACTACGGCGTCGCCGAGCTCCACGACGGCTCGGTCGTCCGGCTCGTCGAGAAGCCGTCGCAGCCGAAGACCGACCTGGCGCTCGTCGGCGTCTACATGTTCCGAGCGTCGGTCCACGAGGCCGCGCGCGCGATCGAGCCCTCCGCCCGCGGCGAACTGGAGATCACCGACGCGATCCAGCATCTCGTCGATGCCGGCAAGCGAGTGGAGCCCCACATCGTCGAGGGCTGGTGGAAGGACACCGGCCGCCTCGACGACATGCTCGAGGCCAACCGGCTGATCCTCGACACGGTGCAGCGCCGGCTCGATGGCGAGCTGATCGACTCCCAGGTCGAGGGCCGCGTGGCGATCGAGCGCGGCGCGCGCCTGCAGCGTTCGACCGTTCGCGGCCCGGCGGTGATCGGCGCCGGCGCAGCGCTCACCGACTGCTACATCGGCCCGTACACGGCGGTCGGCGAGGGGTGCGTGATCGAGGCCGCCGAGGTCGAGCACTCGATCCTGCTGGCGGGCGCGAGCGTCTGCCATCTCGACGGCCGGATGGAATCCTCGCTGCTGGGCCGCAACGTCCGCATCGGGCGCGACAACCGCCAGCCGCGGGCCTACCGGTTCATGGTCGGCGACAACTCCGAGATCGGGATCCCGTAGCGGCTTTCGCCGCTACGGACCGCGCGGGACGGATGCGCGGGCCACGAGCGCGGCGGCTCTGATCGTCGCTCGTAGAATCGGCCCATCACGGAGACCCGCGATCCATCCCCGGAAGTCCGCGAGCGGCTACTGACGGCCTGGCGCGGCGAGATCCTCGCGGGGGCGGTGTACGAGCTGATCGCGAGGCGCCTGGACGAGCGCGAGGCCGACATCCTGCGGCGGATGGCCGACGCGGAGTCCGGCCATCGCGGCCGAATCGAGGCGCGGATGAGCGAGTTGGGGATCGCGATCCCGGACCGCGCCTCGGTGAAGGTGCCGCTGTGGCTGCGGCTGCAGGCGCGGATCGCTCCGATCGATCGGCTGCTGGCCGCGCGCGAGGCCGCCGAGGACGAGGAGGTCGACGATCTCTACAAGCGCTCGACCGGCGACACGACGACCGACCGCCTGCTGCGCGACATCCGCCGCGAGGAGCGCTCGCACTCACTGGCCGTCGCCGACCTGCGCGCCGGGGGCGGCCGGGACACCGGCGGCGGCGACGGCTTCGGCGCCGGCCAGCCGGGTGACCCGCTCTCGCCGCAGCCGCCGCGGCCGTCACCGGCGCAGGGTGGCGATGGCGGCCCGATCGCGATCCCGGGCGCGCGTCAGCGCCTGGACAAGATCCTCGGCCGCGAGAAGTGGCATCGCTCGGGCGCGGGCTGGATCTCGGGCGCGATCTACGGCGCCAACGACGGGCTTGCCGCGGTGTTCGGGATCGTTGCCGGCGTCGCGGGGGCGACCAACGGCTCCAGCGCCGTCCTCACCGCCGGGCTCGCGGGAGCGATCGCGTCGGCGCTGTCGATGGCGACCGGCGCGTTCCTCGCCGAGCGCTCCGAGAACGAGGTCGCCCAGGCGAACGTCGCCCGCGAGCGTCAGGAGATCGCCGAGCACCCCGAGGAGGAGCGCGAGGAGCTGTCGCTCTTCTACCAGCTCAAGGGCGTGGACCCGGCGACCGCGTCCCAGCTCGCCGAGCAGATGAGCCGCAACCCGGACGCGATGCTGCAGGCGCTGTCGGCCGAGGAGTTCGGGGTCACCGGCAGCGGCGGTGGCGACCCCGTGCAGGCCTCGATCGCCGCCGGGATCTCGACGGGCGTCGGCGCGATCGTTCCCGTGATCCCGTTCATGATCACCGACGGCACCGGGGCGATCGTCGCGGCCGCGATCGTGTCGCTGGTGGCGCACTTCCTCGTCGGCGCCGCGAAGTCGCTGGTAACGCTGCGCTCGTGGTGGTCGGCGGGCCTGGAGATGACGCTCGCGGGCGTGATCGTCGGCGGCGCGCTGTACCTGATCGGCCTGGCGCTGCCGACGTGACCGAGCTCGGCGCGGTCGACGTGCGCGGCCTCGAGCAGCTGCGCGAGCTGATCGACGGCGGCGACGTCGTCGTGCTGTCCGGCGCCGGGATCTCGACCGAGTCCGGGATCCCCGACTACCGTGGCCCGAACGGGCGGCTGCGCGCGCGGCTGCCGATCAGCATCGGCGAGTTCACCGGCTCGGCGGCCGCGCGTCGGCGCTACTGGGCGCGGGCACACGCCGGCTGGAGGCGGATGGCGCACGCCAGCCCCAACGCCGGCCATCGCGCGGTCGCGGAGCTGCAGCGCCGCGGCCTACTGGTCGGGGTCATCACCCAGAACGTGGACGGCCTGCATCAGGCGGCCGGTGCGCGGGACGTGATCGAGCTGCACGGCGGGCTGCACGACGTCATCTGCCTGGACTGCGGCCATGTGGGATCGCGCGCCGAGCTCGACGACCGGCTGCGCGCCGCCAACCCGGGCTTTGCCGAGCGGACGGTCGCGATCAACCCCGACGGCGACGCGGAGCTCCCAGCCGACCAAATTCAGGCGTTCGCGCTCGTCGGCTGCGACCGCTGCGGATCGGACCTGGTCAAGCCCGACGTCGTGTTCTTCGGCGAGAACGTGCCGCGGCCGCGGGTGGACCGCTGCTACGAGCTCGTGGCCTCGTCGGCGCTGCTGCTCGTGCTCGGCTCGTCGCTTCAGGTGATGTCGGGGCTGCGGTTCGTGCATCGCGCCGCGCGCGACGGGATCCCGGCGGCGATCGTCAACCGCGGCGTCACCCGCGGCGATGAGCACGCGCTGATCAAGGTCGACGCGCCGCTCGGCGACACGCTGACCGCGCTCGTCGCCGAGCCGGGCTCAGCCGAGCAGGTCCGACAGCTGCGCACGCAGGTCGGCGACCGACGCCTCGAGCGTCGCGACGCGGTCGCTCAGCTCCTGTAGCCGCGCGTCCTGCTCGGAGGGCTCAGGGATCGCGACCGGTGCGGCGCCGACGACGGGCGGCGTCACGGCCGCGGGCTCGGGAGCCGCGACCGCGGCGGGCTCCGCCGCGGGTCCTTCGCGTGCGTCGCCGCCGAGCAGTTGCGCGTGGCGGTCCTCCTTCTGGCCGGGCCGGCGTCCGAGGTTCGTCGCATAGCCGCGCTGCGCCAGCTCTGAGAGGATTCGCTCGACGTCGCCGAGGCCGAGCGGCGAGGCCACGAGCCGCTCCGAGCGCTGCTTGAGCTCGCCCGGCGTCTGCGGCCCGCGGAGCAGCAGCACGCACAGGATTGCAAGCTGCTCGCGGTCGAGCCCGAGTCCCTCCTCGGCGAGATGCCGGTACTTGGTCGCGCGCGACGTGTGGCCGCTCGCCAGTCGAGCGAGTCCGTACTTGCTCAATCGTTGCGCGGCCTGGAACACCTCGTCCTCGCTGTAGGTCGTGACCGGGTCGCGGTTGGTCGACTGGTTGCACGCCAGCCGCAGCGCGTTGATCGACAGCGGGTACTGGTCGGGCGTCGTCCAGCGCTTCTCCAACAGGCACCCGAGCACCCGCTGCTCGACGTCGGTCAACTGCTGGAAGTGCACGGCTGGCGAGCATATCCCCCATCTCTCTCTAAGCTCGCCCTCCATGCATCGCGAGACTTGGACCGCCCACGGCGGCACACCGGCGGTCGCCCGGACGACGATCGAGCCGTACGTCGACGGCGAGCCCGGGCCGCGGTTCTACCAGCGTTATGCCCATGCCGTCGGGCTCGACGCCGAGCGCCTGCTGTCCGAGCTCGACGGCGGCCGTGCGCTGCTGTTTCCATCGGGGATGGCGGCGGTCTGCTCGCTGGCGATGGCGACACTCGGTCCCGGCGCGACGGTGGCGGTCGCTGACGGTGGCTATTTCGGCACGGTCGGGTTGCTGCGCGAGGAGCTCAGCCGGTGGGGACTGGAAGTGGTCGGCTTCGACCAGACCGGTCCGCCGCCTTCGGAGGCCGACCTCGTGTGGATCGAGCCGTGCTCCAATCCGCTGCTGACGTTCCCCGATCTGGACGCCACGGTCGCCGCCGTGCACGCGGCGGGCGGGCGCGTCGCGGTCGACAACACGGTGCTCAGCCCGCTGCTGCTGCGTCCGCTCGAGCACGGCGCCGACTTCGTCGTGCACTCGGCCACGAAGGTCCTCGCCGGCCACCACGACGCGCTGCTCGGCGTCGTCGTCTGCGCGCGCGACGAGGATGCGGAGCGGCTGCTTCAGTGGCGCGGGCACGCCGGGATCGTCGCGGCGCCCGATCCCGCCTGGCTGCTGGTGCGCGGGCTGAAGACGCTTGGCGTGCGGGTGCCGCGCCAGTCGGCCAACGCGCTCGAGCTCGCGCGGCGCCTGTCGGAGCACCCGGCGGTGCGGATCGTCCGCTACCCGGGACTCGGTCCGGACCCGGTCGCCGCCCGCTACGCGGATGCGTTCGGGATGCTGCTGTCGTTCGACGTCGCCGACGCAGCCGCGGCCGGCCAGGTCGAGCGATCACTGCGGCTGATCGAGAACGCGACCAGCCTCGGCGGGACCGCGACGACGCTCGAGGGCCGGTTCCGCTGGGAGGGCGAGCGGGTGCCCGAGGGCCTGCTGCGACTCAGCGCCGGGCTCGAGCACCCCGACGACCTGTGGGCCGACCTCGAGCAGGCGCTCGCCACGCTCGGATAGGCGCTACGGCTCGGCAAACCCTGTCAAGTTCGTGCGAAGCCCTCGGACAAGGTTCCGCTCGTCAACGACCGCCGACCGCGGCCACGAGCGCGTCCGCGACGCGGTCCATCAGCGCCTCGGGCCCGATCGTCACGCGCACGTAGCCGGGCAGGCCGAACTCGCGGCCGGCGCGCAGCAGCAGCCCCTCGCGCGCCAGCGCCTCGCACACGCCGACGTCGTCGCCGCCGACCTGGACGAGCACGAAGCTGGCATGCGAGGTCAGGCAGCGGATGCCCGCGGCGGTGAGCGGCGTGACCAGCCGCTCGCGGGCGGCCGCCGCCTGCGCCCGGCGCGTCGGCAACTGGTCGACGCGATCAAGGCTGGCAAGCCCGGCCGCGAGCGCAGCGCAGTTGACGTTGAACGGCTCCTGCACGGCGTCCAGGTGCGCCGCCAGCGACTCGTGCACGAGCATGTACCCGAGCCGCAGCCCGGCGAGCCCGAAGATCTTCGAGAACGTCCGCAGCACGACCACCGGCCGGCCGGCGTCGATGTCGGCGAGCCGGTCGATCCGCTCGCCCGGCTCGATGTAGTCGGCGTATGCCTCGTCGGCGACGGCCAGGCAGCGATCGGGCAACGCCTGCAGGAATGCGTCCCAGTCGCGGCGGCGCGCTCGCAACCCGGTCGGGTTGTTCGGATCGCACACGAACACGAGCTTGGCCGAGACCTCGTTGGCGACACGGGCGAGCTCGTAAAGATCGAACGCGAGCGTGTCGGGATCGGTCTCGACCCGGATCACCTCGGCGCCGGCGACCGCGCACACCGACGTGTACAGCCCGTACGTCGGCCGCGGGATGACGACCCGGTCGCCGGGCTCGATGAACGCCGCCACCAGCGACAACGTCAGCGCCTGGATTCCGTGGCCGGGAATGACCTGCGCCGGGCCGGCGCCGGCCCACGCTGCAACCGCGTCCCGGAACTCCTCATCGGTCTCCTCCGGATACATCCAGGCGTCGGGCAGCGACGCGGCGACCGCGTCGAGCACGCCATCCAGCGGCCCGAGCAGGTTCTCGTTCCAATTCAAACGGATCAGATCCGTGCGACCGGTGCGGGCCTTCAGCTCACGGGCGCCGGCGCCGGGAACGTACGGACCGACGCCGATCACCGAGCGACGCAGCAGCCGCTCGGGGCCCGTCGCGTCGGCGCTCATCGGGTCGGCGCCGCCGCCGTCAGCAACGCCCGCAGCACGACGACCGCGGGGCCGTCGTGAGCGCTCGCCCACGCCAGCTGCTCGCCGAGATCGTCGGGCGTCGCCTCGCGGACGGGCACGCCGTACGCGGCGGCGACCGCCACCAGGTCCTTGCCCGGCAGCTCGACCGCGGTCGTGTGACCGAACGCGTCGCGCTGGTACTCGCGCAGGATCCCGTAGCCGCCGTCGTCGACGATCAGCAGCTTGGCGGCGATCCCGTGCTGGGCGGCGGTGCCGAGCTCGGCGACCGCGTACTGAAAGCCGCCGTCGCCGACGACGCCGAGCACCTGCCGATCCGGATGCGCGACGCTCGCGCCGATCGCGGCCGGCCAGCCGTAGCCGAGCGTGCCGGAGCCGAGCGGGTACAGGAACTGCTGACCGTCGCCGATCCGCAGGTGTGGCGCTGCCCAGTAGCCGAGCATCGTCATGTCGAAGCAGCCCACCGCGTCGTCCGCAAGCGCACGCTCCAGCGTCGACAGCACACCGAGCTCGAGCGAACGCCCTTGCGCCGCCAGCCCCTCGGCGATCCGTGTCCGAACGGCCTCGACGCGCTGCACCGCGGCGGCGCGCCGCGCGCCCGGTCGAACGTCGAGCCGCGGCGTCAGCTCCTCGACCAGCGCTCCGAGCGTCGCCCGCGCGTCGCCGACAAGCCCGAGCGCCTCGTAGGTGACGCCGATCCGCGCCGGCTCGGCATCGAGATGGATCACCGCTCCGTCGAACGACAGCTCGTACTGGCCGGTCGTCTCGGCGCCGAGCTCGGTGCCGACGCACAGCACCACGTCGGCACCGGACAACAGCTCCTGGAAGGCCGCCTCGTCGCATCCTGAGCCGACCGCGAGCGGGTGGTCGTCGGCGATCGCGCCCTTGCCCATGTACGTCGTCGCGACCGGCGCATCGAGCAGCTCCGACAGCGCCCGCACCGCGTGACGCGCGCCCGAGCGGATCACGCCCCCGCCCGCCCAGATCACCGGCGACTGCGCCTTGGCGAGCAGCTCCGCGGCGACGAGCAGGTGCGCGCGCGGCGCGCCCGGGCGCCGAACCACTGGCTTGGTGACGGCGATCCTCGACACCTGACCCGCCTCGCCGGTCAGCAGGTCGACTCCGATCTCCACGAACACGGGCCCGCTCGGGGGCTGGAGCGCCCGCTCGAACGCCTGCTGCATCAGCCCGGGAACCGACTCGATGCTCGGCGCCCGCACAGCGCTCTTGCACAGGGTCGCGAACGCCGCGAGCTGGTCGGGCAGCTCGTGCAGGTAGCCGCGTCCGCGGCCCAGCAGCTCGGTCGGGATCTGGCTTGAGATCAGCACCAGCGGCACATGTGCCGAGGCGGCCTCCATCACCGCCGTCAGCGAGTTCAGCGCGCCCGGTCCGGTCGACAGGAGCACCACGCCCGGCCGGCCGCTGGAGCGCGCGTAGCCGTCGGCCGCAAACCCCGCGCACAGCTCGGTCCGCGTTCCGATCGCCCGAATCGGGGTGTCGCGCAGCCCCTCCCAGATCGCAAGCGCGTGCACGCCGGGCACGCCGAACGCGACCTCGGTCCCGAGCGCCACCAGCGTCTCGGCGACGACGTGGCCGCCGATCCGCTCGCCCGCCGGACGCGGCGCCCCGTCGGCTTGCGTGCTCACCGTCGCCTCGCTCATCGTCCTGCCTCCAGCTGCAGCGCCGAGACGACGTAGTCCTGGAAGTGGCCGATCAGCGTCTCGGCGCCGCCGAGCACCCAGCCACGGTCGATCGCACCGCTGGCAGTCCCGCGCTGGGCGGCCTCGACGAGCGCGGTGTCCTCGGCCCCGACGCGGTCGTCGAGCTCGAACAGCTCCGCGATCCAGCGCTCGTCGGCCTCGTCGGAGAACCAGTAGTCAAGGTAACCGGCGCAGGTCTCCGGCCCGGTCGGCCACAACGGCCCGATCGAGAGATTCGGGTGTCCTGGCAGAACGTTGAACTTGAGCGTCGGAAACCACAGGTGGTTCTGCGCCGACGTCACCGACCCGTGCGCGTCGATCGGACCCCGGCCGTCGAGCGAGCGCGGATCGATCGGGGCGAACTGGCTCGTGCGCAGCCCGTCGGCGACGAGCTCGAGCCGCCGATCGTCGATCACCTGCACGAGGCCCGGATGGTTGACCGGGCAGTGGTAGCACTCGAGGTAGTTCTCCAGCGCGATCTTCCAGTTGGCTCGGATCTCATAGTGGACGCGCCGATTGAAGCGCAGCGCACCGACGTCGAGGCCGTGCTCGGCGACGACCGCCGGCAGCTCGGCGAGCGCGTGTGCGAGCGGCGCCGCGGCCGGATCGGGGTTGGCGAACACGAACGGCCCCCAGGTGCCGACCGAGACCGGTACGAGGCCCATTCGCTCGGGGTCGAACGCGGGGTCCTCGTCGCCGCGCGGCGCCGCCCGCAGGCGCCCGTCGAGGTCGTAGGTCCAGGCGTGGTACGGGCACTGCAGCGTACCGCGCCGCTCGGCCCCGCAGGCCAGCACGGCGCCGCGGTGGCGGCAGACGTTGATGAAGCCGCGCAGCGTGCCGGCGCGGTCGAGCGTGACGACGATCGGCACCGGGCCGGTGTCGGACGCGAAGTAGCTGCCGGGTCCGTCGAGCTGACCGAGGTGGCCGGCGTACTGCCAGCTTGAGCGGAAGATCCGCTCGTGCTCGAGCGCCAGGATCGCGGGGTCCGAGTACCAGGCCCACGGGATCGTCGCGCGCCCTGCGTACTGCGTCGGGCGGTCTGTCGCAACCGTCATGTGCCGTCCCTTACAAATCGATCGGTCTGTGTGCGGGCGTGAACGCGCACGTCGTTGTCGTAGGCGTCGAGCGCCGTCGTGACGAGGAACCGCTCACGATCGCAGGTCATCGTCGTGCTCGCCTCCACACGTGTGCGCCAGCCGGGGCGCGACAGCGTCACGGTCGCACGGCAGACGACGGTCGCGCTCAGGGGGTCACCCTCGACGATGCGGTACGTGGAGACGTTCTCCTCGCCCATCTCCGTGCCGGTGTCGGTCAGGCGCTTGCGCGACGGGTGCCAGTCAAACGTGACCGTGGTCTCGCCGGTCGCAAGGTCACGGCTGACGGTGCGACCGCCGTCGCGCAGCATCGTCGTCTCGATCTGCGGCGACACGCCCGTCTCCGGCGCCCCGAACGGCTCGAGCGCCGCATCGAGCGGGCTGTGACCGCGGCACGGCAGCGACAGCACGCCGCCGTGGATGGTCAGCACGCCTGCGTCGGGAGTCGGCCACACCAACGGCCAGTAGGCGTTGGTCACCGCCAGCCGGATGCGGTGGCCGGCCGGAATCGCGTAGCCGATCGACTGCATCGTCACGCGGACGTCGACGGGCGTCCCGACGGGCATCGGCACCGTCCGGTCGTGGCCGTCGCGGCGGCAGAGGTTCAGCACGCCGCGCGCGACGAGCGTCGAGCGGCCGTCGGGCGCGACGTCGCAGACGCGGGCGACGATCACAGCCTGCGGATGGTCGACGCTGACGCGCAAGCTCGCCTCGCAGCGGCCAAGCAGCTCGACGCGCTCGCGCAGCGGCTCCGTGTCCCAGCACAGCGACGCGCCGTCGTCGGGCCGCTGGTCGAGCCCGAAGTCCGCGGGGCTGCCGTCGCCGCACCAGACGCCGCCGTCGATGCCCGTCGTCTGCAGCCCCCGGATCGACCGGGCTGTCGCGGGCGGCGCCGGTGCGCTGCAGTCGTGCAGTCGGTCTTCTCCGAGCGTCAGCACCCGCTCTGAGACGGCGGGCGACGGCCATCCCGGATCGGCGACCCAGCGGCCGTCCCGTACGCCGTAGGAACCGGCCGGCGCGACCGGCTCCTGCAGGTAGCTGATCAGCCGCGGCTGCTCGAAGAAGCCGTTGGCGGCGCCGTCCAGCGCGGCGGCGAAGAACCGGACAACCTCCTGCAGGAAGCCGATCGAGGGGCCGGGCGCGCCGCTCTCGGGACTGGTGTGCCCCCACGGACCGATCAGGCCACGGACCGGCGCCGAGACGTGCTCGACGACCCGCAGCACCATGTCGCGGTAGCCGTCGCTCCAGCCGCCGACGGCGAACACCGGGCAGCGGATCGCGTCGTAGCGCTCACACGCGGATCCCTGCCGCCAGTACTCGTCCCGGCGCTGGTGGCTCAGCCACGGCTCGATGAACAAGTTGGCGCCGTCGAGCCGGCGGTGCCACTCCTCGCGCCAGCCGTCGCCGACGACCGCCGGGTCCGGCGGCTGGTTGAGGTAGGCGAGCATCGAGTTCGCCCACTGCGGCATGTCCATCGGCGAGACGGCGCCCCCGATGTAGTGGACGTCGTCGGAGTAGCGATCGTCGGAGGCGTGGATCGGGACCACGCCGCGCAGCGCGGCCGGCGCACGAGCCGCGAGCTGCAGCGCCGCAAAGCCGCCCCAGGAGATGCCGATCATGCCGACCGATCCCGTGCACCATGGACGGGTCGCAATCCACTCGATCACGTGCTCGACGTCCTCCTGCTCCTGCTCTGAGTACTCGTCGGCGAGCAAGCCGGTCGAGTCGCCGCTTCCGCGCAGGTCGATTCGCACGAACGCGAACCCGTGGCCGGCGAAGTACGTCCCCCAGGCGCCGTCGTACACCGCGGTGCCGTCGCTGCGACGGTAGGGCACCGACTCCAGGATCGCCGACGCCGGCCGCGTCCGGGCGTCGTCCGGGAGCCAGACGCGCGCGGCGAGCCGCGCTCCGTCGGGCAGTTCGATCCATTCGTTGTCGATCACCCGCACCGCCGGGGCGGCTCGATCCGCCGCGTCTGCCTGGGATTGACGACGACTCATCGGGATCGTAGAGTAACCATTACCGATATGCGGAAGCAAGTTTCAATTACCGAGAGCGCATCCGTCGGGACGCTCGCGCGCGGCCTCGACGTGCTCGAGCTGTTCGGCCGCGACGGACCGGAGCTGTCGCAGAAGCAGATCTCCGATGAGCTGGGGCTGCCGATGCCGACCGTACATCGGTTGACGGCGCTGTTGACCGAGCGCGGCTGGCTCGATCGCGACCCGACGACGCGGCGGCTGCGGCTCGGAACGCAGATGGCGCGGCTGGTGCCGGCGATGCTGTCGGGGATGCGGCTGCCGGAACTCGCACGCCCGCACGTCGCGCAGCTCGCCTCAGAGCTGCAGGAGACCGCCAACATCGCGATCCTGGAGGGCGCGGAGATCGTCTATCTGCTGTCGGAGCCGGGCAATCGGCAGCTGACCTCGCAGGTGGTCGTCGGCTCCCGGCTGCCGGCGCACTGCACGGCGCTTGGGAAGTGCCTGCTGAGCGGACTGCCCGACGAGGAGGCGCGGGCGGTGCTCGGGCCCGAGCCCTATGAGCGCCGCGCTCCGAACACGTTGACGACCTGGTCGGCGCTCGCCGCCGACCTCGCGACGATCCGCGAGACGGGGGTGTCGCTGTCGCAGGAAGAGCTGGAGGTCGGCCTCGTCTCGATCGCGGCCCCGGTCGCGTGGATCGACGGACCCGGGACCGCCGCGATCAACGTCTCGCTGCCGGCGACGCGGGCGACCGAGGAGTTCCGCGCGCAGCTGATCGAAGCATTGCTTGCGACGGCCGCGACGATCGATGCCGAGATGGTTCCCGGAGCCCAGCGGTGACGGTCGCCGATGCGACCGCCGAGATCGCCGGCGACGCCGACCGGTTCGCCGCGGCGCTGGCGGCCGAGATCGCCGACGAGCCGGCGCTGCGCTATCAGGGGATGCCGTCCGACGGCGACTCGCCCCATGCATATCGCGCGCTCGGGGAGGCCGGCTGGATCGGCGTCCACTGGCCGGTGGAGCTCGGCGGCCGCGGGCTGACGGCGCTTGACACGCTGGCGTGCGAGGAGCGGTTCGGCTACCACTGGCTGCCGCTGTCGGGCTACCTGCTGTCGGTCAAGACGATCGGCAACGCGCTGCTGCGCTTCGCCTCGCCCGAGCTGCAGGAGCGACTGATCCCATCGATTGCCGCCGGCGAGATCCTGTTCTGCCAGGGCTTCTCCGAGCCTGACGCCGGCTCGGACCTCGGCTCGCTGCGCACCCGTGCGCGGCTGGACGGCGACCGCTTCGTCGTCAACGGCCGCAAGATCTGGACCTCCAGCGCCGACTACGCCGACTGGGTCTATCTGGCGGTCCGCACCGACGGTGAGCGCCCGCGCCATCGCGGCATCTCGGTGCTGGTGGCGCCGATCTCGACCCCAGGGATCCGGCTGCGCTCGCATCCGACGCTCGGCGGCGGGACGATCGGCGAGCTCGAGCTGTCGGACGTCGAGATTCCCTCTGACCAGCTCGTCGGCGAGCTGCACGGCGGCTGGAAGCTGTTGATGGGGACGCTCGACTACGAGCGGGTGACGAGCGAGAAGGTCGGCACGGTGATGTGGCTGCTCGATGCGCTTGTGCCGCTGGCGTGCTCGCCGGCTGACCGGCGTGAGCTGATGCGACTCCGGGGCGCCGCGCAGGCCGCCCGCTTGCACGGGCGCCGCGCCGCCGAGCTGCTGGCGCTGCAGCGGCCCGCGAGCGCGCAGAGCTCGATGGCGAAGCTCGCGGTGGCGGAGCTGATGCAGGCGGTCGCCCGGTTTGCGGTGGCCCTCCTCGGACCCGCCGGCCTGTTGGAGGAGGGCACCGGGACGCTCGCCGGGCGCGTGGCCGCGTTCCAGCGCGCCTCGGTCGCGACGACGATCTCGGGTGGCGCCGCCGAGATCCAACGCACCGTGATCGCCCGGCGGGAGCTCGGGCTCGGTCGATGACGGCCGTCGGCGATGCCGGCCGGCTGCCGCTGGCGGGACTGCGCGTGCTCGAGTACGCCCAGTACGTCGCCGGGCCGTTCGCGGGGATGCTGCTCGCCGACCTCGGCGCCGACGTGATCAAGGTCGAGCCGCCCGACGGCGACGCGTGGCGCCGCTACGAGCCGTTCGCCCCGGGCGAGAGCCGCTACTTCTACGGCCTGAATCGCAATAAGCGCTCGGTCGTGATCGACCTCAAGACCGAGGATGGGGTGAAGGACAGCGCCGCGCTGATCCGCTCGGCGGACGCGGTCCTGCACAACTTCCCGACCGACCGCGCGCGGCGGTTCGGCCTCGACCGCGCGACCGTGCGCGACTGCAACCCCGACGCGGTCTGGTGCTGCGTGTCGGCGCTCGGCTCAGACGGACCGCAGGCGTCGTTGACCGCGTTCGACCTCGTCGCGCAGGCGATGTCGGGGCTGCTCGTGTCCGGCGCGCAGGATGCCGCCTCGCCCCCGCAGCGGGCCGGCGGGATCGCGATCGCCGACTTCACGGCGGGGCTGCTGGCGGCGACCGCGGTGCTGGCCGGGCTCGTGGGCCGCTCGCGAGGGGCCGCGCCCGGGCTCGAGGTGTCGCTGCTCGGCGCGTCGCTGGCGGTGCAGGCGCAGCGGTTCGTGTCGGTCGACGGCGTCGACCCGGTGCCGGCGCGCACGGAGCTCGAGCGGCTGCCGCCCGCGACCGAGGCCGATTTGCAGCGTCTCCTGGACGAGCGCCGCGCCGCCGACGAGCTCGAGCCCTACTACCGCTCCTACCGCGCCCGTGACGGGTACTTCGTGCTCGCCTGCCTGCACGAGCGCCAACGCCGGGCCGCCGCGGCGCTGCTACACATCGACGACCCGTGGGTCGCCAATCCGCAGGCGCCGCCGGCCAATCGGCTTGAGCGCGCGCGCCGTTTGGAGCTCGTCGAGGAAATCGAGCGCCGGCTCGCGCGCGAGCCGGCCGCCGACTGGATCCGCCGCTTCCGCGCGGTCGGCGTGCCGGCCGCGCAGGTGCAGCGACTGGACCAGCTGTTCGAGCACGAGCAGGTCGACGCCAACGGGTTGGTCACGACCGTCGACGGCGGCGCCGGTCGCGTGCGCCTGCTCGGCTCGGTGTTCAAGGTCGACGACGTCACTCAAGCGCCCGTCGGGCCGATCCCGCGCCTCGGCGAGCACACCGAGGAGGTCCTGAGCGAATGCACGGCTCAACGATCGTGAGCGAGCAGCTCGCCGACGGGCGGGCGTTCGCCGAAAGCGTCGCGGGCGTCGTCGCCCGCCACCACGAGATCCCGGACTGGACGCCCGGAGGCACGGACGTCGCCGGCTCCTCGACCAGGCTCGCCGAGGCGCTGCATTCGTTGGGTTGGCTGTCGCTGGCCGAGGATCCCGAGCTCGTCGTCTGCGCGGGGCTCGCGGGCGTGGAGCTCGGTCGCGCCGCGGCGCCGGTGTCGGCGCTGGATCAGCTGCTGGGGGCGGCCCCGCTGGCCGGCGACCTGATCCGTTGCCCGACATGGACCGGACGCCAAAGCTTGGACAGCCACCCCCGCGGGGTGGGGCTCGTTGTCCAAGCTTCGAAACCGGCGACCGCTGGACCGCGCGAAATCGTGCGCCGGCCCGTCAGCGGCGGCGAGTCGTGCCCGTCGCCGGAGGGCCTCGACGTGTGGCGCGTGACCGACACCGGCGACGCCGAGCCGGTCGACGCCGATACGTGGGCGATCGCCTGGGGCGCCTGGGTGGCGGCGAGCACCGGCTACCTCGCCGGCCTCGGTGAGGCCGCGCTGCAGCTGACCGTCGAGTACGTGCGAGAGCGCGCGGCGTTCGGCACGACCCTCGGCGCGCTCGCACCCGTTCAGCAGCTGCTGGCCGACGCGGCCACGGCCGTCCGCGGCGTGACGCTGCTGTGCGCCGACGCGCCCGGCGAGGACGCGCTGCGCCACGCCGGCCCAGCGATCAGCGGCGCCTGCGACGCCTGCCACCAGGTCACGGGCGCGATCGGCTACACGCTCGAGTACCCGCTGCACGGCTACTCCCAGCGCGCGCGGGCGCTTGCGACCTGGAACGACGCCCTGCTGGACGCGTTCGCGGGCTGAGACTACGTCCGTGGCCTGTCCGGCGCCCATCCGAGGCCGCGGCGGCGACCCGCCGACAGCTTCGCGACGACGAGGTCGTAGGAGTCCTCGATCAGGTCCTTCAGGATCCGCTCCGACAGCGACCCGTCGATCACGACCGTGTTCCAGTGGCGCTTGTTGAGGTGGTAGCCAGGACCCACCGCTGTATAGGTCTCGCGCAGCGCCGCGGCCAGCTGCGGCTCGCACTTGAGGCTGACCCGGAGCGGCTCGGATCCCAGCTGCGAGAGTGCGAACATCTTGCCGCACACCTTGAAGACCGACGTCTCGGGGCCGAACGGAAACGTCTCCTCGGCGCCCGGGAACGACAGGCAGTGGTCGCGCAGCTGGTCGGGATTCATCGCTCGGCGCTTGTTTGCAGCGACTGCAGTGTCAGCGCAGATCGAGCTCGCGGTCAAGCTCGTCGGGACGGGACCAGCACAAGGCGTTCCGTCTGCTGCCCGACGATCTGTGACGCCGGTGCTCGCCAAGTCGCACGGCGCAATGCGGTTACCGAACGAATAGGAACTCGCCCAGAGGGCGTCGGCGGCATCCAACGGGCGGCGGGCCGACGGACTGCTCCTTACAGCTCGATCACGGCACCTTCCGAGGCCTCGTAGATCTCGCCGGCGAACGCACGCGGTGCCGCTCGACGCGCGGTCGAACGGTCGGTGCCGGGCCAGAAATGGGTCAGCAGCAGTCGTCTCGCGCCGGCCGCCGTCGCGACCTCGCCGGCCTCGGCCGCGCTCAGGAGGAAGCGATCTTGACCGGCCGGTGGTGCCGCGGGTTCTGGCCACGTCGCATCAACGACGTACAGGTCGGCGGCGCGGCCGAGTTCCACGAGCGCGGGGTCGGGGCCGGTATCGCCGGTGTAGGCGATCGTCAGCGTTGGCGATGAGAGTCGTACGCCGACCGTGGGCACGTGGTGCGGTAGCGCGGCGCTCTCAAGCGCGAACGGCCCGAGCTCGTACCGGCGGGCAGGCAGCGGGCTCCAGTCGAACACCGCTTGAGGTCCTCGGCGGTCCCTGGATCCTCCATCGCAACGACCTTGCCGAGGACCGGCTCGGGGGCAAACAGCGGGATCCGCGGAGCATCAGGTCTGCCAAACCATCGCGCCCGAAACAGCCCGTGCAGATCGACCATGTGATCGGCGTGCTCGTGCGTGATCACCACCGCGTCCAACCCGTCGGCCACCGACGAGCGGAGCAAACTGAGTAGCCGCGAGAGCGTGCCGTAACCGAGATCGAGAACGACACGAAAGCCCTCGTGTTCGAACACGAAGCCGCTGCACGCCCTCCCGGCCTCCGGCCATCCACCGCACCCTCCGAGCACTACAAGCCGAGACCTCACCGGCGATGAGTCTCGCAGTCCGCCTCGTCGGGGGGTTGGGACGCACGACACCGGTTCGCTCCTCTACGTGCCCAGGTAGCGAGCATCCAGGCGGCGCTCGGTGACGCCCTGCTCCATGCGCAAACCTACTTCGGCGCGCCACGGTGCACCGCGGCGACGGCCCACGGTGCACCGCGGCGACGGCTCACGGCCGTGCGCTCGTCGGCTTCGGCCGCCGCGGCGGGCGGGGTTCGAACCGGTGGCCGCGGATCGCACCCGGATGGGCGCGGGCCTCGGGCCGGCGACGGGCCGCCACCATGCTCGCGACAACGGTCACGGCGAGCACCGCCGCGATCACGGCCAGCGAGACCCCGGTCGAGACCTCCGGAATCGCGCGGTGCTGCTCGTGCAGGAACTCGAGGATCAGCTTGGCGCCGATGAACGCGAGGATCAGCGCGAGGCCGGTCGAGAGGTAGACGAGCCGGTCGAGCAGTCCCGAGATCAGGAAGTACAGCGCTCGTAGCCCCAGCAGTGCGAACGCGTTGGCGGCGAACACGATGTACGCGTGCGTGGTGACGCCGAACACGGCTGGGATCGAGTCGAACGCGAATACGAGGTCGGTGCTGCCGATCGCCAGCAGCACCAACAGCAGCGGCGTGAACGCGCGACGGCCGTCGACCCGGGTGCTGATCCGCCCCTCTTCGTAGCGGGAGGTGATCGGCAGTCGGCGGCGCGCGGCCGCCAGCAGCCGGCTGTCGTCGAGCTGCGGGTCCTCGTCGCGATGGCGGTACAGCTGCACGGCGGTGGTGAGCAGCATCAGGCCGAAGATCAGGAACATGAACGAGAACGCGGTCAGCAACGCGGCCCCAAGCGCGATGAACGCGGCGCGCAGCCCGAGCGCGATGATGATCCCGATCGTCAGCGCCTTCGGCTGCTGCGCGGCGGGAACCGCGAACGCGCTCATGATGATCACGAACACGAACAGGTTGTCGATCGACAGGCTCTTCTCGACGACGTAGCCCGCGAAGTACTGCGTGCCGAGATCCCAGCCGGCGATCAGCCCGAGCACGACGCCGAACAGCACCGAGACCGCGATGTAGAACAGCGACCAGCCGGCCGCCTCACGCAGGCCGACGGCGTGGGGCCGGCGGCCGACCAGCAGCCAATCGAGTGCGAGCAGTACGGCGATCAGCCCGAGCGTGGCGCCCCAGCCGGCAGCGGTGACGTGCATCGTCCCAGCGACTCCGCGTCAGATCACCGATGTGACGCCGGGCAGCGCGGCGAGTCCGACCGCGAGCTCGAGCGCGACGCCGGCAGTCCCGAGCACGAGGCTACGTCCGGTCCGGGACGGGTCAGTGGTGGTGTTCGTGTCATCGGTCGAATGTCGATCATGGGCGCTCGTCGCAGGCGCTGAGCAACCGCGACCGGCGTGCATGGTGAAAGGATCGCCGCCGGCAGCCGACGCCGCTATGGGGTGAGGCACCCATCCTGTCGACGGGCGCGCCACGAGCCCCTAGTCGTCTCCTGGGCCCGGTGCCGGGCGTTGCTCGAGTTGCGTTCTGAGCGCCCGCAGCTCCTGAGTCAGTTGATCGAGCCTGCTGAGGACCGGGTCCTCTCCGCTGGCGCGCCGTCGTGCCTGCGCGAGCGACACGAATTCGCTGGTGATTGCCGCGGTGATGACGGAGAGCAGGGACAGGCCTCCGAGCATCAAGAATCCTGCGATCACCTTCCCGCCCGCCTGGTCGGGGACGACGTCGCCGTAGCCGACGGTCGTCACGGTCTGGATCGCCCACCAGATACCGAGCCAGACCGTGTGGAACGTCCTGGGGTCGACGAGCCGTTCGACGACACCGAAGACGACGACTGCGACCGCCCAGAATCCGGCGATGAGGAATGAGGCGTCGCGAGGGCGAAGCCCCCTCCGCTCGACGCGGGCAGCCGCCCGGTGCATGGCTCGATTGGTCAGTGAGCTCGGCTCCATCTTCGCCCTCCAGGTCGCGTTCTGAGGCTTGATGGTCGCAGCTGAATGAGCGACCCTCGTTGTCGCGGCCCCCCGCTGCCAGAGCGGCTGAGCGGCTCAGCGGCTCAGCGGCTCGAGGTCAGCCGACGCCCCAGTCGAGCTCGGCCGGCTCGAGGTCCTGGTCGAGCGCGCCGACGAGCTCGGGGTCGCGCGGGTCCAGCGACCGCACGTCGCTGCCGGCCGACAGGTCGACCGCGTCGAGCTCGAGCCAGACGACGTTGGGCGCGCGCGTCGACTGGAAGTAGTAGACGCGGTTGGTCAGGTCGGTGACCGACGCCCACCACGTCGGGTAGGTGTCGAAGCGGTTGTCGGGGGCGCCGTAGGGAACCTGGCAGTTGCGTACCACCCCGAACACCCCGGCGACCGCCTCCGCGTCGTCGGCCGGCGCGGGCAGGTGCGAGAGGTAGTAGGTGGCACGCACGAACCGCTCCTCGGAGATGATGTCGCCGGGAATCCCGAGCTCGCCGCCCCACGGCCGGTAGCGCGGCAGGCTGGCGACCTGCTGGTCGTAGGGTGGATCGTTGGCGACGACGTCGTAGCGGGCGCCGTGGTGGATCGTCGGCGTGCCGCCGAGCATCTCGATCAGCGCGCTGTCGCCGCCGGCGTCCTCCAGCAGCAGGTGGCCGCCGAGGTGAGCGCCGTGGATCGGAACCGACTCGACTCGGACCTGCGACAACCCGGCAAGCGCCTGCTCGACGGTCGCGTAGTTGTCGGCGGCGTACTGGGTCCAGAGCAGGTTCGAGACCGCGGGCCGCTCGTCGGGCGGCTCCCACTCGGTCGCCTCGAGGTACAGGATCCGCGCCGAGAAGCCCGCCTCGTTGAGGGCCTCCGTCGTCGCCACGCCCCACCCCTGCATCGACACGGTGCCGTAACGAGAGGTCCAGGAGACGGCGGCGCGCTCGGTGGCGCCCGACCGTTCGGTGCCCTGCGGGATCACCCACAGGCGCGGCTCGTCGCTCGTCTCCCAATCCAACGTGCGGCCGCACACCATCGCCGTGCCGTTGCTGTTCCAGAACACGCGCGTGCACATGCGCGCAGTATGCACGAGGCCCACCGACCGTCGACTCGCTGTCACATCTCGGCGCGATCGCGGGTCATGTCAGCGAGACCCGCAATCAACGACGCGACAGGAGGGTGCCCGATGGCACGTATTCAGGGAGTCTCCCGCAAGCAGGCC
This sequence comes from Solirubrobacteraceae bacterium, assembly GCA_036273655.1. GTDB lineage: Bacteria > Actinomycetota > Thermoleophilia > Solirubrobacterales > Solirubrobacteraceae > Palsa-465. The sequence goes on along the minus strand of DASUHF010000113.1, from coordinate 80,543 downwards.
GGCCCGATGGTCAAGCTCGTCTACCGGTTCGGACCGCGGATGATGAAGAAGATGACCGGCCGCGAGCCGCAGACCGGCTCAGGGCTCGAGCCGGTCGAGGTGTGGGCGCATCAGCCGAAGATGATGAGCGCGATGGGCAAGTTCAACCAGGCGCTCCGCAAGGGCAAGACCGTCGACGAGCGGGTCCGAAATCTGTGTGAGCTCAAAGGTGCGCAGATGATCGGGTGCGAGTTCTGCGTCGACCTCGGCTCGCAGATCTGCCGCAACTCGGGGTTGTCCGACGAGGAGCTGCTGGCGCTGCCGCGGTACCGCTCCAGCGAGCTGTTCTCCGAGCGTGAGAAGGCCGCGCTGGACTTCACGGTCGCGGTGATGCGAACGCCGGTGGAGGTCACCGACGAGCTGTTCGCGCGCGTCAAGGAGCACTTCTCAGACGAGCAACTGGTCGAGCTCACCGCGCTGCTGACGCTCGTCAACCTCGACCGCTTCAACGCCGCCTTCGGGATCGGCGCGGCCGGCTTCTCCGAGGGAATGGTGTGCGTGCCGCCGGACCGCCCAGCGACCCAGCGGCAGCGCACACCCGATCCCTACGTGACTACTTGACCGGCCTGACCTCCAACGAGATCGAGGCCTTGCTCGAGCAGGTCGAGAACTTCTTCTTGATGATCACTGCCGTCTCCGCATTCGGCGGGAACACCTTCAGCCCGGACGCCGTGACCGGCTTGCACCGCGCCTTGGAGAACACGCCGGTGTCGATGATGCCGACCGACGAACTCTGCTGCTTGCCGGGCCGCACGGTGACCGTCCGGAACCGGGAAGCGATGCGCCGTGCCGGCTTGCCGATCTGCTTGCCGCGCTTACCCACGGCGGATACGCCGGGATAACCGCGCAGCGTGCAGTTGGTCTTGCTCTTGTTGATGAACTTGAGCGGATAGAACACCGTGCCGGCGGTGGCGTTCGCCCTGCCGAGCTTCACCTTCAGCTGCGAGGTCGCGCAAGTGCCGCCCGGGCTCGCACCCGGTGCCTTCGCCTTGCTCCACTTCACCGTAAATTGCGTCTTGCTGTTGTTCTTGGTGTAGGTTCCCCAACCCTTGGCGATCTGCTTGCCCTTCCACCCCGGGATCGCGTGGTTGTACTTGTCCAAGAACGTCGTGAAGTAGTTCGACGCGGACCCCGGCCCCGTGCACGCCAGGTTCGGGCTCGACACTGTGTAGCTGCCCTTAGGCAGGATCACGCCACCGGACTGGTCGTTGTGCAGCACGGTGAAGCCGATCCCCTTGCACGACACCTTCGCCGCTGCCGACGCGGACGCCGACATCGCGACCGCGATCGCGGCCGCCAACGCGACGGCCGCCAGGCATCCGGCGACCAGCGTGCGCACGCGCACGTGAGATAGACGATGAGTCAACTGACTAAACCCCCCTGAGACGGGCGTGACCAAGCACGCCATTGGAAACGCTCGGATGCCCGGCCGCCATCCGACTCACGGCGACACTCGCGCCGCGTCGTCCTGCATAGTAATCCGATTGGGGACGTGCGGGGCGCCACCCGTGTCGCGGTCGATCGGAATGAGGAGGTCGCGTCAGGTTTGGGAGGTGTCAGCTCGTGGTCCGGGGTCGTCCGGTGGTGCGCGTTCGGCCGCCCGCCGCGACCGGCGTGCGCTGCTCGTCGACGAGCGGGAAGTGACAGGCGACCGCACGCTCGCCGCGGGGCGCCAACGCCGGCATCTCCGCGGTACAGATATCGGCCCGTCGCGGGCAGCGTGGCGCGAACGGGCAGCCGTGCCGCAGCGCCGCTGCCGCCGCGTCGGCCGTGGCCGCGGACCCCGGATCGGCGTCGGGCGCGTCGGCATCTGTCGCATGGCGCTCGCTCGGCGTCGTCGCCGGGACCGCGTCCATCAGCGCACGCGTGTAGGGATGGCTCGGCGCCGAGGTCACGAGCGCGGTCGGGCCACTCTCGACGATCTTGCCGGCGTAGATCACCGCCAGCCGGTCGCTCATCCGCCGCACCACCTCGAGGTCGTGGGAGATGAACAGGTAGGCAAGGCCGCGCTCGCGCTGGAGCTCGAGCAGCAGGTTGAGGATCTGGGCCTGGACCGAGACGTCGAGCGCGGATGTCGGCTCGTCGCAGACGATCAGCTCGGGCTCGAGCGCGAGCGCCCGCGCGATCCCGATCCGCTGGCGCTGCCCGCCCGAGTACTGCCCGGGGTAGGAGTCCAGCGCGACGTTCTCCATCCCGACCGACGTCAGCAGCTCCGACACGCGCCGGTCCCCGCGCGGGAGCCGGTGGGCCCGCAGCGGCTCGTCGACGAGCCGCCGCAACGTAAAGCGGGCGTCGAGCGAGTCGTAGGGGTCCTGGAAGACGATCCCGATCCGCCGGCGGACCGGACGGAGCCCGCGCGCCGACCGCGGGTACGGCCGGCCGCCGAAGCGCAGCTCGCCCTTCGTCGGTCGCTCGAGCCCGAGCGCGATCCGCCCGACGGTGCTCTTCCCCGATCCGGACTCGCCGACCATCCCGAGCGTCTCGCCGGGCGCGACCGACAGCGACACGCCGTCGAGCGCGCGCACGCTGCCGTAGTGCTTGTGCACGTCTGACAGCTCGAGCAGCGCCGGCTCGGTGACGGTCACGACGAGCCCCCGAGCTGATGGCAGGCGGCGGTGTGCAGCGGCGCGACCGTCGTCGTCTCGGGCATCGCACTCGAGCACCGCGGCAGCGCCACCGGGCAGCGGGGATGAAACGGGCAGCCGCCCGGGAACGCACCGACGGGCGGCGAGCCCGGGATCGCGTCGAACGGCGCCTTCGGGGCCGCGAAGCGGCTCTGGCGCGGCGAGGACACGAGCGCGCGTGTGTACGGGTGCGACGGCTGCTCGAAGATCGTCTGTACCGGACCCTGCTCGACGATCCGCCCGCCGTACATGACCGCGACCGAGTCGGCGACCTCGGCCACGACGCCGATGTCGTGGGTGATCCACACGAGCGCCATCCGGTCTTCGATGACGAGCGCACGGACGAGCGCGAGGATCCCGGCCTGGACGGTGACGTCGAGCGCGGTCGTCGGCTCGTCGGCGATCAGCACCCGCGGCCGACCCGCGAGCGCGATCGCGAGCATCACGCGCTGGCGCATGCCGCCCGACAGCTGGTGCGCGTAGCGGTGCGCGACGGTGTTCGGATCCTGGATGCCGACCTCGTCCAGGAGCCGCACGGCGCCGGCGGCCGCCTCCGATCGCGACGCGTCACGCCGGAAGCTCAGCACCTCGGCGATCTGGCGGCCGGCGGACTGGACCGGGTTGAGCGCTGCCATCGCGTCCTGCGGCATGTAGGCGACGATCCGGCCGCGCGCCTCGCGCAGCTGGCGTCCCCGGGCGGTGGCGAGATCGAACCCCTCGACCTCGGCCCGACCCTCGATGCCGGCTCCGGCCGGCAGCAGCCGCGCGATCGCGAGCGCCGTCGAGGACTTGCCGCAACCCGACTCGCCGACGAGCGCGAGCGTCTCGCCGGGCGCGACCGAGAACGAGACGCCGCGCACGGCGTGCACATCGCCGTAGCGGACGTGCAGGTCCTGGACGGCGAGGCCCTCCTCGACGGCGACGGCGGTCATCGGGTCGCCAGCCGGGTCCGCGGGTCGATCAGCATCCGCAACAGGTCGATCGCCAGCGTCGCGACCACGACGAGGATCGCCGCGACCACGACCGTGCCCATCAGCACCGGACGGTCGACGTTGTAGAACGCCTGCGTCTGCAGCTGGCCGATGCCGGGCCAACCGAACACGGTCTCCACGAACACGACGCCGGACAGCAGGATCGCGAAGTCCAGGCCGGCCATCGTCAGCGCCGGCGACAGCGCGTTGCGCAGGACGTGCCGGCGCAGCACCTGCGAGCGCGGCAGCCCCTTGGCGACCGCGGTGCGAGTGTACGGCGCCGCAAGCGTCTCCTGCATCGCGTCGCGCACGACGTTGGCGTAGTACGGCATTCCGAACAGGCCGAGCGTCAGCGCCGGCAGCACGATCCGGGTGCCGCCGGTGCCGCCGTCGATCGGGAACAGGTTGAGCTCATAGCCGAACAGCAGCAGCAGCAAGAACGCCAGCGAGAACGTGGGCACCGACAGAAAGCCGACGTTGACGACGGCGAGCGCGCGGCTGCGCCTGGTGCGCAGGCCGTCCCACACGCCGAGCGTGCCGCCGAGCACCAGCTCCAGGAACAGGCCCGCGAGGCCGAGCTCGATGGTGGCGGGCAGACGCCCCATGATCAGCGAGGTGACGGGCTGATCCTGGACGTAGGAGACGCCGAGGTCGCCGTGCAGCATCCCGACCACGTAGTTGCCGAGCTGCGCCACCACCGACTGGTTGAGGTGCAGGTTGGAGCGCACCAGCGCCAGCACCTGTGGGGTGGCACGCGGCCCTGCGATCGTGCGCGCGGGATCGCCGGGGACGACGAACATCAGGACGAACGTCAACAGCACGACGCAGAACACCGTGAGCACGCCGAGACCGAGGCGCGTGCCTAGATATCGAGCCATGATCTCCGCAGCGAGACCGCGCCGCGCCGTGCGATCCCCTCGCCGATCAGCACAAACGCGAGCACCGTCAGGATGATGCAGATCAGCGGCTCGAGAACCTCGTGGGGCATGTACTGCAGCGCGTTCTGGCCGTCGTTGACCATCGCGCCCCACTCCGGGGTCGGCGGCTGCACGCCGGCGCCGAGGTACGACAGGCCGGCGCCGATCGCGACCACGGCGGCACCGTTCAGCGCCGCGATCACGAACAGCAGCGACGACAGGTGCGGGAGGATGTGGCGGCGCATGATCGTCGCGCTCGGCACCCCCTGCGCGATCGCCGCCTCGACGAACGGCCGCTTGCGCAGCGCCAGCGTCTCGCCGTAGACGACGCGCGCGGTCCACGCCCAATACAGGGCGGTGACGACCACGACCACCCCGAACACGCCCTGGCCGAGCACGCTCGCGAGCGCCAGGCCGGAGATCACCGTCGGCACCGACAGGAAGATCTCGGTGATCCGCATCAGCACCATCTCGATCACGCCGCCGAGGAAGCCGGCGGCGATCCCGACGATCGCGCCGAGACCGATTGAGGTGATGTTCGAGATGAACGTGAACTCGAGCGTCGTGCGGCCGCCGTAGGCGAGCCGCGCGAGCATGTCGCGGCCGACGCTGTCGGTGCCGAGGAGGTGATCGGCGGAGCCGAACGGCAGCGGCAGGCCGTGGGCCGAGATCCCGTTGGCGTAGATCTTGTCGGGCGGGCCGAACACCGGCGCGATCAGTGCGAACACGATCAACGCGGCCAGCAGCGCCACCCCGCACGCCAGTGTCGCCGACGGCCGCGACCACCGTGTGGTGACGCTCAGGCCGCCAAGCCTACGTCCAGAGACGGTCGTAGTAGGTGCCGTAGAAGACGTTGTAATGGAAGTTCTCCAGGTCGGGCGAGCGGCCGTCGACGAAGTTCAGGGCTTCGAGGAAGATCCCGGGGGCGTCGCGCGCGATCAACACCTCGGCCTGGGCCAGGTACGCGTTGCTGCGACTCGTCGTCGGGGCCTGCAGCGCATCGTTGGCGAGCGCGTCGACCCGGTGGTCTGAGTAGTTCCAGTAGTTGGAGGAGGCGCCTGTCGTGTAGTTGGAGGTGAGGATGTCCAGCGCGGTCGGCTGCACCTGGTACCACTCGGTCGGCGCGGCGGTGAAGTTCTTGTTCTCGGTGGCGGTGTTGTAGGCGTTGCTCGAAACCGTGTCGATCGACATCTGCACGCCGACGGCGCGGAACTGCTGCTGCAGCACCTGGGCGATGTTCGGGTACGGGTCCTGGGTCGTCGACGTCAGCGTGAACGACAGCTTCTCGGCACCCGCCGCGCGCAGCAACGATTTGGCGCGCGCGGGGTCGTACGGGTACTGCGTCGCCTTGCGGGGAAAGCCGGGCAGCGTCTTGGGGAACGGCAGCCCCCACGGCTCGCCGGTGCCGTACGTGACGCGACCCAGCTGTGACCGGTTGACCGCGTAGTTGAGCGCTTGGCGCACGCGCACGTCGGTGAACGGCGCGCGCTTGCAGTTCAGCCCGATCCACAGCACCGCCGGCAGCGGGAACCGGACCACGAACTTCTGCAGCGACGGCTGCGCCGACACCTGCGGCACCAATGAGGCGCCGATCCCCTCGCCGATCGACTGGATGTTGCCGTGCTCGAGTTGCAAGAGCTCGGTCTGCGCGCTTGCGCCCCAGCGGTAGTTGACCTTATCGATGTACGGCAGCCCGCTCCACAAGTACTTGCGGTTGGCGGTGAACACGCACGTCTGTGCCGCCGAGTTGTAATTGCTGAGCATGAACGGGCCGGTCGAGACGACGTGGTGAGGGAAGTCCTTTCCGTACCGCTGCACCACCTCCCGCGGGACCGCCGCCATGTACGGCTGGGCGAGGATGTTCGGGAATGTCAGGTCAGGTTCGTGCAGCTGGATCCGCACCGTCATCGGATCCACGACCTTCACTCCCTTGATCGATTTCGCCTTGCCCTTGAACACCTCCTCGGCACCCTCGATCGGGTACAGGTAGCTCGACGCCCACGAGGCCAGCTTGGGATCGAGCACGCGCTCCCAGGAGTACACGTAGTCGGCGGCGGTCACCGCCCGTCCATGCTGGAAGCGAACGCCGGGACGAAAGCGGACCGTATACGCAGAGTTGTGCTCGCTCGCGGTGATGTGCTCGGCGGCGTTCGGATACGGCCCGTCGCCGGACGCACCGAACACCAGCGGCGGCGCCGTGATGCAGTTACACAGTGCGTCCCAGCTGGTGAGGTTGTAGCCGATCACCGGGTCCATCGAGTTGCCCTCGGCCTCCCACCCGATTGTGATCTGACCGCCCCGGCGGCCGCCGACGGCGGGAGGGCCCGGGATGCCGGAGGCGACCTTGACCTGCTTGCTGTTCGACACCAGCTTCTGCGAGGTGCCACCGCAGCCCGCGAGGTACAGCGCCCCGGCGCCGAGGCCCGCCGCCTGCAGCAGGCCGCGCCTCGTCAATCCTGCCGATCCCTCCCCGTCCCGGTGTTCGTCCAGTTCCATTAATCGAAATCCAGTTTCGAAGAATAAGAATACAGGGGTGGGCCGCCTGCGGTCAAGAGCGGACTGGGGCATCGCCGACTCGATCGGGGCGCGCCGTTTGCGCGGCGAGGGTTCGTGCGCTCGGCGTTGGCACGACGGCGCGACCGATCTCGTCGCCGACGCCCCAGCCCTTCGCGACCGCGGCGTTGGGACGGAGGCGCGACCGATCTCGTCGCCGACGCCCCAGCCCTTCGCGGGCTTGCGGCAACGGGTCGCCTCAGGCCGGCCCCCGCCGTGAGGAATCGCCATCTTGGCCGTCTGCGGTCCGACTTGGCGGCGGATCACTGGCGAGCCGTAATTGACGACCAATCTGCCCAGACGAGGCTTGAGTTGGCGGAAAACTCAAGGGCCGGGGGCGAGGAGTCAGCGGCAGCGTGGCGGATTGCTCCGCACTCGTTGGACACGATCGCCACACACGAACCTGCGCTATCCCGGGGCACTCGACAGCCATCCCTCCGGTGCAGCCGTTGCGCGCTTGGGGCGACGACCAGCACGCCCCTCACGGCCCCACACGCACGTACTGACGCCGACGACAGGGTCTCGACGAAGCACACCCCGCCGCCGGGCAACGGGCCGGTCAGCCGAGCGTCGCCAGCGCCAGCGGCACGACCCGCTGCGCGCCCGCCATCCGCAACTGCCCGCCGACCATCGCCAGCGTCCACCCCGAGATCCGGCGGTCGTCGAGCAGGATCCCGGTCCCCGCCGGCGGCGTGCCGGTGACGGTGAAGGCGCCGCGGACGTTCGCCGCCTGCTGCACGGCGTTGGCCATCTCGCGCTGCGGCGGCCGCTCCGCCACCCGCGCGACGAGCGCCAGCGCCGGCACGCCGAGCACCGCCGCCACCGACGCAGCGAGCCGCTCCAAAGCGTCTCCCCACCGCGCCGACGGAACCGCGCACAGCCACGCCGCCGACTCCCGACGGGCGAGGTCGGCGAGCGCTGCGACGACGTCGTCCTCGAACGCGCCGCCGGCGTCGAGGCCGCGCTCGATCGCCGGCCACCAGCCGCCGTCGCCGAAGCGGGCGAGCGCCCAGCCGGGAGCGGTGCGCCGCTCCTCTGGGAGCTTGCGCATCGACCCGTGCGCGTCGGGCGCCATCTTCTTGACCTCGAGCTCGATCGGCCGCGCACGCAGATGCCGCCCCGCGAGCTCGACCAGCCTCGGGTCCGGCGGTGCCGCGAACCGCGGCGCCGTGCAGATCGAACAGCGGCCGCAGTCGCGCGGCTCCGGATCGTCGAGCTGCTCCTGCAACGTGCGCATCAGGCAGCGGCCGTCGGCGCCGAAGCTCGCCATCGCACGCTGCTCGGCGCGCCGCAGCTCGGTGACGCGCGCGTAGCGCTCACCGTCGTAGCACCAGTCGGCGTCGGGCACCAGCAGCCAGCGCGTGCCGTCGCGCGTGACGGCGCCCTCGACGTCGAGCACCTTGAGCATCGCCTCCAGGCGTCCCATGCCGATGTTGACGACCGCCATCAGCTCACGCGTCGTGCGCCCGTTAGCCCCGGCCGACTCCAGCGTGGACAGCACCGCGTCGACCCGCTCCCGTGACGGGAACGACTGCTCGATGAAGAAGTCCTGGATCGCGCGGTCCTCGGCGCCGCGCAGCAGCACCACGTCGGCGTGGTCGACGCCGCGGCCGGCGCGCCCGACCTGCTGGTAGTAGCTGACGACCGACCCGGGTGCCTGGTAGTGCACGACGAACCCCAGGTCGGGCTTGTCGTAGCCCATCCCCAGCGCGCTCGTGGCGACCACGGCCTTGAGGTCGTTGGCCAGCAGCCGGTCCTCGGTGGCGACCCGCTGCTCGGTGTCCTGGTCGCCGCTGTATGCCACCGCGGTGATCCCGTTGGCGTTCAGGAACGCCGCGACCTGGTCGGCATCGCGCTTGGTCAGCGTGTAGACGATCCCGGAGCCGCCGAGCGCGGAGCCCCCGGCGCCGTCGTCGCCAGAGCCGAGATGCTCGACCAGCCACGCCAGCCGCTGCGCCGGGCGCGGCAGCTGCACCACCTCTAACCGCAGGCTCGTGCGCGCGAGCGGCCCGCGATACGTGCGCAGCCGCTCGCCGGGGGACGGCGCAAGCTGCTCGACGACATCGGTGACGACGCGGTCGTTGGCGGTCGCGGTGGTGCCGAGCACGGCCGCGTCGTCGGCCAGCCCGGCGAGCATGTCCGAGACGCGGCGATAGTCGGGCCGGAAGTCGTGACCCCAATCGGAGATGCAGTGGGCCTCGTCGATCACGAGCAGGCCGACCGATGCGGCGAACCGCGGCAGCATCTCCACGCGGAAGCGCGGGTTGTTGAGCCGCTCCGGAGATATGAGCAGCAGGTCGAGCGCGCCGCCGGCGAGCTGTGTCGAGACGTCGTCCCACTCGTCGCGGTTGGTCGAGTTGATCGTGTGCGCGCGCAGGCCGAGCCGCCGCGCCGCGTCGAGCTGGTTGCGCATCAGCGCCAGCAGCGGCGAGACGATCAGCGTCGGGCCGGCGCCGGCGCGGCGCAGCAGCGCGGTGGCGACGAAGTACACGGCGGACTTGCCCCAGCCGGTCCGCTGCACGCACAGCACCCGGGAGCGGTCGCTCACGAGATCGCGGATCGCCTCGAGCTGCCCCGGGCGAAACCGCGCCTGCGGGTCGCCGGTCAGCGTGCGCAGGCACCTGAGCGCATCGGCGGCGAACGGATCGGCGGAGATCTGATCGGCGGCAACGGCCATCCGAGGCGACCTTAGCTTCGGTAGGAGACGCACTTCGTCTATGAGCCGCGAGCGGGGCTCGATTCACCCCCATGAGCGGGGCGGTGCCCGTTGGCGCCCGACGAGGATCGCTCGACGCTCCGCCGAACCTTGAGAACGTGTCGACGAACCGGCTCGAGTCGTTCTCCGACGGCGTGTTCGCGGTCGCGATCACGCTGCTCGTGCTCGGGATCGCGGTGCCGTCGACGCACGACCCCGGCTCGCTCGCCCACAAGCTCGCTCACAACTGGGCGCAGTACGCCGCGTACGCCGTCTCGTTCGTCACGATCGGGATCATCTGGATCAACCATCACGGGATGATCAGCCGGCTGCGGGCGGTGGACCACACGATCCTGATCCTCAACCTCGTGCTGTTGATGACGGTCGCGATCCTCCCGTTCGTAACCGAGCTGATCGCGGCCTACCTGCGCGAGCCGCATGACCGAGACGTGGCGGCCGCCGTGTATTCGGGGGCGTTCCTGGTGATGGGGGTCGTGTTCTCGCTCGAGAACGGCGTGATCCTGCTGCGCCGCGCCGACCTGCTCGCGGTGCCGCTGTCGCTCGACCGCCGCCGGCAGATCCTCGGCCGCGCAGCCGGAGGCGTGACCCCATACGCGATCGCGGTCGCGGTCTCGTTCGTGTCCGCGTATGCGGCGCTTGCGATCTGCGCCGCGCTCGCGCTGTTCTACGCGCTCCCGATCGCCAGCGGCTACGAGTCCACCACCGAGTAACGACGCGACCGAGCTCAGGTCAGGTGCAGCCGGTGCGCCACGGCGGCTGCCTCGGTGCGGCCCTGCACGTCGAGCTTTGAGAGGATCCGCGAGACGTGGACCGAGGCGGTCTTCTCGGCCATGTACAGCGCCTCGCCGATCTGGCGATTGGTGGCGCCCTGGGCGAGCAGCTCGAGCACCTGGCGCTCGCGGGGGGTGAGCCCGAACGGGTCCTCGACGGCGCCGTCGCCGTTGCGATCGCCGCCGGCGCCGTTGCCGTCGTTTCCGGTCACCGCCGCCGCGGCTGCCCCGGGCTGCAGGCGTGCGCGCTCGATCAGGCTGCGCACCTCGTCGGCGAGCCAGTCAGACCCGAGCCGCTGCGCGGCCGCGAGCGCGTCGGCGGCCGCCGCGGCGGCGGCGTCGCGTCGGCCGGCGACGATCTCGCACTCGGCCTGGTGCCAGCGCGCCTGCGCTGCCCGGTACGGCCGCCCGATCGACTCCCACGCCTTCACCGCGCGCGCCCACTCACGCGCGCTGCCGCGCCCGCGCGCGATCGCCATCTCTGCCTTGGCCTGCGCGAGCCGCGCCTGCTCGACGGCGCCGCCGGCCTGGACCGCCGCCTCCAGCCGCTCCATATGGAGCTTCGCGCGCGCGAGCGCGTCACGGCGGGCGGCGGTGTCGCGCAGGTCACGCGCTCGCTGCGCGCGTGCCGCCTCGACGCCGACGGCGGCGGCGCTCAGCCGTGCGATCCGGATCGCGTCCTCGGTGCAGATCTCGATCCGACCGAGCCCCTCCTCGGCGTGGCGGCGTGCGTCGTCGTGCTCGCCGCGGCGCAGGTGCAGCTCGGCGCGCAGCGACCCGTAGCCGCCGATCCACTGCGGCTCGGACGTCGCCCCGATCGCGTCGGCGATCCCGTCCAGCAGTCGCTCGGTCGCGTCCTCGTCGCCGGTGGCGAGCTCGAGCTCCGCCTCGCGGATCGTTCGAAAGATCTTCGCCACCCCTGATGGATTCGACGAGGCTCGCTCCAGATGCTCGCGCGCGGTCCGCCAGTCGCCGGCGTCGAACGCCTGCTCGGAGATCGTCAGGTGCGCCCAGTCTGAGCGGCGGATGTAGCGTCGCGGCAGGCGCCGGACGCACTCGTCCATGACCTCGAGCGCCTGGGTGGTGCGGCCCGCCATCCCGAGCATGTCGGCGAGGTTGGTGTAGGCGTTCATCGTGCCGTCGAGGTCCTCGGCGGCGAACGCGATCTCGATCGCGCGGCGCAGCAGCGCGACGCCCTCGTCGACCTGCCCGACGTGTGACTTGGCCATCCCGAGCGTGTTGAGCAGGTTGGACTCAGCCGTGCGGTCGCCGGCCGCGACCGCCAGCTCCAGCGCCCGCTCGCCGTCGGTGACGGCGTCCTGGAAGTTGCCGCGCAACAGCCGCATCCGTGCCAGCCAGGCGAGGATCAGCGGCCGCACCCCGCCCTCCTCCTGCTCGGGCAACAGCGCGAGCGCTCGCTCGGCGGCGGCGACCGCGTCGGCACCCTGGTTGAGCTGCCAGATCGTGCGCGACAGCCGTGCGAGAAGGAACGCGTACAGCGCCGGGTCCTTCCTCGGCCCGAGCTCGCGCATCGCCTCGCGCAGCAGCACCTCAGCGCGCGGGAGGTCGCCGAAGTCGCCGTGCGCGCGCGATCCGAGCCGCAGCAGCGCCACGTGATCGATCCCGGAGACCTCCTCGGGGTCTGAGACCCGCGGCCACAGCTCGAGCGCACGGTCGGCGAGATGCGCGGCCTCGCCGAACGCGAACACCCGCTGTGCGGCCTCGGCGGCCGCGATCGTGGAGCGCAGCGCTGCCGGCTGCTCGCCCCCGGCGGCGTAGTGCCCGGCAATCGCGGTCTTGCGCTCGAGCTCCTGCTCGTCGTCGGCCGCGCAGTCCTGCTCGAGCTGGTGGGCGAGCGCGAGGTGCAGCTCGGCCCGCTCGCCGGGCAACAGGTCGTCGTGCAGCGCCTCGCGCAGCAGCGCATGGCGGAAGCCGAAGCCGGTCTCGCCGCACGTGATCAGCACCTGCTCGGCGACGGCCTCGCGCAGCGCCGCCTGCACGGCGTCGAGCTCGAGCCCGGTGATCGCGGCGAGCGCCCGCTCGTCGAGCACGCGCCCGACCGACACCACTCGCGCGATTCGCTGCGCGTCGGGCGAGAGCTGCTCGATCCGCGCGATGAACGCGTCGCGCAGGCTCTGGGGCGCGGCGCCGCGGCCGTCGAGCCCGGCCGCAAGCAGCTCCTCGGTGTACAGCGGGTTGCCCTCCGCGCGCTGGAACAGACGGTTGAGCAGCGCCCTGTCGGGAGCGGCGCCGAGGATGTCGGCGAGCACCTCCGACAGCTCTGAGCGGTCGAACGGCTCGAGCTCGATGCGGCTGACTCGGTCCAGGCGCTGGAGCTCTGACAACAGCGGCCGCAGCGGGTGGCGGCGGTGCAACTCGTCGGTGCGGTAGCTGAGCAGCAGCAGCACCCGCGTCTGGCGCATGCTGCGCGCCGCGAACGCGATGAACGCGCGTGTCGAGCGGTCGGCCCAGTGCACGTCCTCGAGCGCCAGCACCAGCGGCTCGCGCTCGGCGAGGATCTCCAGCAGCTCGAGCATCGCTTCGAACAGCCGCAGCTGGCCCGACGGATCCGGACGCTCGGGGCGGCCGTGCCCGTCCTCGTCAAGCCCCGGCAGGATCGTCGCCAGTTGGCCGCGATCGGCCGCAGACAACTCCGCGAGCGCCTCGTGGCGGCCGCGAACAACCGGGCGCAGTGCCCCCAGCAGCGGCGCGTACGGCAGATCGCCGTCGGTCTGCTCCAGGCACTGGCCGCGAAGGAAGATCACACCGCCCGAGCCGCCCGCACCGTTCGAGCCATCCCTGCCGTCGTCGCCGTGGAGCGATTGCCGCTGCTCGAACTCGGACACCAGCCGCGTCTTGCCGACGCCCGAGTCGCCCCCGATCAGCACCAGGCCGGGTCGGCCCGATGCCGCACTGTCGAATGAGGCCTGAAGCTCAGCGAGCTCCCCGACCCGCCCGACGAAGTGGCTGCTCGTCAACCGCGAACGCATGCCCCAAGTATCCCCGGAGAGCGGCGCCAAGGCCACGCTTGTCCGAGCGGGTGCGGACCGTTCCGCGGACCGCGCGTCCGGCGCCGGCGTGCTCGTGGAGCTCACGTGCGTGGACATCTGCCATTACGTTGGTGAGAGTGGACAACATCTGCTGCTCCTTGGATCGCATTCACCGTGATCACAGAGTGAGCTGCGACGGGCGCGAGCACATCGGGACTTTGCAGCGACTTGTGCGGGTCGACGCCTTACCCGCGACCGAGCGGGCCTTACCGGCGCCTGCGGTCGGGGCCGAGGCCCGGTCGGGGCGTTAGCGGGGCCCCAAGTGAGATATTTGTACGTCTATTCCGGACTGAGTTCTCACTCAGGGCCAAGCCAGCCGCCGGGCTTGCGGAGAGTTACGCGGCGCTCGCCGGCGCCGACACCGGCGTCGACTGCAGGCCGCTCCCCGGCGACAGATCCGGCGTCTCGTCGCCGGCGCTCTGCGGGCTCTGCACAGACCGCGTGGAGGCGTCGATCTCCGCCTGCGTGACGTTCTGCGGATGGTGGCAGGCCGCCAGATGACCGCCCGTGTACTCGGTCAGCGGCGGCTCCGAGGTCCGGCAGATCTCCGACGCGCGCGGGCAGCGGGTGTGGAAGCGGCAGCCGGTCGGGGGGTTGATCGGGTTCGGCGGCTCGCCGGTGATCACCGCCCGGTGCCGGGTTCGGTTCTCGTTCGGGTCGGGGATCGGGATCGCGCCCAGCAGCGCCGACGTGTACGGGTGGATCGGCTTAACGTAGAGCTCCTCGGCGGGCGAGATCTCCATCAGCTTGCCGAGGTACATGACGACGATCCGGTTCGAGACGTGGCGGACCACCGACAGATCGTGCGCGACGAACACATAGGACAGCTGCAGCTCGTCCTGGAGGTCGTCGAGCAGGTTGATCACCTGCGCCTGGATCGAGACGTCGAGCGCCGACACGGGCTCGTCGAGCAGCACCAGCTTCGGGTTGACGGCGAGCGCTCGGGCGATCCCGATGCGCTGGCGCTGACCGCCGGAGAACTCGTGCGGGAAGCGGTTGAGCACGTCCTGCGCGAGGCCGACGCGGTCCAGCAGCGCGCGCGCCTCGTTCTGCACATCGCCGCGCGCGACACCCCGCAGCTGCAGCGGGGTCGCGAGGATCTGCCCGACCCGCTTGCGCGGGTTCAGCGACGCCTGCGGGTCCTGGAAGACCATCTGCATCTGGCGCCGGATCGGCTCCATCTGCTTGCGGCCGAGCTTGGTGATCGGCTGGCCCTCGAAGCTGACGGTGCCCGAGGTCGGCTCGATGAGCCGCACGAGCGCGCGGATCAGCGTCGTCTTGCCGCACCCGGACTCGCCGACGACCCCAAGCGTCTCGCCGAACCGGAGCCCGAACGAGACGTCGTCGACGGCGTGCACCTGGCCGATCTGGCGGTCGATGACGACACCGGCCTTGATCGGGAACAGCACCTGCAGATGCTCGACGCCGAGCAACGTGTCGCCGTCGCCGCCTCCGTTGCCGCTGCCGGCCCCGTCGCCGGTGCTCGTGTCGGACTCCACCGGCTCTGCGTGGTCCGCTCCCCGCGCGGCCACGGCCGGCGGCTCCTCGGGAGCAAACGGCCCCGGCGCCGTCGGCGCGACCTCGTTCGGCCGCTCACCGCTCGTCGGCGTGCCGCTTTCGGCGGGCGGTTGCGACTCCGAAGCGCCGGCTTCGCGTGGCTGGTCGGTGCCGTCCTCGTGCTCGCTCACCGGGTCACGCTCCGACCGTCTCCGTCGTTTCCAGCCCGATCCGCTCGCCGACCACGCGCAGCCGCTTCTTGTCGGGCACCGACAGCCAGCAGCGGTCACGACTGGTGGGGACGTCGGGCTGGCGTCGCTCGAGCTCGGGCACCTCGACGCACTTGTCGAACGCGTGGGGGCACCGGGGCCGGAAGTGGCAGCCCTTCGGCGCGCGCAACACCGACGGCGGCAGGCCCGGGATCGCCGGCAGCTTCTCGGCGCGGTTGTCGTCGATCCGCGGGATCGAGCCCAGCAGACCCCACGTGTAGGGGTGCTGCGGGTTATAGAAGATGTCGTCGAGCGTGCCCTGCTCGACGACCCGGCCCGAGTACATGACGATCACGCGGTCGGCGATGTCGGCGACGACGCCGAGGTCGTGGGTGACGAGGATGACGCCGGCCCCGGTCTGCTGGCGCAGGTCGCGCATCTCCTGCAGGATCTGGGCTTGGATCGTGACGTCGAGCGCGGTCGTCGGCTCGTCGGCGAGCAGCAGCTTGGGCGAGCACGACAGCGCCATCGCGATCATCACGCGCTGGCGCATGCCGCCCGAGAACTCGTGCGGATAGGACCGCAGCCGCTGCTTGGCGCGCGGGATCCCGACACGTTCCATCATCTCGACGGCGCGGTCCATCGCCTGCGCCTTGGAGACGTTCTCGTGGGCGCGGATCTGCTCGACGATCTGAGCGCCGACCCGGTAGACCGGGTCCAGCGAGCTCATCGGATCCTGGAACACCATCGCGATTCCGGGGCCGCGGATCCGCTGCAGCTGGGCGTTGGAGGCGCCGACGAGCTCGATGCCGTCAAACGTCGCCGTGCCTTCGAAGCGGGCGTTCGGCCCACGCGTCAACCCCATCAAGGTCATTGCCGTCACCGACTTGCCCGAGCCGGACTCGCCGACGATCGCCACGACCTCGCCCGGGTCGACGGTGAACGAGACGCCGTCGACCGCGCGCACGACCCCGTCCTCGGTCGCGAACGAGACCTTGAGGCCGTCCACCGTCAGCAGCGGTGCGTCACCGTTGGATCTGGCAGCCGGCTCGCTCATGCGAGGCGGATCCTCGGGTCGAGCACCGCGTACAAGATATCGACGATCGCCGAGAGCAGGACCACCGCGAACGCGGTCAGGATCACGATCACCATGATCGTGATCACGTCGAGGTTGGCGATCGCGGTCGCCGCGAGCTGGCCGACGCCCTGCAGGTTGAAGACCGAGTCGGTGAGGATCGCGGCGCCGCCGAGCAGCTGGCCCATGTCCAGGCCCCACAGCGAGATGATCGGGATCATCGAGTTGCGCAGCGTGTGGCGGCGCAGCACCTGACCGTCGGTCAGGCCCTTGGCGTGCGCGGTGCGCACGTAGTCCTCGTTGGTGTTGTCGAGGATCGTCGACCTGAGCACGCGCGAGTAGAAGCCGATGAACAGGATCGAGAGCGTGATCCATGGCAGCACGAGGTGCTTGAACCACTGCCACGGGTCGCTGAGGCCGACGTACCCGCCGAGCGGGAACCAGCCGAGCTTGTAGCCGAGGAAGTAGAGGAAGATCGCGCCTAAGAAGAACGGCGGGAACGACACCCCGGCCATCGACAGGATCGTCAGCACCCGGTCGGTGGTGCGCCCCGCGTAGACGGCCGCGAGCGTGCCGAACAGCACCGACAGCCCGAGCCAGATGATGCCGGCCCCGAACGCGAGCGACAGCGTCGCCGGGTAGTCGTGCTTGACCTCCTGCAGCACGTTGATGTTCTGCGTGTACGAGTACGCCTTGCCGGTGAAGATGTTCTTCATCGTCTTCACGTACTGGACGTAGATCGGCTTGTCGAGGCCGTACTGGGCCGCGATCTGGTGGATCTGCTGCTGGGTGGCGTTCTTGCCCGCGAGCCGAGCGGCCTGGTTGCCGGTCGCGGCGAGCAGCAGGAACGTGATGATCGTCACCGCGATCATCACGAAGAACGCGGCGACAATGCGCCGGACGATGAAGCGGATCATCGCGGCGCTCCCACGATCTGCGTCATCGGGCGATCCTCACCTTGGCGCGCGGGTCAAGCGCGTCGCGCACGCCGTCCCCGAAGATGTTCACCGACATCACCGCGATCACGAGCATGAAGCCGGGGACGAGCACGTTGGAGAACGCGGCCGGGAGTGGCTGCAGGCCCTCGGCGATCATCGTCCCCCACGACGGATTGGGCGGTTGCACGCCGGCGCCGAGGTAGGAGAGGCCGGCCTCCAGCAGGATCGCGTTGGCGAGGATCAGCGGCATGAACACGACGATCGTCGAGGAGATGTTGGGCAACAGCTCCCGGAACATGATCTGCGTGCTCGACAGACCCTGCTGGCGCGCCGCGTCGATGAACTCGCGCTCGCGCAGCTGCAGCACCTGCGCCCGCACCGGCTTGAGCACATACGGGATGTAGACGATCCCGACCACGATTGCCGGGGCCAGCAGGAACGTGCCGTGGATCGGCCCGATCCCACCGGTCGCGAACACGGTGCCGAGCGTGATCCCCAGCAACACGGCCGGATACGCCCAGATCACGTCGGCGAAGCGGGTGATTACCGCATCCCACCAGCCGCGGTAGAAGCCGGCGAGCACGCCGAAGAAGGTCGCCAGCACCATCGTGATGATCGTGGCGACGGCGCCGATCTCAAGCGAGTTGCGACCGCCATACAGCAGCCGCACCGCGGTGTCGCGCCCGTTGATGTCGGCGCCGAAGAAGTACTTGGCGTGCCACGTCGGGCCGATCGGGATGCCGATCGAGTTCACGACCGGCTTGACCTTGCCGCCGACCTTGACGGTGGCCGTCAGCCCAGCCTCGGCGTTCGGGCTGGTGTGGGCGATGTCGTGCGCGTACACCGGCGCGAGCAGGCAGACGACCACCAGCAGGACGAAGATGAACCCGAAGAACAGCGCGACTTTGTTGCGTCGCAGTCGCCGCCAGGCGAGCTTCCACGGCCCTACGCCGGGAGGCAGATCCTGGGCATCGGAGTCATAGGACCCGGAGACGGCATCCGAGAATGAGGTACCCGCGGTGTCGGCTGCAGCCATTGGCAAACCCTATAACGAAACAAGCGGGTCGGGGCGAGCTTTCGCCCGCCCCGATCCGCCGGTTGAGGTGGTCCTTACTTCAGCTGGAACGAGGTGAAGTCCCAGCCGTAGATCGGCTGATGGATCGCGGCAGTGAAGTTCATGCGATCGGACATGAAGAACGGGAACGTCTGGTACCCGAACACGCCCAGATAGGCCTTCTTTGCCGTGTACTCGTCGATCGCCTGCCACTGCTTGACGACGTTGCCCTTGATCTGCGTGGTCGGCACCTTGCCGAGCTTCGCGATCGCGGCGTTGATCTTCGGATCGTTGGTCTGACCGAAGTTCTCGTTGTCGGTCGGCTGGATCGCCTTCCCGTCGACGAGCAGGTAGAAGTCGATCGGGTTCGGGAAGTCCTGGTTCCAGTCCGCAAACCCGGTCTGCGGATTGACGGACTTCGACGAGCCGATCGTGGTGAAGTAGTTCGCGTCTGCGATCACCTTGATCGACGACTTCAGCCCGATCTGGTTGAGGAACGAGTTGTAGTACGTCATCCACTGCTGACGCGGCGCCCGCGTCTCAGACCAGACGGTGACCTTCGTTCCCGCCATGCCGGACTGCTTGATCAGCTGCTTGGCCTTGGCGATGTTGCCGCCGGAGGCGGGGTTGCCGTACGGGCATGGTCCGGTCGGGTGACCGGGCACGCCGGGCGGCAGGAAGAAGCAAGCCGGCACGAGCGTGCCCGAGCTCAGCTTGTTCATCGCGACCTGGTTCAGGCCGGTTACGACCGCCTCGCGGACCAGCTGGTTGTTGAACGGCGGCTTGGTGACGTTGAAGAAGATGTAGTACGTCGAGCCGCCCAGGTTGACGTTCGCGAACCGGTCGGACGCCTTGGACTTGATCTGCGGCAGCAGGCTGCCGGGGATCGTGTCGGCCCAGTCGAACACGTCGGCGGTGTTGTTGAGCACCGACAGTGCGTTCGAGCTGACGTTCGCCGAGATCTTCACGTCGACGTTGACGTGGCCGGAGGGGATACCGGGGATCGGCTTCCACTTCGGGTTCTTGACGACGTCATACGACTGGCCCGGGGTGATGCTGGTCACCTTGTAGGGACCGACGCCCGGAGGCGGGTTGTTGGCCTGCACGGCCAGCGGCGTGCTGCTCGGCACCAGGCCGAGGCACGGGAACGCCAGGACGTTGTCGAACGGGCCGTACGGCTTCGTCAGGTGGATGACGATCTTGCCCGTCTTGTCATTGGCCTGAATGCCGGAGATCGTCTTGGACTTGCCGGTCGAGTACGCGGCCGCGCCCTGGATGATCGGCGTGATGAACGCGCCGGAGCCGCCCCACGGGATGTGGACCGCCCGCTCGACCGAGCGGACGAAGTCCGACGCCTTCACGGGCGCTCCGTTGGAGTACACAAGGCCCTTGCGCAATGTCGCCGTATAGGTCTTGCCGCCGTCGCTGATCTTCGGCAGCGCGGTCGCCAGGCCCGGGATCAGCGTGCCGCCGGCCTTGCCGGACTGGTGGGCGTATGTGACGAGCCCCGTGTAGACGATCCAGTTCACTTCCGAGCCCTGGGTCGTGTAGTCCTTGCCGGGGTCGAGCGACTGCGGGAAGGTGCCCTGGACCATGTGGATGGTCTGGGTCGGGCCGGAGCTGCTCGAGCCCCCGCTACTGGTTGTGGTGGCGCTCCCGCCTCCGCTGCCGCCGCTCGCGCTCGTGGACTTCGAGCTCGAGCCGCCGCATGCCGCCACGGCGAACGCGGTGATTGCCACCAGCAGCAGCGCCGCCAGTGGCCGGACGAATCTCTTCAAGCTGATTCCTCCTCCAAGAGGGTTGGTCTCCGAGCGACGCAGCGTATTCCGAAGCGAGGGCGGTTGCCACCCACTACCGGCAATACCTAACGAATCCGCAACAACACTTTGAACGAATCCGCGGGATGCTGGTTGGTCGCGGTCGATCGTTGCAGTGCCGTGCACGATGATCGCCGCTCCGGCTTACGAAACGGTCAGCACCGCCTTGCCGGCGACGCGCCGGTTCAGCAACGCGTCGATCGCCAAGCCGGCCTCGGTCCACGGCCTGACGACGTCGATCTGCGGATCCACGCGGCCGTCGGCGACGAGCTCTGAGAGCCGGCGCAGGGTCGGCGCTCGCGCTGCGGCTGTGGGCGAGCACCGCGAACAGGTAGAAGCCGACGAGCCTGGCGCCAGAGGCGCGCGCGAAGAATTCCCGGGCGGGGTAGCTGACCGGCTCGGTGACGGTCGAGGCGAAGCTGATCACGGTCCCGCCCGCCGAGACCCGCTGCATGCAGGTTCCGAGTACCGTGCCGCCGACCCCGTCGAGGATCACGTCGAACTCCTCGCCTTCGGCGGTCAGCTCTCCGATCACGTCGTCGGCGCCGAGCTCACGCAGGCCGTCGGTGCGCCGGGCGAGGCCGGTCACATGGGCGCCGGCGAGCTTGGCCAGTTGGATCGCAAAGCGGCCGACGCCGCCGCTGGCGCCGGTGACGAGCACGCGCCTGCCGACCACGAAGCCGCCGATCTGCAGCGATAGCAGCGCCGTCAGACCGGCGACCGGCAGCGTCGCCGCCTGCTCGAACGTGATCGTGTCGGGCAGCTCGGTCAGGAACTCGGTGTCGACCGCGGCGCGCTGCACCCACGCACCGCCGTTCTTGAGCCCGACGACGCGCGCGCCGGCCGCGGGACCGGACCCGTCCGCCGCCGGCTCCACGACGACCCCCGCCAGGTCCCAGCCGGTGACCGAGCCGGGATCCATCGTCTCCAGCCGCCGGCACTCGCCGCGGTTGAGCGAGATCGTCCGCACCTGCACCAGCGCCTCGTGCGCCATCGGCCGCGGTTCGTCGACCTCGGACAGCTGCACGTAGGGCGCGGCGGGCTGGGATGCGAGTGCGAGCACGGCCTGATGCCCGATACTACGGGCCGTGAGGAGAGCATCGCTTGCGGCGGCGGGCGCTGTGCTGGTCCTTCTCTCGGGCAGCGCGCCGGCCTCGGCGGCGCCGTTGACGGTGACGTGGATGCGCGGCGTGCGCTCGCCCGGG
The DNA here is from genome assembly GCA_036273655.1 of Solirubrobacteraceae bacterium. Taxonomy (GTDB): domain Bacteria; phylum Actinomycetota; class Thermoleophilia; order Solirubrobacterales; family Solirubrobacteraceae; genus Palsa-465. The sequence goes on along the minus strand of DASUHF010000113.1, from coordinate 59,108 downwards.
ACGCCCGCTCGCTACGACCGCGTCGGCGTGCTCCGGATCGGCCCGCGCGCGGCGCGGAACGTGCTCGTGCTCGAACCCGGGACGTAGGCGGGCAGCGCCTACTTCGCGCCGCTGGCGAAGTGGGTGGTGTCCCGCGACCGCGGCTGGCAGGTGTGGGCCGTTGAGCGGCGCGAGAACCTGCTCGAGGACCAGTCGCTGCTCGATCGGGCAAAGCGTGGGCGCGCGACCGCGGTGCAGCTGTTCGACTACTACCTCGGGTATCTGCAGGACCCGTCGATCACGCGCCACGTCGAACCGGTCCCGAACGCGCGCGTGACGTTCGCCAAGCGCTGGGGGATGGCGGTCGCGGTCGGCGACCTACACCGCGTGATCGAGCGGGCGCGGGCGCTCGGCGGTCGCGTCGTGCTCGGCGGCCACTCGCTCGGCGGCGGCGTCGTGACCGCGTATGCGAGCTGGAGCTTCGGCGGCCGCCCCGGCGCCGACGGGCTCGCCGGCCTGCTCTACATCGACGGCGGCAGCTTCGGCAACCCCGAGTCCGCATCGGCCGCGCGGCGCGCGCTCGCCGCGCTCAACGCTGCGGCAGCCTCCCCGTGGGATGCGTTCGGCGGGATCCCGGCGCCGTACACCGGGCTGTTCAGCTCGGTCGGCGCTATCGGTGCGCTGACCGCGCCCGGCGAGCGCTCGCTCGGGCAGTCCTCGGGCCTGCTGACGCCCTTTGGCCTGACGCCGCCGGTGCCGGTCGACAACCTCGCGCAGTTCGGCTACGCGCTCAACGTCGGCACCTCACCGCCGGCGCTGATCGCCGCGCAGGCGCATCTCGGCGCGGGCATCTCGGCGACGGGCGCCCTCCGCGGCTGGAATGGCGCCGGCGCGCTGACCCCGATCCGGCGCTACGCGACGATGCTGTCCGGCTATCGCGTCGACGGCGCCGACGGCAGCGAGTGGTACTTCCCGGCGCGATTGACGCTCGACCTCGCCGGCGTCGGCAACGGCATCGCGTCACCGGCGCAGCGCGTGCTCGGCCTGCGCTCCACGCTCGGGCGCCGGCTGCCGCACTCGCTGCGTATCTACGGCTTCGGCGCGCGGCTCGGCGGCTCGCTGATCCTGACCGAGATTCGCCGGCTCGCCCGTCAGTCGGGGATCCCGCGCAGCCACCTGACGCTGATCGCCCGCCGCTTGACGTACGCCCACAACGATCCCGCCGGCGCGTTCCCGCACAACGTCTTCTTCACGCATCTCGTGCGCTTCCTGCACCGCGTCGGGCGCTGAGCCGGGCCGCCTGGCGCTGCTCGTTGCGCGTTCTTTGCAGATCTCGTACCGAGGGGGGCGACGAGATCTGCAAAGTTCGGATTCGCTACGGAGTGAACACCGACGCGTGGCAGGGCGCGCCGGCGCAGACGTCGGCGACCCTGCCGCTCGGGCGCCAGAAGTCAGACATCTGCAGCTGCGCGGCGGGCGTGTTGCGCACGTCCTCGTGCGGGTCGATGTTGTTGGACGCCGCGACCGGGGCCAGGTTGGCGAGCGGCGGCGGCTGCACCCGGCCGGGGCCCGAGTCCCAGATCTCGATCGCCGACCCATGGAACGGGAACCGCGTGATCGGGGGCAGCCCGTAGAACAGGTGGGTGTCCTGGGTGCGGTCGGGGTCGAGCGCCGGTCGGTAGGCCGAGGCGCCGACCGTCCGCGCCTCGACGGCCGCCGCGTACATCGAGACCTGGAAGTCGCCGTAGGCAACCTGCATCAGCACCTGGTGGGGCGGCGTGTCGGGCAGCGGGTGCGTCGTCATCTGCGCGGCGTAGCCGTCGGGGTCGCCGCGATCCCACAGCTGCTGCATCAGGTCGAGGATCAGCGGATGCAACGACTGGTCGGGATAGGCGCCGTAGACGATCGTCCCGAACGGCGCGAAGTCGGTCGAGCGCTGTACGAGCAGGTTGGCGTAGTCGATGCCGGTGACGCCGAGCACCGCCCGGTTCCAGTCCGGGGCCAGCGCCGTCAGCATCCCGCCCATGATCCCGCCCTGGCTGTTGCCGTCGTAGTACAGGCGCCTGGTCTCGATCACGGGGGCTCCGTCGCGCTGGAACGCGGGGTTGGAGGCGAGGCCGTGGCGGTTGACCATCAGCCGCCCGAGGAACAGGCTGTTGAGCGCGCCCTGCTGCAGCCGGTCGACGACCGGCGCGAACAGGTTGAGGTTTGCGAGCGCGGCCGCGTCGGCCGGCGTGTCGCCGTGCGCCAGCCCCCAGAAGTCGGTCGAGCAGAAGACGATGTCGTACTGGGACGCGAGCGCCTGCATCCAGCCGTCGGTGACCTCGTCGGCCGAGCCCAGCAGCCCGTGGCCGTAGACCGCGATCCGCGCCCGCGTCAGCGGCGTCGCCGAGCTCGGCACCAGGCACTCGAAGTTCGTCGTCGCGACGTTGCCCGTGATCTGGGTGGGCGTCCGGTACAGCCCCTTCGTGCCGTAGTGAAAGCCGGCGGTGGCGGTCGGCCCGCAGACCTTCAGGTAGCACGGGACCTGGTACGTGCCGTTGACGACCGTGAACGTGACGCCGTTGGGGGCGACGACCGGCGCGCCGCCGGACGCGGTCAGCGGCGCCGAGCCGGTGACCGTGAACGCCGGCGCGCGGCCCTGCGCCTTGAGGTCTGCGAGGTCGCGGTCGCCGAGCCGCGCGAACGCGGCGTCGCGGATCGCGAGCATCCGCCCGGTCTCCGATCGGCTCGAGGCGACCGTGAAGTTCCACGCCTCGTACAGGTGGGAGTCGACCCTGATCCGCGCATGGCGCAGCGAGCGGAAGATCGCCTGGTAGCGGGTCCGCTGTGCCCGCAGCGCGCGGCCGAGCCGGTGGCCGGCGCGCAGCCGCTCAAACCAGCCCGGGGACCGGATCAGCGTGCCGGTCGAGGTCCGCAGGTTGCGCAACGCGACGATGTAGGTGTGGCCCTCGGTCAGGTTCCTCGCCGGGTGGATCTCAACGTCGGTGGTCGCCGGGCTGGTGGCGTTGGCATCGAGCTCTGCCCAGATCGGCTGGCGCCGGCCGGTGTCCTGGTCGATCAGCACGATCGGCGCGCGCCTGGCCAGCGACGCGCCGATGTTCGCGAGGCCGGGTGCGCCGGTCCGGCTGATCGCGGCGGGGTTGTCGAGCCCGGGGACGTGGAGCACGATCGAGGCGCCGGGGCTGAAGCCGTCGGCCCGGTCATACGGTCCGACCTTCAGCTGCACGCCACTCGTGTTCGCGGGCATCGCCGCCTGCGGCAGGTGCACGCGCAGCCCGGTCGCGGACCTGCGGTCGGGCACGGTCAGGCGGTCGTCGGGGAACGGGAACATGCATGGTGCCGCGCGGTAGGGCTGGCAGGCGGCGGCGGGGGTCGCGGTGGCGATGGCCGGGACCGTCCTGGCGGTCGCCGGAGCTGCGGCTGGCGCCGCCAAGGCCCCGGGCGCGGTCGCCAATCCTCCCGCGATCGCCGCGACGAGCGCCACGACCGCACGTGACGGCGACGACTTGCACCACGACGAGCATCCAGCCGGCATACGCACGCTCCTGACCTCGAACCTGGCCGCCTGCGGCGGCCTCCCCACGGGCGCCGTCAGCGTACCCCGGCGGTCGGGCGACTGCCAGCGCCCCGGCTATGTTCGAAGGGGGTGAAACCAGGGCCGACACACACGACGCGGCGCGGCGAAGCCGTGCTGGGCGGCGGGATCTCCCGCGGGCTGGTGCTGTTGCTGGCCATCGCCTGCGGCGCGACGGTCGCCAACCTCTACTACGCCCAGCCGCTGCTGCACACGCTCGCGCACGCGTTCTCGGTCTCGGAGGGCACCGCCGGGCTGCTGATCACGATCACCCAGATCGGCTACGTGCTCGGGCTCGCGTTCCTCGTTCCCAGCGGCGACCTGCACGAGCGCCGCGGGTTGATCTGCGTGACGCTCCTGGTCACCGCAGCGGCGCTCGCGGTCGCGGCGGTCGCGCCCGGATTCGCGGTGTTCGCGGCGGCGCTCTGCGTCGTCGGCGTGACCGCGACCGCGGCGCAGGTGATCGTGCCGATGAGCGCCTCGCTGGCGAACGAGTCGGACCGCGGCCGCGTCGTCGGCACGGTGATGAGCGGGCTGCTGATCGGCATCCTCGTGGCGCGCACGGTCAGCGGGCTGCTGGCGGCCGCGCTCGGCTGGCGGCCCGTGTTCTGGGTCGCGGCGGGAGTGATCGTCCTGCTGGCCGCGATCCTCTGGACGCGACTGCCGCGGGTTCCGCCGACGACCGACATCAGCTACGCGCGCGTGCTGCGGTCGGTGCTGTCGCTGATCGCGGCCGAGCCGGTGCTGCGGCTGCGCATGGCGTTGGGGTTCTTCGCGTTCGGCTGCTTCAGCGCGTTGTGGACGACGCTCGCGTTCCTGTTGTCGGGATCGCCGTTTCACTACGGCAACGGTGTGATCGGCCTGTTCGGGCTGGCGGGCGTCGCCGGCGCCGGCGCGGCGACCGGCGCGGGTCGCCTCGCCGACCGCGGCCATGCCCACCTCGCGACCTGGACGACGGCCGTGCTGATGCTCGCCTCGTGGCCGATCTTGCTGGCCGGCAGGACCTCGGTGATCTGGCTGATCGTCGGGATCGCCGTCCTCGACCTCGGCGTCCAGGGCATCCACATCTCCAACCAGTCCGCGATCTACGCGCTCGCGCCTGAGGCCCGCAGCCGGCTGACGACCGCCTACATGGTCAGCTTCTTCCTCGGCGGCGCGGCGCTGTCGGCGGTGACGTCCGCGCTGTACGCGTCCGACGGCTGGGACGGCGTCGTCGTCGTCGGCGCGGCGAGCGCGCTGGCGACGCTGGCGCTGTGGGCGGCGGCCGAACTGCGCGCCCGGGCGCGACGCCCGCCGCAGCTCGCACAGGACATTCGCTAACCGTTCGGCCGACGGGTTACCCGCCCGCCGGCCCGCCGCGGCCTGTGTTTTTCACCAACATGGCCGCCCGAATCCAGATTGGCCGCCGACGCACGTGAGCCAGGGACTGGACGTGGCCGGCCGACGTCCCGGGGCGGCCCGCGTCCATATGATCCGCTGCGCAGTGCGCTCGAGTGAGAGGGTGTGGCTGAGATGACCGCCGCCGACGCTGCGGTCGGCGGCGACGCACGCCCGGGCCAGAGCGTCGGCGTCGTCTTCGCCGGCCTGATGCTGGTGATGCTGATGGCAGCGCTCGATCAGACGATCGTCGCGACCGCGCTGCCGACGATCGTCGGCGACCTCGGCGGGCTCAACCAGCTGTCGTGGGTGGTCACCGCCTACCTGCTGGCGCAGACGGTGGTGACGCCGCTGTACGGCAAGCTCGGCGACATGGTCGGCCGCAAGGCCGTGCTCCAGGTCGGCCTCGTGATCTTTTTGATCGGCTCGGCGCTGTGCGGGCTGGCGCAGAACATGACCGAGCTGATCCTGTTCCGCGGGCTGCAGGGGCTCGGCGGAGGCGGCCTGATGGTGTCGACGATGGCGGCGATCGGGGATGTCGTCTCACCCCGCGACCGCGGCCGCTACCAGGGCTACTTCGGCGCCGTGTTCGGCGTCGCGAGCGTGCTCGGGCCGCTGCTCGGCGGCGCGCTCACGTCGGGCGTCTCGTGGCGCGCGATCTTCTACGTGAATCTGCCGATCGGCGTGATCGCGTTCGGGGTGCTGCAGGCGACGCTGCCGTCGCGCAAGTCCGATGAGCACCAGCACATCGACTACCTCGGCGCGGGGCTGTTGGCGGGCGCGCTGGCGGCGCTCGTGCTCGGCTGCACGTGGGGCGGCACCACGTATCCGTGGGGCTCGGGACAGATCATCGGCCTGTTCGCGGCGGCGATCGGGCTGCTGATCGGATTCGTGTTCGTCGAGCAGCGGGTCCGGGAGGCGGTGCTGCCGCCGGCGCTGTTCAGGATCCGCACGTTCTCGGTCTCGAGCGCGATCGGGCTGATCGTCGGCTTCGCGCTGTTCGGCTCGATCACGTACCTGTCGCTGTACCTGCAGGACGTGCTCGGCTCCTCCCCGACCGGCGCCGGCCTGCAGACGCTGCCGCTGATGCTCGGGCTGCTGCTGACGTCGATCGGGTCCGGGCAGATCATCAGCCGCACCGGCCACTACCGCGCGTTTCCGATCGTCGGCACGTTCATCATGGTGATCGGGTTGGTGCTGCTGTCGCGCCTCGGCGTGCACACCTCGCAGGCCGTGGCGTCGGCGTACATGTTCGTGCTCGGGCTCGGCCTCGGGTGCGTGATGCAGGTGCTCGTGCTCGCGGTCCAGAACGCGGTCGACTACGCCCAGCTTGGCGTCGCCACGTCGGGCGCGACGTTGTTTCGCTCGATCGGCGGCACGGTCGGCACCGCCGTGCTCGGCACGATCTTCAACAACCGCCTGGACGCCAACCTCCGTGCCGCGTTCGCGGGCCACAGCAACGCCGCGCTGCGCGGTGCGTCGAGCTCGTCGGGACTCAGCAAGTCGCAGCTGCAGCAGCTGCCGCCGGCGCTGCACCTCGACTACCTGCATGCGTTCACGAACTCGCTGTCGACCGTGTTCGAGGTGGCCGCGGCGATCGCGGCGGTCGCGTTCCTGCTCAGCTGGCTGCTGCCGGAGACGCCGCTGCGCGAGACCGCCACCGCCTCCAACAGCGTTGGCGAGGCGTTCGCGACCCCGCGCGAGGTCCAGTCGCGGGCCGAGGCGGCGCGCGCGCTGTCGGTGCTGATCGGACGCGACAAGCGACGGCAGCTGATCGCCAACCTCGCCGCGCGCGCGGGCGTCGACCTGAGCCCGGCCGCGTGCTGGCTGATCGTCCACCTGCAGGAGAACCAGGCGCTGGACATCGCGGCGACGGCACGCGCGTTCGAGATCCCCGAGACGGTCGCCGCGGGCGCGCTCGACGAGCTGTGGACGCGCGCGTACGTGACCTCGAACGACGACGGCGCGCCGGCGGTGACCGAGGCCGGAAACGACGCTGCCGACCGGCTCGTCGCCGAGCGCCGGGCGTCGCTCGAGCGGCTGTGCGAGGGCTGGCCGGCCGACCATCCAGATCTCGCCCGCCTGCTGACGCGGCTCGCGCGCGAGATCCAGCCGGATCCCGCGGTAGGGGTCGGCGCGGCCACCTGAGCGAGCCGGAGGCACTTTCTAGACTCGGGGGCCGTGCTGCGCCGAGTTCGGTGGATGTTGCTGTGTGCGGCCGGGATCCTGGCGGTCACGCTCGTGGTCCTGGAGGTCCTGTCCAACCACGAGAACAACCGCTCGTCGGCGGCGACCGATCGGGGGGTGCCGGCGCCGTTTGCGATCGGCACCAACCTCACGCGCCCCAAGCGCGTGCCCGACTTCCGGCTGCTCGACGCGCACGGCCAGCCGACCTCGCTGCGCGACATGCGCGGCAAGTGGATCGTGCTGGCGCCGTCGATGACGCTCTGCGCCGAGGTGTGCCCGATGACGACCGGCGTGCTCGAGGAGCTCGAGTCGACGCTCGCGCGCGACGGCATCGGCAACGACGTCGACGTCGTCGAGACGACCGTCGACCCGTGGCGCGACCGCCCCGCGCGGCTGCGCGCCTACCAGCACCGGTTCGGCGCGAACTTCACGATGCTGACCGGCTCGGTCCGCTCGATCAGGACGATGTGGGACTGGTTCGGCGTCGAGTACCGCCGCGTTCCGCAGGGCAAGCCGCCCGACACCGACTGGTGGACGCACAAGCCCGAGACGTTCGACATCGACCACACCGACGCCGTGTTCATCATCGACCCGCACGGATACCTGCGGATGGTCGACGACGGCATGCCGCAGCTGCAGGGCACGCTCCCGCACCCGCTGCGCAAGCTCCTGAACGAGAACGGCGTCCGCAACCTCGAGCACCCGCAGCTGCCGTGGACCGCCGGCCAGGTCACCGATGACGTGCTCAACTTGATGGGGCGCGCCGTCCCGCGCACGCAGATGACGAGGGTCGTGGCGCCGAGCGTCGCCGACGCCCGTTCGCAACTGCGCGGCTCGCCCGCGGCCCTGACCGCGCTGCACGCCCAGGGCGGCAGGCTGTTGGGCTCCACCTCAGCGCTGAGCGCGCGCCTGCATTCGCTGCGCGGCTACCCGATCGTGCTCAACGTGTGGGCATCGTGGTGCACCCAGTGCGTCGCCGAGTTCCCGTACCTGGCGACCGCGTCTGCCCGCTACGGGCGCCAGGTCGCGTTCGTCGGGGCGGACTCCAACGACATCGCCGCGAACGCGCGGAAGTTCCTCGCCGGCCATCCGGTCAGCTATCCCAGCTACACATCCACGCCGCAGTCGCTTGGATCGCTCGCGACGATCGAGGGGATGCCGACGACGATCTTCATCGACAAGCGGGGCAAGGTCGTCCATGTCCAGACGGGCGCCTACCAGTCGCTGGACGCGCTCCTGCACGACATCGGTCAATACAGCCTGGGCGTCAAGGCCGCCGACCGGCCGAACGCCCAGGGGTCGTGAGCTTCCGTGAACCCCGAGCGCCGCGCGATCGCCGACGAGTTGTACGAGGCCGGGCGCGAGTATGACTCGCGCCAGCCCAACCGGCTCTCGCGTCTGCGCAACCTCGCGCCCGACACCGCGGAGCTGCTGGCGGTGTTCATCCGCAGCGCGCGCGCCAAGCGGATCCTCGAGATCGGCACCTCGAACGGCTATTCGACCCTGTGGCTGAGCGACGCGGCGCGGGCAACCGGCGGGCACGTCGAGACGCTCGACATCGACCCGCGCCGCTCCGAGCAGGCCCGCGAGAACCTCGCCCGCGCCGGCCTCGACGACCACGCGACGTGCCGCACCGCGAGCGCCGCGCAGGCGCTGACGGAATATCCCGACGACGCCTGGGACCTGATCTTCCTCGACGCCGAGCGAGCCGAGTACGTCGGCTACTGGGCCAACGTGCGCCGCACGCTCGCGCCCGGCGGCGCCGTCGCCATCGACAACGCGATCTCGCACGCCGCCGACCTGACGGCGCTCGACCGGCTGCTGCACGAGGATCCGCGACTGACCACGGTGCTCGTGCCGATCGGCGACGGGCTGATCGTGTCGGTCGACGGCAACGATTGACGCCGGTTTGTTAGGGAACGTTCCCTGACGAGCGCTCAGCGGGACTTTGCAGATCTCGTAGCGACGTGGTTGACGAATGCTGCGAAGTTCACGACATCAGCCTCCGGCGGGGCTCGGCGGGGCGGGCCACTCGTCAGCCAGCATCGAGTAGACGGCGAGGTCGCGATAGCGGCCGTCGCCGAATCGCTCCGCCTGGCGCAGCACGCCCTCGAGCGTGAATCCCAGCCGCTCGGCGACGGCGCGACTGCGCGTGTTGTCGGTACCCGCCTTGATCACCACCCGGTGCAGCTCCCATCTGCCGAACGCGTGGTCGATCAGCGCCCGCACGGCGAGCGTGACCGTTCCTCGCCCCTGGGCCTCGCGCGCCAGCCAGTAGCCGATCTCGCAGGCACGCTGCTCGCGGTTGAGTTCCGGATAGCCGATCGTGCCCACGATCCGAGCGTCGTCGACGATCGCTGCGCTGAACCCACCGTCCTCGGCGAGCTGCCTGCGACTTGAGCGGATGAAGCCGCGCGTCGACTCGAGCGTCGCCTCGGCCGCCCACGGCATCCACTCGGCCAGCATCTCGCGGTTGGCGACCGTGAGCTCGTAGATCTCCTCGGCGTCGGCCTCCTCGATCGGCCGCAGCCAGCGCCGCTCGTCAAGTCGATGGATGAACATCGCGCCAGGTATACAGCGAGCGCGGCCGTCGGCGTCGCCCTCGTGACGCTCGTCAGCTCTGGTTGCGGCGACGAAAATCGTTGATGAGGCCGCCGCTGAGCACGACCTCGATCTGGCGATCCGACAGCTCGTGACGGACCCTAAAGCGGCGATCGCTCCCGGTCTGCAAGACCTCGATCGGCTCGCGACCGCGCACGGCGTCGTGGAGATGCTCGATCAAAAGCACGGCGCCCGCGTCGATCGAGTCGCGGTCGCCGGGGTCGCAGAAGATCAGCGGCACGATCCCGAAGTTGACGAGGTTCTGACCGTGGATGCGCGCGATCGACTTCGCGATCACCGCGCGCAGCCCGAGAAACGCAGGGATCAGCGCCCCGTGCTCTCGCGAGGAGCCCTGACCGTAGTTGTCGCCGGCGACGATCAGGTGGCCGCCGTCGTCGCGCAGTTGCATCGCGCGGTCGTAGGCGTCGGCGTCGACCTGGGCGAAGTAGTGCTCGGCCAGCGCCGGGACGTTCGAGCGCAGGCTCAGGGCCGAGCCGGCGGGCATGATCTCGTCGGTCGAGATGTCGTCGTCGAGCGCGAGCAGCACCGGCGCCTCGATCGTCTCGGGCGGCGGCTTCAGGTCGGGCAGCGCCTTGATGTTCGGGCCGCGACGAAGCTCGCGGTCCGGATCGGGATCCGGCGCGGCGAGCATGCGGTCGTTGACGCGCGCGCGCTCCGGGAGCGTCACCTGCGGGTGGTCGATGTCGAGCGTCCGCGGATCGGTGATCTCGCCGTGCAGCGCCGAGGCGGCCGCGGTCTCGGGCGAGCACAGATAGACCTGGTCGTCGCGCGTTCCGGAGCGGCCCGGGAAGTTGCGGGGCACCGTCCGCAGCGACGCGCCGCCGCTCGGGGGTGCCTGGCCGACACCGATGCAGCCAAGGCACCCCGCCTGGTTCAGACGCGCGCCGGCCGCCACCAGCTTCGCGACCGCGCCGCTGTGGGCGAGCTCCTCGAGCGACTGGCGCGACGTCGGGTTGACGTCGAACGAGACGCCGCCGTCGGTCTGGCGCTCGGCCACGATCGCGGCCGCCATCTCGAAGTCGCGCAGCCCCGGGTTGGCCGAGGACCCGATCAGGACCTGCGCGATCTTGGTGCCGGCCACGTCGCTGACGGGCTTGACGTTCCCGGGGCTCGAGGGGAGCGCCACCAACGGCTGCAGCGATGACATGTTGATCTCGTCGCTGACGTCGTACTCGGTGCCATCGTCGGCATGCAGCTCCACCCAGTCGTCCTCGCGGCCTTGGGAGGCGAGGAACCGGCGGGTCTCATCGTCGGACGGGAACACGCTGGTCGTCGCCCCCAGCTCGGCGCCCATGTTCGCGATCACGTGCCGGTCCATCGCGCTCAGGGACGCAAGCCCCGGGCCGTGGTACTCGATGATCCGCCCGTAGCCGCCGTCGACGTCGTGGCGGCGCAGCATCTCGAGGATCACGTCCTTGGCGCTGACCCAATCGGGCAGCTCGCCCTCGAGCCGCACGCCCCAGATCTCGGGCATCTTCACGTAGTAGGGCTCGCCGGCCATCGCCATCGCCACGTCGAGGCCGCCGGTGCCGATCGCGAGCATCCCCAGCGAACCGGCCGCGCACGTGTGCGAGTCCGACCCCAGCAGAGTCTTGCCCGGCGCGCCGAACCGCTGCATGTGCACCGGATGCGAGACGCCGTTGCCGGGCTTTGAGAACCACAGCCCCCACTTGCGTGCTGCCGAGCGCAAAAACAGGTGATCGTCGGCGTTGCGGAAATCGGCCTGCAGCAGGTTGTGGTCGACGTACTGGGCGCACAACTCGGGCTTGACTTCGCGCACGCCGAGCGCCTCGAACTCGAGCATCACCATCGTCCCGGTCGCGTCCTGGGTCAACGTCTGATCGATCCGCAGCGCGATCTCGTGACCGGGCGTCATCTGCCCGTCGAGCAGGTGCGCGTCGATCAGCTTGTGGGCGACGCTGCCGTTCATCGTTTCTCCCACTACCCGACCTGGGTGGAGTTAGCGATGAGTCGAACGATGGCGATCGCCGGTGCATAGTCACCCGGTTCTCGCCATCGTTCGGTACCGGTGACGATCGCCCGCGCTCGTTGGGAGCGTCAGTCGCCGACGAGCAGCCGGCGGGCCCGGTCGCGCCCGATCGAGAGCAGCAGCGTCGGCAGCCGTGGCCCGGTCTCGGCGTCGCAGATCAACCGGTACACGGCCTTGAAGAACGCGCGCTGCGCCGCCTTGACGTCGGCGTCGGGATCGGCGTCGGCGGGCAGCCCGAGCAGCCGCTTGGGGACGGCGTAGATCAGCGCCGTCAACCCTTCCAGCGACCAGTGGTCGTCGAGCTCGTCGGCCAGCATCGTCACCCCGCGGCGGGCCTGTTCGTCGAGCGCGTCGAACGCCTCGCGCGAGAACGCGTCGCGGACGCGGGTGCGCTCGGCCTCGGGGACGAGCTCGGTCGCATAGTGGATGGCGCAGTCAAGCCGGGGCTGAAGCTCGGAGAGCAACGCCGCCGGGTCGGAGCCGTCCGGCGCTCCGTCCAGGTGCGAGGAGATGATCCGAGCCATCTGCGCCGGATCGCCCTGGGTGATGTCGGCGACCGACGCCAGCAGGCGGAACGACACCGGCCGCTGCGTGCGCAGAACCGGGCCGGCGGAGGACTCCGTGCTCTGGTGGTAGATCGCGACGTCGGCGGGATCGGCGTCCTCGCCGCGGACGCCGGCCGCGAGCCGATCCCACTCGTCGTAGAGGCGCTGTACGGCCCGCGGCGACAAATCGATCGCGAACGACTGTCCCGGCAGCCGCCGCACGTACAGCCATCGCACGATCGCGGGCTCGATCACCCGGAACGCGGTCGACGCGACCGCGGCGGTGCCGGCCGAGCCCGAGATCTTGCCGCCGGCGCCGGCGAGCGTCACGAACGAGTACACGATCGACTCGGGCGCGCGGGCGCCGTACAGCTCGGCGACGAGCGGACGGCCGACCGTGAAGCTCCCGGTCGGCGCGTGATGGTCCTCGCCGGCGGGCTCGAACGCGACGCCCTCGTAGGCCCAGCGCATCGGCCAGTCGACCTTCCACACGAGCTTGCCGCTGATCGTCGCGCCGTCGGCCAGCGACATCTCGCCGGCATGGCCGTGGCGGCACTGCCAGCTCGCGACGGTCCCGTCCCACCCGACCACGCGCGTGTCGTCACGATGGCACTCGGTGCAGTACGGCTTGAACGGGTAGTACGCGCGGCGGCGCTCCTGCACCGACCCCGCGTGGCGACCGGCGGTCTGCTGGGAGGCGAGGATGTCGAACACGCGCTCGCGCTCGTCCATCGCGCGGCGGATCGAGGCGTTGTAGGTGCCGGCCGGGTACAGCTGCGACTGGCGGCGCTCGGTCATCCGGATCCCGAGCTCCTGAAGCTCTGCGCGGAACTGGTCCATGTAGCGGTCCGCGTACGACGGCAGCGCGCCATGTGGGTCGGGAATCGACGCCAGCGGCATCCCCACGTAGCGCTCGAACGACGGATCGACGCCGGCCGGCACCTTGCGGAAGCGGTCGTAGTCGTCCCACGAGTGCAGGTGCACGACCTCGTGGCCGTGACGGCGCAGCGCCTCGGCGACGAGGTGCGTGGTGAACACCTCGCGCAGGTTGCCGAGATGGATCGGGCCCGACGGCGAGATCCCCGACGCGCACACGATCGGACCGGTTGGTGTCGTGCCATCGGCCGCGGCGCGAACGTGGGCGACGACACGGTCGGCGACGGCGTCGTCCCAGAGCGTGGCGGTCGGCTGCGTGGAGGCCATGCCGATCAGGCTATCCGCGAGCCGACCGCTGGCGGCGAAGCGCGCATGCCTGTGGATCTGGGAGATATGTACGTCTAGGCCGGACTCATCTCCCACTTGCCGGCATCAAGCGCACCGCAGCGAATGGCGGCGAGCGGCCCGGTACGTGCGCCCGCGGTCGGCTCACCGCCGCCGGCGCCGGTCAGCTCGGTCCGCGACCGCGCCGGTAGTTCATCCACGCCCACCAGGCGAGCGTCACGATCAGGATCCCGAGCGGGATGATCAGCGTCAGCTCCGAGGCGATCGTCCAGGTGGCGAAGATGAGGATGACAACGGGGAGCGATGCGAGCATTCAACCTCCTGAGCGTTGAACAGCATGTGAAGACGGCGGGCGATCGGAGTCGGCGATCCACCGATAGACGAGGACGAAGATCAGGACCGTCCACGGAAGCGACGCGGGAACCCACATGATCCCCGCTCCGAGGCGCTGGTCGGTCAGCGCCGACAGCCCACCGGGCCGGTGCGCCAGGTCGGCATAGCCCGAATACCACGGCGCAGACGCGTACGCCAGCGCGACCGCGAGCGCCCAGCCGACGACCATGCTGCCCAGCGCAAACGCGATCCGCCACGGCACCGTCAGGCGGACGCGCAGCGGCGGCGACTCGATGACCTGCGCCCAGGCGACCACGGAGAACACGACGAACGTGAGATGCTCGAGGTCGTGGACGGCCTCGTTGCGCAGGGTGAGGTCGTACAGCGCGGGGATGTGCCATGCGATCAGGTCGCCGTTCATCGCGATCCAGGCGACGAGCGGGACGGCCAGCGCGCAGCCCACCGCGCGCAGCGGCGCGGCCACACGAGCGTGCAGCACGCCGCGGGCCAGCGGGCGGCGCAGCGCAAGCGGCAGCCCACGCCACAGCCGCATCCACGGGGCGGCCAGCACCAGCAGCGGCGCGACGCCGACGAGCAGCAGCACGTGCTCGAGCATGTGCGCCCAGAAGAGCTGTGCGGCGAGATCGTCGAGCGGCTGCCCGAGCGCCACCACGACCAGCGCCAGGGCGCCGGCGAACGCCCAGTCCCGATGCCGCATCGAGCGCATGCGCGCGGCGCCGAGCAGCCGTCGCTGCACGCGCCCGCCCCGCCAGTACAGCAGTGCCGCAATGAGCACGGCGGCCAGCGGGAGGTTGTCGATCGGATTCGACGACACCACGATCGCCGCCGACGGCAGACCCCAGAGCTCGGGCGAAGCGGCGAGCATGTCCGGCCCGGCGGCCGAGTCAGCCGACGACGTAGAGCAGGATGAACATCACCACCGACACGACCGCGAGGAAGTACAGGTTGATCGTCGCCGCCTCCGCGCTCGGCGCGGTCAGCGCCTTGGTTCCGCGCGCGCCGGCGGGGGCTTCGGCGGCGGCGACCACCAGGCCGGGCGCCTCGCCGCGGTGCCGGATCGACGTGGCCAGCGTCGTCTCCAGCCAGTACAGGCCGCCGAGCAGGCCGAACGCCATGTAAAAGCCCGTCCAGGCAACGAACACGCTGGCGAAGCCGCCGTCGCCGGCGCCGAACCCCAGCGTCGCCCATTCGATGCACTGCAGCGCGAGCGCGGCCGCCCCGAGCGCCAGCGCCACTGCCGCGCCCGGACGCCAGGCGGCATCGTCGCGCCGGCGCATCGCGGCGATCGCGGCGCCGCTGACGAGCGCGCTTGCCACCACGCACGCCGAGATCGCGGCGCCCCAGCCGACCGGAGCATCGACCCTGTCCGGGTGCCACATCCCACCGGTGTTGAGCTCGCGCAGGTAGAAGAACGCGAACAGGAACCCCCCATAGAAGAAGATCTGCGCGGCGATGAACAGCCGCGCGCCGACGTTGAGGTTGCGCGCGAGCAGCTCCGGGGGCTCGACGTAGTAGCCGCCCTGCGGGGACTCGAGTTCATCCATGTCAGCCTCCTGCCGCCGTGACCTCGGCCGGTGTCGGGTTGAGGTTGGCGACGGGCACGGCCTCGGGGTTCCCGTAACCGTACGGGTCGCCTTGGATCACCGGCGGACGTGCGAAGTTCTCGACCGGGATCGGGGTCGGCAGCTGCCACTCGAGCCCGCGCGAGCGCCACGGGTTGTCGGTCGCGGGCACCTGGCGATTGAAGAAGCACGAATAGATCACGTTGAACACGAACACCAAAAACGAGAACCCGAGCACGTACGCGGCCGACGACACGAAGTCGTTGATCACCTGCAGATGCGGGGCGTACGCCGACACGCGCCTGGGCATGCCCTCCATGCCCGCGATGAACAGCGGGAAGAACGTCAGGTTGAAGAACACGAAGAACAGCCAGAACTGCACCTTGCCGATCGCCTCGTTGAGGTACACGCCGAACATCTTCGGGAACCAGTAGTAGATGCCGCCGAACGCGGCGAACACGAGCCCGCCCATGATCGTGTAGTGGAAGTGCGCCATCACGAAGAAGCTGCCGTGGGTACTGACGTCCGACGGCGTGTCGGACAGGAAGACCCCCGAGGCGCCGCCGATGAAGAAGTTGAAGAACAGGGCGAGCGCGAACAGCATCGGCACGGTGAAGTGGATCTTCGCCTTCCACAGGGTGCCCATCGCGTTGAGGAACACGAACGCGGTCGGGATCGAGATCAGCTCCGTGGTCAGCATGTAGAACGGGCGCAGCGCAGGGTTGATTCCCGACACGAACAGGTGGTGCTGCCATACGAAGAAGCTGAGGAAGGTGACTCCGAGGAGGCCGGCGACCGCCAGCTTGTAACCCCAGATGGGCTTGCGCGCGAACACCGACACGAGCTCCAGCGCCAGCGCGAACCCGGGGAGGGCGAGGATGTAGACCTCGGGGTGGCCGAACACCCAGAACAGGTTCTCGTACAAGAACGGGCTTCCGCCCAGGCCCGCCAGGAAGAACGAGGTGCCGACCGCGCGGTCCATCAGCACGAGCGCCATCGACAGCAGCAGCACCGGCGCGGCCAGCAGCTGCAGGATCGCGGTCGCGATCACGCCCCACACGAAGATTGGCAGCCGTCCCCACGTCATGCCCGGCGCGCGCATCGTCAGCGTCGTGGCGAGCATGTTCAGCCCGACGAGCATCAGCGAGATCGCGATCAGCCCGAACGAGATCAGGTAGCAGTCCATCCCGAGCTTGGCCTGATCGGAAAGGCTGGCGTAGCCGGTCCAGCCCGAGGGGAAGCCGCGCGCTCCGACCGCGGCCAGCAGCACGACCTCGGCGCATGGCACGAGCCAGAAGCTCAGCGCCTCGATTCGTGGGAACGCCATCCGGCGGGCGCCGATCATGATCGGCACGAAGTAGTTGCCGAACGGGCCGATCACGATCGCCGAGCTCATCATCATCATCATCGTCCCGTGCAGCCCGACGAGGGAGATGTAACGGTCGGCGGAGACGAAGTGCTCCGAGGGGCGAAGCAGCTGGGTGCGGATCAGCATCGCGTTGAAGCCCGCGATCAGGAAGAACAGCAGCACGCCCCACAGGTACTGGATGCCGACCACCTTGTGATCGGTGCACAGCGTGAAGTACCGCCACAGCCCCTCCTGCTCCTTCTCGCGCAGGCTCGCCTCGCGGCCGAGGATGCGGGAGACCGGGTAGTTGGCGAAGCCCAGGCCGATCAGGAAGCCGCAGACGCCGAACAGCAGACCGAGGATGAAGGAGATGTCGTTCTGGTCGGTCGCGGTCTGCGCGTCGACGCCCGAGGCGAGCGTGTGGCCGACGATGTCGGCGCCGATCACGTAGCCGACGATCCCCAGGATCACCGCAGTCAGCGGGTTGAACGGGCCGATCCGGCGCCACAGCGGCCCGGTGGTGGCTGGTAGGGCGGCCTCAGGGACGGTGCTCACTTATGACACGCTCCTGGACGGGATCGGAATCGCAGGCCGGGCATCTCATCCTGCGCGGTAGTCCGGCTGCGGCATGTACGTACGCTTCATCGGCGGCAGGTACTTCTGGATCGGCGCCCACCTGCGGCGCTGACCGGCGATCCATCGTTGGAACGCCGGCATCGACACGACCTGTCCGTGGGTGGCCATGTGGCCGTGCCACAGGCCGCACAGCTCGGCGCAGCGGATGTCGAACGTACCGAGCTTGACCGGCTTGACGAACGCGACGTTGGCCTCGTCGGGCACCGCGTCGGCCTTGACGCCGAGCTGGATCGCCCAGAACGAGTGCACGACATCAATCGAGGTGACCTCGAACCGCACCTGACGGTTGACGGGCAGCACCAGCTGCGTGGTCTCCACACCGCCGAAGCTCGGGTAACGGAACGTCCACTGCCACTGCTGGCCGATGACCTGAACGCGCAACGCCGTCTTCGCCGCCGCCGGCGTCGCGACAGCAAGCGGATCGGGCCCCTGGCCGCCTCCCGCGCCGGTCTCGCCTGGGAACAGCTCGTAGCTGCCCCACGTGGCCAGGAAGATCACGATCATCACGGTGACCGCAACCCAGGTTCCCATGATCGAGGGAGATCCGCGCAGCGGCGGCCCGTCGCCGACGTCGGCCTCGCGTGGCACTCGCCACGAGATGAAGGAGTAGACGAAGTACACGAGCAGCGCGATCACGATCGGCGTCACCAGCGCCGTCATCACCGTGTTGTCCTGCTGCTGGCCGTGTGCGGCGTCAGAGGCGGCGCCGGGCGGCAACAGCGGCCCGACGAAGATCGCGACCAGCGGCGTCGCGATCACGCTGAGGACGAACCAGATGATCAGTATCCGGCGCATCTCGGGCGCTGGACGCATCTTGTCCAGGAACCCCTTCACGCGACGTCGAGCTCCCCGTCCATGTATCCGATCGTCTGCATCGGGCCGCCGAAGCCGTATATCGTGCCGGCCGCGCAGGGTACGAAGCACTGCCACTGGTACTCGCCCGGCTTGCCCGTGCGGAAGCTGAACGTAATCGTGTTGTGCGCCGTTGCGAGCGAGCACGGTGCGACCGCGCACTGGTGCGGGGCGTTGTCGCCGACCCCCTCCAGCGGAACGCTGACGCCGAGGCTGGGAATCGAGAAGGTGTGTGCGGTGAGCGCCGGGTTGAGCACGCGCAGCGGCTTGCCGTTGACGTCCATCACACCGCCGACGATCCCCCGCGGCTGGCCCCACAGCGGGTTGCGCAGGCCGCTCTGGCCGTCATACTCGTACACGGTCACATGGATCAGCGCGTGCGCCGGGACGTGCAGGATCGTCGAGTGCATCCAATGGCCGTCGTGCATCGAGTAGTACGACACCCAGTCCGGCGTCGGCCCGTGACCGATCTGCGCGACGGTCTGTAGCTTGAGATTCGCTTCCCGGGCGCTGGCCGGAGCGATCACGTTCGGTGTCGGCTCGGACTGCAAGAACAGCGAGATGTACAGCCCGAACAGCACGCCCCCGACGACGATCAATCCGGTGGCAAGCAGCGCCCCGACCTTGCGGTGACTCATCCGGTTCCTCCGCCCACGAGCGCTGACTAACGGATCGTCGCGCGTGCTGTCAAGCCAGGAGGCGTGAAGATGACACCGCTGTCAGATGACACGCCTGGAAATGACGGCGCCGTCATCTGCGTGGCGTGACGTCCGTTCGGTCCGGCTAGCGTGTCCGCATGTCCCGCAGGATGCTGCTCGCGTGCGCCGTCTGCGTGTTGGCGGCGGCGATCGGTGGCGGGGTCGCACTCGCGTCGGCGCTGCGCGCGTCCGGTGCCGGCCACGCGGTACGTGCGGCGCCACCCGCGCCCGCGCCCGCGCGCAACGTGACCGGATGGCCGTTTGACCGCCCGGTTCCTGCGATGCGGCTGATCGACTCCCGCGGGCGAGCGACGTCGCTGACCGCGCTGCGCGGCCGCGTGGTCGTGCTCGCCCCCTCGATGACGCTCTGCCACGAGGTATGTCCGATGACGACCGGCGCACTCGAGATGGTTCAGCGCACGCTCGCCGCCGATGGCCTCAGCGATCGCACCGCGGTCGTCGAGGTGACGGTCGATCCGTGGCGCGACTCGCCCGCGCGGCTCCGCGCGTATGCCCGCCTGACCGGCGCGCGCTTTGCGCTGCTCACCGGGACGGCTGAAGAGGTAAGGCGGTTCTGGACGTTCTTCGGGATCGGCTTCAAGCGCGTCAAGCAGGGCAACCCGCCCGACATCGACTGGTGGACGCACCGGCCCGAGTCGTTCGACGTCGAACATGCCGACGGCGTGTTCCTGATCGACGCGCGCGGCCGCGAGCGCACCTACTTCCCCGGACCGGCCGGCATGCGCGGGCATTTGTCTCAGCAGTTGCGGTCGCTGCTTTCAGCCGACGGTCGGCGCAACCTCGCCCACCCGCTCGGCGCCTGGACGCCGAGCCAGGTACTCGCCGGGGTCAGGCGCCTCCTCGGTCGATCAGGGTGAGCGCGCAGCGACATTTCGCATGAGCGCCGACGCACGGATCCTGGTCGTCGACGACGAACGCGGGGTGCGCAGCCTGCTGCGCGCCTATCTCGGGCGCGAGGAGTTCACCGTGGTGGAGGCCGACAACGGCCTCGACGCCCTGTCGCTGCTCCGCAAGGGGGGGATCGATGTGGCGCTCGTGGACGTGATGCTGCCCGAGATCGATGGCCTCGAGCTCGTCCGCCGGGTGCGCCGCGAGTCGACAGTCCCGATCATCCTCGTGACCGCCCGCGGAGAGGAGACGAGCCGAGTCGCCGGTCTCGAAGTCGGCGCCGACGACTACGTCGTCAAGCCGTTCTCGGCTCCCGAGGTCGTCGCGCGCGTGCGCGCGCAACTGCGCCGGGCACGCGGCTTCGATGCCGAGGAGGCGCTGCTGCGCACCGGTGCGGTGACGCTCGACCGCACTTCCCGGCGGGTCGCGATCGACGACGTCGAGGTGGAGTTGACTCGCCGCGAGTTCGATCTGCTCGCCGCGCTGATGCGCGATCCGGGTCGGCTCCACACCCGCGAGCAGTTGCTGGAGCTCGTCTGGGAAACGCCCCACCTCGTCGCGAAGACCGTCGACGTGCACGTCGCCGCGTTGCGGCGCAAGCTCGGCGAGGCGCTGACGATCACGACCGTGCGCGGGGTCGGCTACCGGCTGGAGGGGTGATGCTCGGCCTGACGACGCTGCGTTCGCGGTTGCTGGCGTCGATGATCGGCACCGCGCTGCTGGCGCTCGCCGTCGCCTATGTGGTCGTCGGCGCCGTGCAGCGACACGACGAGCACGCATCCGACCTGGCCAAGGCGCACCGGGTCGCCACCACGGTCGCGCAGCGGGTGATCGCAGACCGACGGTCGGACCCGGACGACATCGACGCCTCGCATTTCGCGGCGACCCAGTCGCTGCTGACCGACGATCGGCTGGTCGTCAGACGCGGCAACCGCGTGCTGTACGCCGGGCCGACGCCACGCGGCCGGCGGTTGGAGCTGTCGAGCACCGCCCGGTTTCCCGGTGGCTCGGTCACCGTGTACGACTACACGAGACCCAAGGACGGCCACTCGGTGACCGCGACGATCGTCGGCGCCGCCGTCGCCGGGGTTGTGATCCTGGCGGCGATCATCGTCGCGACGCTGCTGACGCGGGCGGTGCGCGAGCCGGTCCGCCGCGCGATCTCGGCTGCCGACCGGGTGGCGGCAGGCGATCTCAGCGCGCGCGTGGGAACGACCGGTTTGGCGGAACTAGCTCGACTCGGCCGCGCGTTTGACGGCATGGCCGACCGCCTGCAGAGCGCCGACCGCGATCAGCGCCGCTTCCTCGCCGACGTCGCGCACGAGATCGCGGCGCCGACGAACACGATCTCGGGCTTCGGACTGGCGCTGGCCGACGGCACGCTGCGCACCGACGCCGAGCGCGCGGAGGCCGCCGAGTTGATCGGCCACGAGACCGCCCGTCTGCGGTCGCTGCTTGACGACCTGCGCGAGCTCACCCGCCTCGATCTTGCCGACACCGTCCGCCGGCGCCGGTTCGACATCGCTGAGCTGTGCGGGCGCGTGGCCGCGCGTGCGCGGCCCGAGGCCCGGGCGGCCGACGTCGCGCTCGACGTCCGGGTCGGGCACGGAATGGTCGTCTCCGACGAGCGCCTGCTGGACACGATCCTCTCGAACCTCGTGGCCAACGCGATCCGCTACACCCCGGCCGGGGGACGCGTCGTGCTGCACCGGCGACGGTCCCGGCACCAGCTGGTGCTCGCCGTCTCCGACACCGGCGTCGGCATCGCAGCGGAGGACCGCGATCGGATCTTCGATCGCCTGTACCGCGTCGATCCTGCCCGCAGTCGCGACCCGAACGCCGCCGAGGATCGAGGCGGGACCGGGCTCGGGCTGCCGATCGCACAGCGCGCGGCGCAGGCACTCGGTGGTCGGATCGAGCTGTACAGCGAGCTAGGCCGTGGCTCGGAGTTTCGCGTCGTGCTGCCGTTGTCGGACCGCCACGATCAGAGCGAGTCATCCGAGGCGGCCGCGAGGTCGGCCGGCGGCGCGGACGCATCGGGCGCGGCCTCAAACCGCGGCAGCACCAGCGAGAACGTCGATCCGTCCGGCGACGAGGACACCGTGCAGCGGCCGCCGTGAGCCTTGGCGATTGCGTCGACGATCGCGAGGCCCAGTCCGATCCCACCGACGTCACGCGAACGGGAGGCGTCGGCGCGAGCGAACCGCTCGAAGATACGCGCCGTGGCGTCCGGCGCGATCCCGATGCCCCGGTCCGCGACCTCGATCGCGACGCTCTCCCCGCGGGCGCATCCGCGCAGCTCGATCGCAGCGCCCGGCTCGGAGTACTTGACCGCGTTCTCGAGCAGTGCGTCCAGCGCGATCCGGAGCGCCTCGGGATCCGCGACGACGGTGCCGGACGGCAACTCGCCCAGCCGCCAGGCTCGCGGCTGGATCTCTGACCATCGCATGAACACGTCCTCGACGAAGCTCTCGACGTCGACCCGCTCGCCGACGACGAAGTCCGGCGTGCCAGCCTTGGCGAGCAGCAGCAGCCGGCGCACGATCCGGTCGATTCGGTGCAGCTCGTCGAGCGCCACATCGACCTCGGGGCGCGTGCCGCCCTCCTGGCGGCACAGCACCTCGAGATGGCCGCGCGCGATCGTCACCGGCGTGAGCAGCTCGTGCGATGCGTCGTCGAGGAAGCGCTCCTGACGCTCGAGCAGCTCGCGCCGCTCCTCGGCCTGCTGCTGGACGAGCACCATCGCCGCCTGACGCCGCTGCGCGTGCCAGACCATCGCCAGGAACATCGCCGACATGAGCGGCACCTCGAACAGCTCCCCCCACAGCTGGATGCCGTCGAACGCGTCGGCGAGGATCGACGCGCCCGTGCACACCGCCACCGCGGCGAGCACCGTGACCGTCTGCGGCAGCCGCCAGACGCGGAAGCCGTAGACGAGCGTGAGGCTGATCCAGATCAGGTGAAACGGGATCGTCTCCCAACTCGGGTAGGCGATCATCAGCCCGAGGTTGAGGGCCGCGAACGCAGCCCAGCCGAGCTCGACCGAGCGCTTAGCCGGCCAGCCGGTAGCCGACATTGCGAACGGTCTCGATCGGGATCTGGGCACCGAGCTTCTTGCGCAGCCGCCGCACGCACACGTCGACGACGTTCGAGCTCGCGTCGCCGTCGTAGCCCCAGACATCGGCGAGCAGCTGTTCGCGGCTGACGACCTCGCCGGATTGCCGGGCCAGCTCGTGAAGCAGCCGGAACTCCCGATCGGTCAGCTCCGCCGAGGCCGGTCCAACCGACGCGCGGCGGTGGACCACATCGAGCTCGAGCTCTCCGCAGCGCAAGCACACGGCCCTGTCCCCGGCCGCCGTGCGACGCAGCTGCACGCGCACGCGCGCAATCAGCTCGTCGATCGAGAACGGCTTGCCTACGTAGTCGGCGGCGCCGAGCTCGAACCCCCGCAGCTTGATCGGCAAATCGGCGCGCGCGGACAGGATCAGCACCGGGAGGCCGGGCCGCTGGCGCTGCAGCTCGCGCAGCACGGCCAGCCCGTTCATCCCCGGCAGCAGCAGGTCGAGGATCACGAGCGCATGGTCACCGGCGAGCGCGCGCTCGAGCCCCGCCGGCCCGTCAAGAGCCGTGTCGACTCGATACCCCTCGGCCTCCAGCCCCAGTGCGAGAAAATCGCTGATCCGGGGCTCGTCCTCGACGACCAGGATGCGCACCCTTCCTAAACCGTATCCGGGACGGGCAATCCTGCGCAACCCTCGGCATGGCGCCGACGCCTTTACCGAACCCTTGCCCACCTATGGCGGCGTTCTTACGCGCGCCGGCAAGAGTCGGGTCCATGATCGATGTGATTCTCCTCAACCTGATTCCGGCAATCGTGGTCATCGGTGGGCTCACGCTCGTGTGCCTGCTTCCGTTCCGGCTCGAGCGCCGGCCGGCGAACCCTGCGCGCCGGGCGCCGCGCCGTCGGTCCGCACGGGCAGGCTGGCCCGTGCCCGCCGAGATCGACTGACCGCCGTTGTAGCCCCGGCTGGCGACCGAGCCGGCCGGGTGGCGGTGCGGGGGATCGTTATGCGCCGCGCGTGACAAGCCCCAACCGTCGTGTGGGCGCGCGGGCACCGGCGAAGGCGACGGGACCGGGCGCGGCAACGCGCGCGAGGCGCGAAAGCCGCCCAAATCACCCCGCCCATGGCCGCCTGGCATAGACTCGACGTTCGTGCTGCGCGCAGTTCGGGGGATGGCGCTGTCGGCGGCCGGCATCGTGGCCGTGACGCTCGTCGTACTCGAGATCGTGTCCGGTCACGGCAACAACCGGTCGGCGACGACGGCATCGGTCCCGGCGCCGATCGCGATCGGCACCGAGCTGCCGCGCCCCAAGCCGCTGCCGAGCTTCGACGTGGTCGACTCACGGGGCAAGCCGTTCTCGCTCGCGCGCCCGCACGGCAAGTGGATCGTGCTGGCGCCGTCGATGACGCTGTGTCGCGAGGTGTGCCCGATGACGACCGGCGTGCTGTCAGAGCTCGTCGCCGATCTCAAGAAGGACGGAGTTGCCCAACATGTCACGGTCGCCTCGGCGACGGTCGACCCGTGGCGTGACACCCCCGCGCGGCTGCGCGCGTACAAGCGGCGCTATGGCGCCGACTTCACGATGCTGACCGGCTCGCCGGCGGCGATCCACAGGCTGTGGCGGTTCTTCGGCGTCCGATACCAGCGGGTGCCGGAGGGCAAACCGGCGACGATCGACTGGTGGACCCACCGGCCTGAGACGTTCGACATCGACCACACCGACGGGTTCTTCGTGATCGATCCCGCCGGTCAGGAGCGGCTCGTCGACGTCGGCATGCCCACGCTGAACGGACGACTGCCGCGGTCGCTGCGCTCGCTGCTGGACTCAAACGGCCTCCACAACCTCCGGCACCCGCAGCTTCCCTGGACCGCCCAGGAGGTCGCCGAGGACGTGCTGAGCATGATGAACCGTCCGCTGCCGAAGTCCGCGCAGCCGGCGCCCGTCTCGCCGAGCGCGGCGACCGCGCGCAACGAGCTGCGCGGCTCACCGAAGGCGCTCGCGGCGCTCCATGCGCAGGCCGGAAAGCTGATCGGCGACTCGGCCGCGCTGAGCAAGCGGCTGAATTCGCTGCACGGGTATCCGGTCGTGCTCAACGCGTGGGCGTCGTGGTGCACGGCCTGCCAGCAGGAGTTCCCGCTGCTGGCGACGGCGGCCGCCGCCTACGGCCACAAGGTCGCGTTCGTCGGCGCCGACGTCAACGACGACGCGGGCAACGCCCGCTCGTTCCTGCGCTCGCACCCGATCAGCTACCCGAGCTACCCGACGTCGGCGACCGCGTTGTCGCCGCTGGCCAACGTCGGCTACATGCCCACGACGATCTTCCTGAGCGCGTCGGGCAAGGTCGCGGGCGTGCACATCGGCGAGTACCAGACACTGGCGTCGTTGGAGCAGGACATCCAGCATTACGACCTGGGCGTCACCGGGTCGGGCATGACCTCCGGATAAGCCTCGAAGCCTGGCGCCCGGGGCCGGACGTGCATGGATCTGGGATATTTGTACGTCGATACCGGACTCGCTTCCCACTCGCGGGCAGCGGCGCGACCCCTGCGTCAGCGAACCTCCGCTCTGTGATCCGACACGGCGCGTGCCGCCATCGTCCCCTCGAGGATCGCCTCCTCCAGCCCGCGCGGAGAGCGGCAGTCGCCGGCGCACACGACCGGCACATCGAGCGCGGCCAGCGGCTCGTGCAGCTCGTCGACGGGCACGCGCCCGTGCGACAGCACGAGCCAATCGGCGGGCAGCGCCGTCACGAGCTCGGGAGCGAACACGTTGGCAAACGACACGAAGCCGTCCGCAGCCGACAGCAGCCCATGGCGATCGGCAATCGTCACCCCGGCCCGTGCCAGCCGCCCCAGGTACTGGTTGCGCGCGTACTGGTGCACGTTCTCCCCCGGCATCACGGCTCCGACCGCGAGCGTCACCTCGCACCCCGCCGCGGCGAGTACCTCAGCGCAGTCCAGCCCGACCGGGTCGCCGCCCCAGTCAGAGACGACCACGCGCCCCGCCGGCCGCGCGCGGCCGGCGAGCACGTCCCACGCCTGCGCCACCTCGACGCCCTCCAGCGACTGGCGTGCGGGCGCCGGCGCGGCGCCGGTCGCGACCACGACCAGATCGGGCTCGAGTGCCGCGACCGCATCGGCGGTCGCCTCGACCCCGAGCCGCACCGACACGCCGCCGTCGCGCAGCAGCGACGAATAATTCCCCCGCAGCGCCGCCAGCTGCTCGGCGTGCGCCGGCGCCGCGCCCGCGACCACGACCTGGCCGCCGATCGCGTCGCGCCGCTCGAGCAACACGGTCTCGTGCCCGGCTGCGCCGGCGTCCGCGGCGGCCGCCAGCCCGGCAGGTCCGCCACCGACGACGACCACGCGCCGACGCCCAACACCGTCATCGCACGCCGGCCGTCCGAGCGTCAGCTCGCGCCCGGTGCGCGGGTTCATCGAGCAGCGGATCGGGGTCTCGGCGTGGTAGTGGGCGATGCACGCGTTGCAGCCGATGCAGCGCAGGATCCGCTCGGCGTCGCCGGTCCGCGCCTTGCGCGGCATTTCGGGATCGGTGATCAGCGCCCGGGTCATGCCGAACGCGTCGGCGACCCCGTCGGCCACGAGCGCGTCGGCATGCGCGGGGTCGACGACGCGCGTGGTCGCGATCAGCGGCGGCCCGAGCTTGAACGGCTCGGTCAGCGCGGCGATCGTGTCCTGCGGCGTCGGCGGCGGCGGCGCGATCCCCGTGCAGCCGTCGAACGTCGCCGAGTTGCCGATCGCCAGGTGCACGTAGTCGACCAGCCCGGCCAGCGACGGCGCGACCGCGCGCGCGGCCTCCGAGTCGGCGCTCAGCCGCACGCCGAGCGCCAGGTCAGGCGCGGCGGCGTGGACGGCCTCCAGCACCTCGGTCACGAACCGCGCCGGCTCGCCGTAGCGGTCCGAGCGCAGGTTGTACTCGGGGCGGAAGAACTGCTCACCGAGGTAGCCGTGCGCTGCGGTGACCTCGATCCCGTCCAGTCCGGCGGCTGCCGCGAGCGACGCGCACCGCCCGTAGGACTGCACGAGCGAGACGATCTCGTCGGTCCGCAGCGCCCGCGGCTCGATGTGATAGCGGGCGCTCGGCAGCGCCGAGGAGGACACCGCCGGTGCCCGCGGCGGCGACGCGATCTGCTCACGCCCGCCGTGAAACAGCTGCACGAACAGCCGACAACCGTGCTCGTGCACGGCCGCGGCCACGCGCCGGTAGCCGTCGACGATCGGCTCCAGGTAGCCACCGAGCGTGTGCGCGGTCAACAGACCCGAGGGGGCGACCGCGACCGCCTCCATGATGATCAGCCCGGTCTCGCCCGCGGCGCGCGCCGCCTGGTAGGCGACGAACTCGTCGGTCGGCAGATGGTCTGCGACCAGCGTCGTCTGATGCGAGGTCGAGACGATCCGGTTGCGCAGCGACAGGCCGCCGATCGCAAGCGGGGACAGCAGATGTTCGAACGGCATCTCGCTCACCCGCGGTCACGCTCCTCTCGACGTACCAGACCAATTTGTCCAATCGCGCGCGCAGCCTACCGCGCGCGGCGACGATCAGGTGGGCTTGTTCGCGGTGATCTTCAGGGGCGGCTTCATGATCGGATGCGCGAGGCTGTAGAACGCGCCGGGCGCCGAGCCCTTGGCGCCAAACCCGACGCCCGCCCCCTCGAGCGCGCGCTCGATCCCGCGCCCGCGCTGGATCGCGTAGACCTCGAAGCCGACGTTGTTGGGCGGGTTTCCATCGATCAGCGTCCGCGCCAGCACCCGGTGCTCGGACTCGCATCCGGCCAGCTCGGCGGAGTAGCGCGCGAGCTTGCGCTGACCGGCCCGCGCGAACGCGGTCACGCCGATCAGGTAGAGGTTGATGAACAGCGTCTCGCCGGCGACGAGCGCGTTGCCGACGTCGGTTAGGTTGAGCGCGTTGCCGGGCCCGCCAAAGAACCCGTCCGGGATCCAGAACCTGGTCGTGGTCGGCCGCCAGTGCCGGCGCACGAACCGGAAGTGGTCGACCTCGGCCGCGTACGCGCCCTCGAACACCGATTTCACCGCACTCGGCACCTCCGGATGCTGGCCCACGCGTCGCAGCAGCTCGGTCAGCAGCGTCACGGTCAGCGCCTCGGTCGTCGCCGCGACCGCGCCGAACTCGGGGATCTCCCCGCGTCCGCCGCGCGCGGAGGCCTCGGCCACTGGCGCCAGCGCGCTCCCCGCCGCAACGCCGGCGGCGCCGACCGCCGCGCGCTCCAGCAGCCAGCGGCGCGTGCGGCTGCTCGTATCGGTCTGGCGCAGCTCCCGATCAAGTACATCGACGTCTCGCCGATCACGATCGTCGGTCATCGTTGTGCTCCCCTCCGATCAGTTTCCGGCCGGCCCCGGCGGCCCCGTCGCCGACCGATCCGACCACCATTCATTTCGGACCATACCCACAGTGCCGGTGACCGTCCACCGGGCGCCCACCGATGTTCATTCGGCGATCAGCACGACCAGCCGGCGCGGGCCGTGCACGCCCTCGACCCGTTCGAGCTCGATGTCGGACGTGGCGGACGGGCCCGACACGAGCGTGATCGGGGCGCGCCGCAGCGCCACCGCGTCGGCGACCGCCGCCAGCGCCGCCGGCAGCTGCCCGTGGATCTGGTCGGCCGCGACCACGCAGATGTGGCGGTCGCCGATCAGCGTCAGCGCGCGGCGACCGGACAGCGGGCCGCCGTCGAGCACGATCGTGCCGGTCTCGGCGATCGCCGCGGCGCAGCCGGTGATCGCGGCATCGAGCTCGTCGAGCGCGGCGACGTCAAGGCCGTCGTCGGTCACGACCGGCAGGCTCTCGGGCAGCCACTCGGGCGGGACCCCCGGCGCAACGGCAGCGCGTGTCACCCCGAGCTCGGCGACGGCGGTCGCGATCGCCGCCGGCAGCCGCTCGGCCGGCGTGCGCCGCACCTCCGCGGTGTAGTCGTCGGCGCGCTCGGCGAACAGCGCGACGAGCTCCGCCCGCGGTCGGTCGTCGGCGACGCGGTAGGAACGCGTGACCGCCACGTCGCCCGTACGCTCGCTCGCCGGCACGTCTGACAGCGCCAAGCGGATCCGGCCGAGGATCTCCTCGCGGGCGTCGTCAGCCACGGGTTGACCGCCACCACTCCCGAAAGCTCCGCGGCGCGACCGCGGGCAGGTCGCGCGCGCCCGTCCACGCGCCCACCGGTCCCGGCCCTCGCCGAATCGCGCCGTCGGACACGAACGGGCCCTGGCCCAGCCGACCCGCGCGCTGCGCGGCCTCGTAGGCGCGGCGGCTGGCGAACACCCGCGCCAGGCCGCGCATCGCCAGCCGCTCGGGATCGAGCGCGGCGCGGACTCCGGGGCGCTGCTCGGCGTGCACGACGCGATCGCGCAGGTGCACGAGCACCGACGGGATGTCGATCTTGACCGGGCACACCTCGTAGCAGGCGCCGCACAGGCTCGACGCGAACGGCAGCGAGCGGTGCTGGCGCAGTCCGGTCAGCTGCGGCGCGAGGATCGCCCCGATCGGCCCCGGGTACACCGACCCGTACGCGTGGCCGCCGGTGCGCTCGTAGACCGGGCACACGTTCAGGCACGCCGAGCAGCGGATGCAGCGCAGCGCCTGACGCCCGAGCTCGTCGGCCAGCACGGTCGAGCGGCCGTTGTCGAGCAGCACGAGATGGAACTCGCGCGGCCCGTCGCCGGCGGTGACGCCGGTCCACAGCGACGTGTACGGGTTCATCCGCTCGGCCGTCGACGAGCGCGGCAACAGCGCCAGGAACACCTCGAGGTCGCGCCACTCCGGGATCACCTTCTCGATCCCCATCACCGTCACGAGCACGTCGGGCAGCGTCGTGCACATGCGGCCGTTGCCCTCGGATTCGACCACGCACACGGTGCCGGTCTCGGCGACTGCGAAGTTCGCGCCGCTGACGCCGAAGCGGGCCCGCAAAAACAGCCGGCGCAGGTGGGCGCGCGCGACCGCGACGAGCTGCTCGGGATCGTCGGACAGATCGGCCGGAGCCTCGTCCAGGCGCTCGCGGAACAAGTCGCGGATCTGGGTGCGGTTGCGGTGGATCGCAGGCACCAGCACATGCGACGGGCGGTCGTCGGAGAGCTGGATGATCAGCTGTGCGAGGTCGGTCTCGACGGCGCGGATCCCGTGCCGCGCAAGGCCGCCGTTGAGCTCGATCTCCTCGGTCGTCAGCGACTTGACCTTGACGACCTCGTCGGCACCGTGGTCGAGCGCGAGCTCGGCGACGGTGCGGTTGCACTCCTCGGCGTCGCGCGCCCAGTGCACGACGCCGCCGGCACGCGTGACCGACGCCTCGAGCTCGAGCAGATGCTCGCCGAGATGGCGCAGCACCCGCTCCTTGAGCGCCGCGCCCGCCGCCCGCAGCTGCTCCCAGTCGTCCAGCTCCGCGACTGCCGCGGCGCGCTTGGCGCGGATCGAGCCGGTCGCATGCGCGAGGTTGTGGCGCAGCTGCGAGTCAGACAGGGCCGCCCGGGCCGCGACCGGAAACGGCTGCTCCGGGCTCATGCACGGGCTCCGTCAGCCGCGAGGATCTCGGCCAGGTGCATCGTCCTCACGCCGGTCCGCTGGCGCGTCAGGCCGCCGCCGATCTGCATCAGACACGAGCTGTCGGCCGCCGTCACCACCTCGGCGCCGGTGTCAAGTACCGCGCGCAGCTTGTCGGCCAGCATCGCCACCGACACGTCGGCGTTCTTGACCGCGAACGTGCCGCCGAAGCCGCAACAGCGGTCCGCGTCGGGCATCGTCACCAGGTCGATCCCGCCGACCGCGCGCAGCAGCCGCAGCGGCCGGTCGCCGAGCGCCAGCGCTCGCAGGCTGTGGCACGTCGGGTGATAGACGACCCGGTGCGGGAACCGCGCGCCGACGTCTTCGACGCCAACATGGTCGATCAGCAACTCGCACAACTCCAACACCCGACCGACGATCTCCTCCACCTCGCGCACGAGTCCGGCGTCCCCGGACCGTCGCGCCAGCGCCGGGTACGCATCGCGGACCATGCCCACGCACGAGGCCGACGGCGACACGATCACCTCGGCATCGGCGAACGCGTCGGCGAACCGCCGTACGAGCGGGATCGCCTCCCTCGCATACCCGGTGTTGAAATGCATCTGCCCGCAACACGTCTGCTCCAGCGGGAACTCGACCTGCAGCCCGAGGCGCTCCAGCACCGCCACCGCCGCGCGGCCGGCCTGCGGGAACAGCGTGTCGTTCAGGCAGGTGATGAACAGCGCGACGCGCACGGCCTCGCATTCTCACGAATCGCCCCGCCGTAGAGTCCGGGCCGTGGCGATCGACCTCACCGTGCCGGCACTGGACGAGCTGCACCGCCGCCGCAGCGAGAAGTGGTCGCTGCATCCGCCCGACGTGCTGTGCGCGACGGTTGCCGAGATGGACTTCCCCGTCGCCGAGCCGATCGCGCAGGTGCTGCGCGCCGCGATCGATCGCGACGACCTCGGCTACGCGGTTCCGGCCGAGGCGACGCTGCGCGAGTCGTTCGCATCATTCGCGGCGCGGCGCCTGGACTGGACCGTCGACGCCGAGCAGGTGACGGTCGTGCCCGACGTGATGGTCGGATTGCTCGAGCTGTGCCGCGCGCCGGACACGGCGAGCTGGTTGCGCTTGCCTCGCCCGCGTATCCGCCGTTCCTGCAGGAACTCCCGTGCCAGGGAGTGCGGCTCAGGCATGTGCGCCTCCTCGACGACGGCCGGCTCGACCTCGATTCGCTCGACCAGGCGCTCGCGGCCGGCATTCGCGCGCTCGTGCTGTCAAGCCCCCACAACCCGACCGGCCACGTCCTCCCCCATGACGAGCTCGCAGCGATCGCCGACCGCTGCGCCGAGCGCGGCGTGTGGGTGCTCGCCGACGAGATCCACGCGCCGCTGACGCTGCCCGGTGCCACGTTCACGCCCTGGCTGGAGGTCTCCGACGCCGCGCGCCGGGTCGGGGTTGCGCTCACGTCGGCGTCGAAGGCGTTCAACGTCGCCGGGCTGAAGTCGGCGCTGCTCGTGACCGCGGACGGCCGCGCCCGCGATCTCGTGGCGCGGATCGGCCCCCAGCACGAGCACGCGGGGCTGCTCGGGTCGCTCGCGGCCGAGGCCGCGTTCGCGCATGGCGACGAGTGGCTCGACGCGGTGCTCGCGCAGCTGGATGCCAACCGCTCGTGGCTTGCGTCCGAGCTGCCGGCGCGGCTGCCGGGCATCGCCTGGCGCCCGCCGCAGGCCACCTACCTGGCGTGGCTTGACTGCACGGGGCTCGATCTCGGCGACGAGCCCGCAGATGCGTTCCTGCGACGGGGACGGATCGCGCTCTCGCGCGGGCTTGACTACGGCCCCGAGGGCGCCGGACACGTGCGCCTGAACTTCGGTACGGGGCCTGCACAGCTCGACGAGGCACTGACCCGGATGCGCGCGGCGATCGGCGCGCCCAGCGGCTGAGCGGAGTACTTGCGCGCGCAAGCATCCCTTGATACACTTGCGCTAGCAAGCATTTCGAACGACCACCCCACCCGAGGCGACAGCGACATGCAACCGATCGACGGCATCCACCACATCACCCTGATCACCGGCGACGCGCCGCGCAACGTCGACTTCTACGCGCGCGTGCTCGGCCTGCGGCTCGTCAAGAGGACCGTCAATCAGGACGATCCCGGCGTCTACCACCTGTTCTACGCCGACGAGCATGGCTCCCCCGGCGCCGACATCACGTTCTTCGAGTACCCCGGCGCGATCAAGGGCACCGCCGGCGCCGGCATGATCGCCGCGATCCAGCACCGCGTCGCCGACGAGGACGCGCTGGGTTACTGGGAGCAGCGGCTCGGGGGCGAGGGGGTCGCGACCGCCCGCATCGACGGCGGCGGCCTGCGCTTCGCCGACCCCGAGGGGATGACGCACGAGCTGATCGTCTCCGATGTCTCCGACGAGCCGCTGATCGCCGCCCACCGCGAGGTCCCACGCCAGTATGCGCTGCAGGGCTTCGAGGCGGTCCGCGCGAAGGTTGCCGACCCGGCCCGCTCAGAGGCGCTTCTGCGCGACGTGCTCGGCTTCTCCGAGCTCGTCGCCCACGACTGGGAGGCCCGCGGTCCCCGGCGCGGCGGGCGGATCGTGTTCGAGGAGTCGCACGAGCGCGGCATCCCCGGCGCCGGCACCGTGCACCACGTCGCATGGGCGGTGCTCGATGCCGAGCAGGAGCGGTGGCGCGAGAAGGTCGCGGCCGCGGGCGCCCGCCCGACGCCGGTGATCGACCGCTTCTGGTTTCACTCGGTCTACTTCCGCGAGCCGAGCGGGATCCTGTACGAGCTCGCGACGCTCGACGGCGCCGGCTTCGCCGCCGACGAGACCCCCGACGCGCTCGGCGAAAAGCTGGTGCTGCCGCCGTTCCTCGAGGATCAGCGGGCGCAGATCGAGCCGCGGCTGACGCCGCTGCCCGACCCGACCGTGTGGCGTCCGCAGACGGCGACGACGGCCGGCGGGAGCGACCGATGACCGCCGCCGCGCAGGAGCTCGGCTTCACGCACGTGTTCGAGCCGGGCTCATCGGACTGGACGCTGCTGCTGTTGCACGGCACCGGCGGCGACGAGCACGACCTCGTCGGCCTGGGACGCCAGCTCGCGCCCGAGGCGGCGCTGCTGTCGCCCCGCGGCCAGGTGCTCGAGCAGGGCATGCCCCGCTTCTTCAGGCGCCTCGCGGTCGGACAGCTCGACATCCCGGACCTGCTGGCGCGCACCGAACAGCTGGCGGCGTTCGTCGCCGCGGCGGCCAAGCGCTACGAGCGTGACCCCGACAAGGTCCTTGCGGTCGGTCTCTCCAACGGCGCCAACATCGCCGCATCGCTGCTGCTGTCGCAGACCGACCCCGAGCACCCGACGCTCCGGGCGGCCGGACTGCTGCGGCCGATGCTCCCCTACGAGCCCGACCGGAGCCCGCGGCTTGACGGCATCGACGTTCTGATCGAGGCCGGCGAGCGCGACCCGTACTCGCCCGCCGAGCAGGTCGCGCGGCTCACCGAGCTGCTGCGAGCCGGCGGCGCGACGGTGACGACGACGGTCGCGCCCGGCGCCGGCCACGGCCTCACCGAGGGCGACCTGCAGCGGCTCGCGGCCTGGGTCGCGCAGCTCACCGCCGGCGAGCGCGGCACGTAAGCGCCCCGCCCAGTCGGCGCGAGCTCAAACCCAGTCAGAAAGCCCGCGCCAACGCGCCGCGGCGATCGCCGCCTGCCCGTAGGAGATCGCGCCGTCGTTGGGCGGCAGCCGCTCGGGGACGAGCACGCGCAGACCGGCATCGATGGCCCCGCGGGCGACCGACTCCAGCAGCAGCCGGTTCTGGAAGACGCCGCCGGCGAGCACGACGGTGTCGAGCCCGCGCGCGCCCGCGAGCCGTGTCAGGGCGGCGATGGTCGCGTCGGCGACGGCGACGTGGAACGCGGCGGCGACGCTCGCCGCATCTACCCCGGACTCAAGCTCGGCACAAACGGACCTGACCGCACCCCGCGGGTCGAGCACGCACCCGTCGAGCAGCGGAATCTCGTACCCCGCGTCACGCCGACGCCCCGGAGCCGCCCAGGCAAGCGTCTCGAGCTCGACCGCCGCCTGGCCCTCGTAGCTGACCTCCGCGGCGGTGCCGCACAGCGCGCCGACGGCGTCGAACAATCGGCCGATGCTCGACGTCAGCGGCGACACCGCGGCGCTCGCGCCGATCGCCGCGATCGCGTCCCACCGCCGAGCGGACACGCGGTCGCGCAGATAATCCGGCACCGGCTGGGGCTCGCCGTGGGCGGCGGCAAGCCATGCCGCCGCCATTCGCCACGGCTGTCGGATGGCCGCCGTGCCGCCGGGCATCCGTACCGGCCACAGCCATCCGGCGCGCTCGAAGCCCTGCAGGTCGCCGACGAGCAGTTCGCCGCCCCAGATCGTGCCGTCCTCGCCGTAGCCGGTGCCGTCGAAGATCGCGCCGACGGCCGGCGCCGTGACGCCGTGCTCGGCGAGGCCGGCGGCGAGATGGGCGTGGTGGTGCTGGACGGCGACGAGCTTCACGCCGTCGCGCTCGAGCGCGTACTGGGTCGACAGGTACTGCGGGTGCAGATCGTGGACGACGACGTCCGGCACGACCGCGAACAGCCGCTCGAAGTGCTCGATTCCTTCGCGGAACGCGCGCAGCGTGGCGGCATGCTCGAGGTCGCCGACGTGGTGGCTGACCCAGGCGCGGTCGCCGCGCGCGACGCAGAACGTGTTCTTCTGCTGGGCGCCGCAGGCGAGCAGCGGCCGCGGGGACGCGACCGGGAGCTTCAGTGGCGCGGGCACGTAGCCGCGGGAGCGGCGCAGCATCAGCGAGCGCATCCCGCGGCGGCTGCGCACGACCGAGTCGTCGGTGCGGGTCTCGATCAAGCGGTCGTGGACGAGGAACAGGTCGGCGATCACGCGCAGGCGCCGCAGCGCGTCGTCGTCGCGAAACGCGATCGGCTCGTCGGAGAGGTTGCCGCTGGTCATCACGAGCGCCCGCCCGCAGTCGCCGAGCAGCAGGTGGTGAAGCGGCGAGTACGGGAGCATCACGCCCAGCTCGGATGCGGCGGGGGCGACGGCAGCCGCGACCGGGGTGCGATGCCGGCGGGGGGCGAGCACGATCGGCCGTGCCGGCGAGGTCAGCAGCGCGCGTGTGCCGGGGTCCAGTGACACGAGCGTGGCAGCCGCGTCGAGGTCGGGCGCCATCAGCGCGAACGGCTTGTCGTCGCGGTGCTTGCGCGCGCGCAACGCCGCCACCGCCCGCTCGTCGGCGGCGTCGCAGGCGAGATGAAAGCCGCCGAGCCCCTTGACGGCGGCGATCGCTCCGGCGGCGAGCCGCTGGGCGGCCCACGCGATCGGGTCGACGGTCTGCACCGGGGAGCCGTCGGCGTACAGCGCCTGAACGGACGGGCCGCACCGCGGGCAGGCATTGGGCTGGGCGTGGAAGCGGCGGTCGAGCGGATCCTCGTACTCGCGCCGGCAGTCGGCGCACATCACGAACGACGCCATCGTCGTCTGCGGCCGGTCGTAGGGGACGTCGCGGACGATCGTGAACCGCGGGCCGCAGTTCGTGCAGTTGATGAACGGGTAGCGGAAGCGGCGGTCGGCAGGGTCGCCGAGCTCCGCCAGGCAGTCGGGGCAGGTCGCGGCGTCGGCGGTGACGAGCGCGTCGGCGCTGCCCGACCGCCTGCTGTCGATGATCGTGAACCCGCCGTCGCCCGAGCCCGAGCCGACCGCGAGCGCGATCGCCTCGCACTCGACCGAGTCGATCGCCGCCAGCGGCGGCGCCTCGGCGCGCAGGCGGCGCAGGAAGCGCTGCACCGCGTCGGCGGGCCCCTGCACCTCGAGCAGCACCCCGTGCTCGTCGTTGAGCACGTAGCCCGCCAGTCGCTCCTCGTGGGCCAGGCGATAGGCAAACGGCCGGAAGCCGACGCCCTGCACGGTGCCGCACACACGCGCGCGGGTGCGGACAAGCGGCGGCGCGGCACTGGACACGGCGCTACAGCTCCACGAGCTCGCGCAGCAGGTGGTAGGCGGTGGCCTGAGCCTCTTGGATGCGCGGGATGTGCTGCGACGGCGTGACGATCACGTGGTCGGCGAGCTGCTCGGCGACGACCCGGCCGCCGTCGTAGCCGACGAACGCGATCGTCGCCAGCCCGCTGCGGTGGGCCTCCGCCAGCGCGTCGAGCACGCTCTCGGAGTTGCCGCTCGTCGACAGCGCAAGCACGGTGTCGCCCGGCCGGCCGTAGGCGATCACCTGGCGGGCGAAGATCGCGGCGGTGCCGATGTCGTTGGCGATCGCGGTGAGGATCGCGGTGTCGGCGGTGAGATCGAGCGCGGGCCGCGACCGCCACTCGTACGGCGGCGGCGGGGAGACGAAGTCGGCGACGGCGTCGGCCGCGTCGGTGGCCGAGCCGCCGTTGCCGAGCGCCAGCAGGCGCCCGCCGGCACCGAAGCCGTCGCGCAGCGCGCCGGCGGCGGCGGCGAGCGCGTCGGCGCTGCCGTGCAATGTGTCGGCGCGCAGCGCCTGGACCTCGCCGGCCTTCATCAGCGCCGACTCGCGCACGTCGGCGAGGACCGCGTCGAGGTCGTGCTCTTGCTCGGCCAAAAACGGGTACAGAAAGCTCGACGCGCCGGTGTCGTGGACGCGGCGCTCGCTGCGGCCCTCGAGCAGGCCGCGATGCTCGAAGAACACGTGCACGAGCTCCCACAGCACGTGGTAGGCGGTCTCCACCAGCTCCTGGCGCGCGAACGGATCCTGCACGTCGGGCTCGAGCTCCCACTCGGCTCCCAGCGCCGCGAACGCGACCGTCAGACAGCCGCGAGCGCGGGCGGCGGCGATCGCGTCAACCAGTTGCGGGGCGTCGAACCGCTCCCCGAACGCGACCACGATGTCCGCAGGCTCGGCCAGCAAGGCCACCTCCGCGGCCAGTCGCGCGGACTCGCCGGTCAGCCCGAGCGCCGGCAGCGCGCGCTTGCCGACGATCACCGGATGCACGAACTCGACGGCGATGTGGCGCACGTCCGAGCGCGCCGCCGGGGAGGCGCCGATCGCGATCAGCCGTCCGCCGCGCGCGAAGCGTTCGGCCAGCCGATGGCACAGCCGCGCCAGGCGCTCGGCGTCGGCGCCGAAGAACCGCTCGCTCGCCTCCCCGCGTGCCGCCAGGCGGGCGTCGATGCGCTCGCGCACGGCATCCCGGGTCGGCGTCGCGCTCATTCACTCACGCGGCGTCGGCGGGCTTGATGTCCGAGGTCGGATGGCCGGGCTCGGCGGAGCTCAGCTCGTGCTCGCGCTCGGCGTCGGTCGGCGACTCGATATCGGGCGGCTGGGCGACCGGCTTGTCGGACGAGACGTCCTTGAAGCTCTGCGGCCCCTCGTGGCGCCGCGTCGCCCGCGGGACGCTCGGACGGCTTGCCGAGCGGCGTCACCCCCGGCAGCGGGCTGCGCGCCGGCTCGCCCAGCGTGAGCTCGACCATGCGCGGGAACGTGCCCGCCACCAGTTCGGCGGCCGCCTCCTCTTGCTCGAGGATCCGCCCGGCGACCGCGGCGGTCTCATCGTCGCCGGCACGCTGGGCCAGCTCCCAGATCAGCCGGTAGCTCGCGATCTCCAGGTTCTCGAACGCGAACGCGGTGCGGGCCAACAGGATCGGGGTGTCGGGGGCCGCCTGTGCGACCGCGCCCACGGCCAGCCCGCCGGCCTGCATCGCGGCGTCCTTGAGCTTGGACGGGCCGGCGCCGAGCGCCTGCAGGCGCTCTGAGACGTAGCGCTCATGCTCCTCGGTCTGCAGCCGGTGGGCGCGGAAGATGCGGGCCACCTCCTCGTCGCCGACGATGGCCGCGCCGCGGCTCAGCAGCAGCAGCGCCTGCTTCTCCATCGCGTGGGCCCCGGTCAGGTACTTGACGAGCTGTGTTCTGGCGTTCTCGGCCATGGTGTCTTCCTTTGCTCGGCGGCGATCGGTTTCGTCCTGGCCGCTACCCGGCCGCTCGCCGACCACACACGTGCGGGGCGGTCACACGGGCGCCCCCGCGTGCGTGCGTGCGAGCGCGGCGAGCCACGCGCGCAGTTCTTCGATCCCCTCGCCGGTGCGGGCGCTTGAGACGATCCGCCGCGCCGTCGGGTTGACCGCGGCGACGTTGTACAGCAGTTTGTCGAGGTCGAACTCGAGGTGGGGCAGCAGGTCGACCTTGTTGATGACCACCAGCTCGCAGGCGCGGAACATCAGCGGGTACTTCAGCGGCTTGTCCTCGCCCTCGGTCACCGAGCACACCATCGCGCGGGCGTCCTCGCCGACGCGGAACTCCGCCGGGCACACGAGGTTGCCGACGTTCTCGATCACGAGCAGCTCGATCTCGTGAAGCGGCACCGCGTCCAGCGCCGAACGCACCATGTTGGCGTCCAGGTGGCACTCGCCGCCGAAGCCGCTGGCGGTGTTGAGCTGGACGACCGGGATGTGCAGCGTCGCCAGCCGGTCGGCGTCGATCGAGCCCTGCACGTCGCCCTCCAGCACGCCGACGCGCATGCCGCCGTCGAGCGTGCCGCCGTCCAGCGCGCGCTCGAGCAACGACGTCTTGCCCGCCCCGGGCGCGCTCATCAGGTTCAGCACCGACACGTCGTGGCGATCGAAGTCCGCGCGGTTGGCGGCCGCGATCGTGTCGTTGGCGTCGAGCGCGTCCTGGACGACCCTCACCCTTGTCCGGTGCATCAGTCCATCGACCGGATCTTCATGTAGCGCCGCAGCTCCGGCAGCTGCGTGCCGACCGCGGCGGCCAGCGCCGCACACGCGCCGACGGCGAGCGCGAGCTGGGCCGCGGGCGGGATTCTCACATCGGTCATAGGTCGGACACCTCCTGTGGTTGGCTTTGGCCGACGCCGAGGAGGTCTGCGAGCAGCAGCTGCACGAGCCCGACCGCGGGGTCGAGCGCCGCGCGGACCGGCTCCGACAGCTCGGCGACGACGTCCTCGTCGGTCGCGGACATGCGAGTGCGGGGCTCGCAGCCGACCACGTACGTCGGCGGCGGCTGACCGCCGAAGCTCCGCACCAGCCCGATCACACTCAGCGGGTCCATGCCGTGGGCGTCGACCGCGACCGCCGCGCGCTCATCGTCGGGATCGACCTCGATCACGAACAGCGTCCCCGGCGGCTCGCCCCGCGGCACGGCGTCGACGAGGACGACCGCGTCGTAGCCGTCCTGCATCGCGAACGCGAGGTCCATGCCGCGGATCCCGAAGTCGACGACCTCGACGCCGGCCGGCAGCTTCAGCCGCGCCAGCCGGTCGGCGACCGCGACGCCGAAGCCGTCGTCGCCGAGGAACACGTTGCCGATTCCCGCCACCAGGATGCGCATCGCCGCCACGGGCACGGGGTCATCCGTCAGGGCCTCGACATCGAGCGGCTCGACCTCCGACACCGAGAAGAAGAAGCGATGCCCGGGCTGGCGCGCGAACCCGAGGTCACGGCCCGGATCGTCCTCGACCACGACCGCGAGCGTCACCGTCCCCTCCAGGTCCTGCTCGACGGCCTCGACCACGGCGGTGCGGCCCGCCAGCGCGAGATCGAACACGTCGCCGCCGGGGCTCGGGCACAGCCGCACGCGGCTGCCGGCGCGCAGCTGGCAGCCGGGCACCGCCACCGCGTCGGGCGCAGGCCGCTCGAGCTCCTCCCAGTACCCGCTCATGAGCAGACCCTCCCAACCCCGTGCAGCGCCATCAGCTGCTCGGACGTCAGCGCCTCGGTGCGTTCCAAGATCTCCCGTGCGCGCGGGTCGGACGCCGCCATCTCCGCGCGCTCCGCGTCGGTCAGCGCGAGGACGTTGAGCGTCAGCAGCTGGTCGATCTCGCCGCCGTCGAACAGGTCGCCGGGGCTCTCCGGCGCGATCCGCGGATGGTCCTCAAGGATGATCGGCGACGCCAGCATCGCGTCGCGCGTGCCGGCCTCGCCGACCAGCACCGGCCACAGGCCCTCGTTGCGGCAGCCGGCCGCGGCCGTGGCCAGCTCCGGCGGCGGGTCGGTCAGCGACACGAACTCGTCGCCGGGCACCGCCCGCAGCAGCACGTGCGTGGAGCACATCGTGCGAGTGAGCGCCTGCTGCCGCAAAGCGCCCGCCGGCAGCGCCGTCACATTGCGCACGGTGACCGACAGCTTTCGCACCCCAGGCGCGCCAGCCGGTGCGCAGCCGACCTCGGTGCGGCCGCTCAGCGCCTCCCACGAGCGCATCACGCAGCCGTCTCGCTCGGACCCGGCGGCGACGCTGATCGGGCCCGGCGCCGCCACCTCGCGCTCGACCGCCTCCTCCCAGGACACGAGGCGCTCGCCGTCGACGACGCGCTCGTCGACCGGCTCGTCGTCGGGGCCAAGCACCGTCCGCGCCACGACGTGCAGGAAACGCACGGTGACCCGCACCGGCCCGTCCCCGCGAACCAGGACCTCGGTCTGGACCGTGCAGCGGTCGTCGGGGTGGGCGTTTGAGTGCGTCGGGGGAAACACGCCGCCGAACGTGAACCGGCGCTGGTTCTTGAGCGCGGAGCGCCGGTAGGGCCAGAGGATGTAGCCCTCGTAGAGGACGGCGTCGGCGATTGCCCGTACCGGATCGGCAGCGGTCGTCATCACCCGTCGCGTCCTTCGAGTAGGGAATCGACCGCGGCGTCCCAGCTCGTGAACGCGTGGCGCGCCTTGTATGCGCACAGTCGCGCGAAGCTGTCTGAGCCGAGCCGCAGCCAGGCGGCATTGGGGAAGTGGCGGTCCATCGTCCGCCGCCACACCGCCACCGGCAGCGCGTAGTGCACCTCGTTGTCCCAGGCGATCCGCGCCGTCTGCAGGTTCCCGCCGGGGCCGGTGTAGAACACGGTGCCGCTGAACAGCAACTCGAGCGGCACGAACCCGCCATCGAGCGCGGCCAGGTAACGGGCGGCGGTGACCTCGAGGTCATACGTGCAGGGCACCGTCAGCGCCACCACGGTCGAGTCGGTGAACGCGGGCACGACCGCGGTCGTGCGCAGCCACGGCAGCGTGCGCAGGTTGGTGCCCCAGTCGCTCACGGGCCCGAACAGCTCCAGCAGCCGCTGTTGCGCCGCGGGCTCGTACCCGCGCGCGCGGGCGGCGATCTGGATCTGGACGTCGAGCAGCACCGAGCGGATCGGCTGCCCTGCGGGCGCGTCGACGCGCAGCTCGAAGCTCAGCGTCGGCACGGCCGCGTACGCGAGGCCGTCGGCCCCCTGCACGGCGAACCGCAGCTGCGGGATCAGATCCCGAGCCGCCTGATCAGGGACGGCCGCCACGTCGCCTACGCCGGGGAGAGGTTGGGCATGCTCGGGTCGATCGGGTCGTGCGCCTTGGGATTGACGCCGGTCGAGCGCGCGGCGGTCGAGGTGCCGTCGGGGTTGTGGCCGACCATCTGCTCGTAGTTGCCGGTGCTGTTGCCCGCGTTGATGCCGGGGGTGTGGGCCGGCAGGTCCGGGGCGACGTCGGCCTTACCGAGGTTGATGTTGGGCATGTCAGCTCCTCTCGGAAATTCGGCATGGGCGGGCGGTGCGTCGTAGGTCGTCGAAGAAGCCGTCGATCTCCGACCACACCTCGGCGCCGCCGGTGAACCCTCGCCAGCGTGTGCGGATCAGTGCCACCAGGCGGTAGCAGTCCTCGACGGGCACGAGCCAGTGGCTGCGGGCGCCGCGGGCGCGGTTGACCAGCAGCGCCTCGACGTCGGGCTCCATCGTCGCCAGCACCGGGTTGGCGCGCGCCACCTCCTGCCAGGTGGCGAGCTCCAGCAGCGACTCGGTCGCGCCCATCGGACCCGGGTAGAACGCCAGCACCCGGCCGGCCGGCGAGCTTTCGAAGAAGAACGCCATCTCCACGGGGATCTGCCACCGCGCCCAGGTGGCGTCGTCGAGCACGAACCCGTCAAGCGCCAGCCGCCGGTCGCCGACCAGGCGCAGGTGCCCGCCGCCGGCGCCGCGGCGCTCGAACAGCAGCGCGCATGGTCGGCACACGCACAGCAGTCGCCGGCTCTCGAGGTCGACGAGATGGCGGTGCTCGGCGGGAACAGGGCCCGCGCACAGCTCGCAGCGTTCGTTCGCGGTCGCCTCCGGCGGCTGTGTAGCCCCTTGGGCGAGCCGCTCGAGGTTGGGCGTGTGCAGGGCCGGCGCGGCCATCGCTCAGGCCTCTGCGGAGGCCGACGACGCCATGCCGGGGGCGAGCTCGATCTGCAACAGCGGCGGCGCCTCCTCGTCGACGGCGATCACGTCCTCGATCTCGGGCGCGGCGCGGTGGATCGCATCCTCGATCGCGAGCTTCAGCGTCACCGCCGACGACGGGCAACCGCTGCAGCTGCCGTGCAGGCGGAGCCGCACGGTTGAGTCGTCGATGGCCAGCAGCTCGACATCGCCGCCGTGCGAGTCCAGATAGGGACGTACGTCGTTCAGTGCGGCCGCCACCCGCTCCCCGACCGGCATCGGGTGCAGGCCGTGGAGCATCAGCAGATGCGACACCAGCTCGTCGTCGCCCAACGCCCGCGCCAGGTCGCCGTCGTGGTCGCGAGCCGCGACCGCCTCGACGATTCGTTCGAGGCCCGCGCCGTAGAGCTCGAGCAGCGCCCGCGCGACGGCGATCCCCTCCTCGTCGTCGATCGCCTGCACGCGGTCCAGCCGCCGCTCGACCTCGGCCACCAGCTCCTGCGGGGAGGTCTCGCTCACGAGTGCTCGCCGAACATCGGTTGGTGGACCTTGCGCAGCGTCCGACCGCCGCCGAGGTACATGTGCACGCCACACGGCAGACACGGATCGAACGACCGCACCGCGCGCATGATGTCGATGCCGCGGAACTCGTCCTGGCTGTTCTCCTCGAAGATCGGCTGGCCCATGACCGCGTCCTCGTAAGGGCCGGGGGTGCCGTAGGAGTCGGTCGGGCTGCCGTTCCACGGCGTCGGCGGGTACGGGTGGTAGTTGGCGATCTTGCCGTCGCGGATCACGAGGTGATGGGACAGCACGCCGCGAACGGCCTCATGGAAGCCGCAGCCGATCGCCTCCTCGGGGACGTCGAAGTCCTCGAACACCTTCGTGCGCCCCGCCCGTACCTCGTTGAGCGCCATGTCGACGAAGTGCAGCGCCATCGCCGCCGAGTAGGCGACGAAGTAGATCCGGGCGCGATCGCGCTCGATCGCGTTGGACCAGCGTGGGATCTTCCACTCCAACGTCTGCTCGGGGCTGTTGGGCGTCTGCGGGAGGTTGATCTCCACGCTCTGTCCGGTCGCCTTGACGAATGGCGTGACGACCTTGCCCGCCAGCGCCGTCACCCACAGTCGCGCCAGCGCGCCACCGCCTGTGTCGAGCGCCAGGTGGTCGCCGGTGCGCTTGTCGAACCAGCGCGGGCTCATCACCCACGAGTAGTTGCCGCCGTCGAGCTCGCGCTTCTGGGGCTTCGGGATCGTCGTCTGATTCCAGGGGTGGCGCTGATCGACCGGGTTGCCCAGCGGGTCGTGTGACACGAACGTCTCCTCGCCGACCCAGTCCTCGTAGTAGGAGGAGCCGAGCAGGATGCGGATGCCGAGGTTGATGTCGACCAGGTCGGTCGTCACCAGTTCACCGTCGACGACGACGCCCGGGGTCACGAACATCTCGTTGCCCCAGTGATTC
Source organism: Solirubrobacteraceae bacterium (assembly GCA_036273655.1). GTDB lineage: Bacteria > Actinomycetota > Thermoleophilia > Solirubrobacterales > Solirubrobacteraceae > Palsa-465. The sequence continues at coordinate 15,043 of DASUHF010000113.1, read as the reverse complement.
ATGTTCTTGTAGCTGTAGTCGACGTGCTCGGGGTTGTTGAACGCGCCCCAGCAGCCGAGCAGGACCCGCCGCCGGCCAACCTCCTCATAGCCGGGCAACGCCTCGTAGAAGAAGTCGAACACGTCGTCGTTCATCGCCACCGCCTTCTTGATGAAGTCCAGGCAGCGCAGCAGGCGGCTGAGGTAGTCGGTGAACAGCGTCGGGGTGGCGACCGTGCCGACCCCGCCCGGATACACGGTGGACGGGTGGACGTGCCGGCCCTCCATCAGGCAGATCATCTCCCGCCCGATCCGGCTCATCAGCAGCGCCTCCTTGTACGTCTCCCCGGTGAACGGGTTGTAGGAGCGCATGATGTCGGCGATCGTGCGGTGACCGTGCACGTGGTCGTGGGGAGCGTCGGTCTTCTCGGCGCGCGCCAGAAGGCTGGGATTGGTCTCCTTCACCATCTGCTCGCAGAAGTCCACGAACACCAGGTTGTCCTGAAAGATGATGTGGTCGAAGATGTATTCGGCGGCCTCGCCGAGATTGACGATCCACTCACCCAGTGGCGGCGGCTTGACGCCGTAGGCCATCTGCTGCGCGTAGCAGGAGCACACGGCGTGGTTGTCGCCGCAGATGCCGCAGATGCGGCTCGTGATGAAGTGCGCGTCGCGCGGGTCCTTGCCCTTCATGAACACGCTGTAGCCACGGAACAGCGACGACGTGCTCTTGCACGACACCACCTCGCGGTTGTCGAAGTCGATCTTGGTGTAGATGCCGAGGTTTCCGACGATCCGGGTGATCGGATCCCAGGCCATGTCGACGAGCTTGCCGGCCTGCGGCTTGACCTCTTCCCTGACTGCCATGTCGGTCTCCTCTCAGTTTCCCCAGCGGGGCTTGTAGCCGGTCGTCAGCTCGGGCCGGTTGTGTCGCCACTTGGTCTCTTTGTTCATCGTCTTGTTGGTGATGCCGCGCAGCTTGCGGATCACCGGCCCATATGCACCGGTCAGCGCCGAGGAGAGACCGCCGCCCGGCGGCGCGTCCATGAACGGCATGAACTTGTCGGGGAACCCTGGCATCGTGCATCCGATGCAGATGCCGCCGACGTTCGGGCAGCCGCCGATCCCCGCCATCCACCCACGCTTGGGCACGTTGCAGTTGACGACCGGTCCCCAACAGCCGATCTTCACCTGACACTTCGGTGAGTTGTAATCCTTGGCGAAGTCGCCCTGCTCGTAGTAGCCGGCGCGGTCACATCCCTCGTGCACGGTCTTGCCGAATATCCACTGCGGGCGCAGCGCCTCGTCGAGCGGGATCGTGGGAGCCAGCCCGGCGGCCTGGTAGAGCAGCCACACCAGCGTCTCCATGAAGTTCTCGGGCTGCACGGGACAGCCTGGGACGTTGACGATCGGCAGCCCGCCGGCGGAGCGGAAGTCCCACCCCAGGTAGTCGGCCAGGCCCATGCAGCCGGTGGGGTTGCCGGCCATCGCGTGGATGCCGCCGTATGTCGCGCACGTCCCGACCGCGACCACGCCCCACGCCTTCGGCGCGAGCCGATCGATCCACCAGTTCAGCGTCAGCGGCTCGCCGGTGGCCTCGTCGTTGCCGAACGACGTCCAGTAGCCCTCGCCGTTGATCTTCTCGTTGGGGATCGAGCCCTCGATCACCAGCACGAACGGCTTGTCGAGCTCGCCACGCACCGCCTGGCGAAACGGCGCCAGAAACTCCTCGCCGCCGAGCGTCGGCGACAGCACCTTGTTGTGGAGGTTGACCTTCGGCAGTCCCGGGATCGCCCCCAGGACCACGTCCTCGATGCCGGGCTGCCCCGCCGCGGTGACCGACACCGAGTCACCGTCGCAGCTCATCCCCTCAGAGATCCACAGGATGTGCACCTCGTCGACGCCGGACGCCTGCTCCTCAACCGCCATGGCCCACCCCTCCAATCGTCATCAATTCCTCGCACTCGAGCGCGGCGACGAGCAGCTCCTCGCCGGCCACGATCTCCACGTCGAGGCTCTCGCAGGCCGAGCACGCCAGCGGGAAGCCGTCCATCTCCGTCTCGGCGCCGCATCGCCGGCAGCGGCCGCGCGCAGGCACCTCCTCGATCTCAAGCCGCGCCCCGGCAAGCGTCGTCCCCTCGCTCAGCAGCTCGAACGCGAACGTCAGCGCCGCGGGCACGACCTGGCGCAGGTACCCGACCCGCAGCTCGACGACGGTCACCCGCCGTCCGGCGGCGTGGCGCTGTGCCACGGCCACCACCCCCTCGGCGATCGACAGCTCGTGCATCGCCTCAGCCTCAGCAGATCCTCGGCAGGGGGTCGCCGACGAGCTGGTCCATCACCCGCCGTCCGCCGAAGCCGGTATGGACGAGCACCATCCCCGGCGGCTCGGTGCGCACCTCGCCGATCTCGACGGCGTCCTCGCAGCCGGGCACCGACCGCAGCGCGGCCAGCGCCGCGTCCGCCGCCGCGGGGGCTACGAACGCCACGAGCTTGCCCTCGTTGGCGATGTACATCGGGTCGATCCCCAACAGCTCCGCCGCGCCGGCGACGGCGGGCGCGACCGGCACCCGCTCCTCGGTGACGACGATCGCCACCGACGATGCCCGCGCCAGCTCGTTGAGCACCGAGGCGACGCCGCCGCGGGTGGCGTCGCGCAGGCAGCGCAGGTCGGGGCCGGCGCAGTCCAGCAACGCGTCGACCGCGGGCCACAGCGAGCGGGTGTCGGACTTCACGTCGGCGTCGAGGTCGAACTCGTCGCGCGCGAGCATGATCGCGGTGCCGTGCTCGCCGACCGAGCCCGACAGCAGGATCCGGTCGCCGGGGCACAGCGCCGCGGGCGACAACCGGGCACGGCTGTCCGTCCGTCCGATGCCCGCCGTGCAGATGTACATCTGATCGGCGCTGCCGCGCTCCACGACCTTTGTGTCGCCGGCCACGATCGCGACCTCCGCGCGCCGCGCGGCACCGGCCACCGCCTCGATCTCGGCCTGCAGGACGCCGGCATCGAGCCCCTCCTCGAGGATCAGCGACAGGCTGAGTGCCGCCGGCCGTGCGCCCGCCACCGCGAGGTCGTTGACGGTGCCGTTGACCGCCAGCTCGCCGATCGACCCGCCGGGGAAGCGCAACGGCTTCACCACGTAGGAGTCGGTGGTCAGCGCCAGGCCGAGGCCGTCGACGGTCACCGCGCCGGCATCGCCCAGCTCGGCCAGCGCGCTGCCGCCGAGCAGCGGCACGAACATCCCCTCGACGAGGCTCTGCGTCGCCTTGCCGCCAGCTCCGTGGGCCATCGTGATGTGCTGGTCACGGAACTTGCGCCGCTTGCCGCGGGCGGTCTCGATGATCCCGAGGATCTTCTCCTCGCGCGCGGTGATGCCCACCTCACACCACCTCCCGCTCGCGCGCGAAGCGCCCGAAGTTGTAGTAGGCCGCGCACGCGCCCTCGGAGGACACCATGCACGTGCCGATCGGCCGCTCGGGGGTGCACGCGGTGCCGAACACCTTGCATTCCCACGGCTTGATCACGCCTTTGAGCACCTCGCCGCACTGGCACGCCTTGGGGTCGGCGACACGCACGCCGGGCACGCCGAACCGCCGTTCGGCGTCCAGCTCGGCGTAGGCGTCGGACAGGCGCAGGCCGCTGTGGGAGATGAACCCCAGCCCGCGCCACTCGAAGTGCGGACGCAGCTCGAACACCTCGGCCATCACCTGCAGCGCGCGCAGGTTCCCCTCCCAGGGGACCACGCGCTTGTACTGGTTCTCGACCTCGCAGCGGCCCTCGGCCAGCTGCGTGAGGATCATCGCGACCGCCTGCAGGATGTCGAGCGGCTCAAAGCCCGCGATCACGATCGGCTTGCCGTAGTCGGCGGGCAGGAACTGGAACGGGCGCGCGCCGACGATCGTGGACACGTGGCCGGGCCCGATGAAGCCGTCCAGACGCAGGTCGGGTGACTCCAGCAGCGCGCGCAGCGGCGGCACGATCGTCACGTGGTTGCACATGCACGAGAAGTTGGGGATCCCCTCGGCGCGGGCGCGCTTGAGCGTCAGCGCGGTCGACGGCGCGGTCGTCTCGAAGCCGATCGCGAAGAACACCACCTCCCGGTCGGGGTTGTGCTTGGCGATCCGCAGCGCGTCCAACGGCGAGTACACCATCCGCACGTCGGCCCCCGCCGCCTTGGCGTCGAGCAGGCTGCCGTCCGAGCCCGGGACCCGCAGCATGTCGCCGAAGCAGGTGAAGATCACGCCGTCGCGGTGGGCGACGGCGATGCCGTCGTCGACTCGTCCCATCGGGATCACGCACACCGGGCAGCCGGGGCCGTGCACGAGCTCGACGTTGGCCGGCAGCAGATCGTCGACCCCGTACTTGTAGATCGAGTGGGTGTGGCCGCCGCACACCTCCATGAACTTGTAGTGGCGGCCGGGCTCCACGAGCGACAGCACCTCCGCCGCCAGCGCTCGTCCGAGCTCGGCGTCGCGGAACTCGTCGACGAACCGCATCAGGCCGCTCCCGCCTCGAGCATCGCGATCGCGGTGCCCGCGTGGACGAGCAGCCGATCGCCCGGCGCCACCGGCTCCACCAGCGCCGTCTGCACCGTGTGGCGGCCGCCGCCGGCCTCCGAGCACACGGCCAGGCCGTTCCGCTCGTCGATGGTGTGGACCGTCATCTCGACGCCGTCGTCGCCGCAGGTCACGCAGTGCGTCGATGTGCAGCTCACTCGATCACGCTCGCCTTCAGCTCGGCGAGCTCCTGCTCGTACTCGCGCCCCATGCCCTCCAGCAGCTCACGCGTCGCCTGCGCCTCCGCCTCGTCGATCCGCGAGATCGCAAAGCCGACATGCACCAGCACCCAGTCGCCGGGGACGACCCCGCCGTCCTCGTCTGCGAGCAGGCCGACGTTGACCTTGCGGCGCACGCCGACGACATCGATCTTGGCGATGTGGTTGACGGGGTCGACCAGCTCGACGACCTGACCGGGAATCGCCAGGCACATACGCCGCTCCTTGTCTGGCAATCGCTGTTAGAAACCCTCCCGCCCCGTTCGTATCAACAGCCTCGCGGGCGTAGCAAACCCGTGGGTAACCCGGGTCACGTAATCCCCATTACCGGCACCCGATCAGGCCGCGGTTGCGGCTGGCGGGAGCGGGCATCAGCGGGTCACCGGCGACCCGACGGAGCCCGATGTTGCGGGCATCAGCGGGTCACCGGCGATCCGAGGGAGCCCGTCATTACCCACAGTCCGCGCCAAGGCCCGACCTTGCATACCGCCGGCCACGCCGGTCCGGAGCGGTGCCTGCTCGATCTGGACACCGACCTCGCCGACGAGCTGGAGCTCGACATCCGGCGCTCGGCACGAGCCGCGGCGCTCGCCATCGTGCTCGACCTGCCGCCGGGGCCGATCCCGATCGCCGATTGGCTGGCGTTGACCACGGACGGCCTCGGGATCCTCGTGGTCGACGGCGTCGTAGACGCCGAGGTCGCCGTCGGCGGACGCACCGCGTCGGAGCTGCTCGGCGCCGGCGACCTGATCCAGCCGGCCGGGTGCGTGCACGACGAGCTGCTGGCCTGCGGGGCCTCATGGCGCGCGCTCGAGCCCGTTCGGCTCGCGATCCTCGACCGCCGCTTCGTCAAGCGTGTGCGGTTCTGGCCCCAGATCCACCAGGCGCTGCTGCGCCGCGCGGGCGGCCATGCCCACGACCTCAACGTCCAGCGGGCGATCGCCATGCATCCACGCCTCGAGGTTCGGCTCACGCTGATGCTGTGGCACCTCGCGGCCCGCTGGGGAAAGGTGGAGCCGGGCGGCATCCGGCTGCCGCTGCCGCTGACCCACCAGCTTCTGGGTCGCCTGATCGGCGCCGAGCGTCCGTCGGTGTCCCACGCGCTGGCGCGCTTGGCGCGCGCGGGCGCCGTGACCAGACACGGCGACGAGTGGCACCTGCACAACGGCGCGGCCGACGGGCTCGAGCGGATCGAGCGGATGCCGCTGATCGCGAGGTCGCGGCACGGCCCGTGGGCCGGCTCAGGCTCGCTCGCGACCGGGCCGTTAGCGACCCACGTCGTCAGACAGCAGCGTTGACGGCTAGGACGCCGGCGGGCGCGCGAGGCGCGCGAACACGCTCGACAGCGTCCGCAGCTCGGACTCGTCGAGGTGGTCGAAGAACGCGCGCTTTACCGAGGCGAAGTGGACCTCCTGCGCGTCGCGCAGCAGCTCGAGCCCCAGCGCCGTCAGGTGCGCCTCGACGGCGCGGCCGTCGTCGTCACACGGGCGCCGCACGAGCAGCCCGCGGCGTTCGAGGCCGGCGGCCAGCCGCGACACGCGGCTGAGGCTGAGCCCGCAGGCGACCGCGAGCGACGTCAGCCGCAGGCAGCGGCCGGGCGCGGCGCCGAGCCGGCCGAGCATTTCGAGCTCGGACAACGTCAGACCGAACTTCGCGTCGAGCTCGGCGTCGAGTTCGCGGGTCAGCCGCTTGTGCGTCTCGAGCAGGCCGATCCAGGCGCCGGCATGCAGGGCCGACCACGCAGCGACGCCGTCCGAGCCGACCGAGAACGGCGTGTCGGGTGGGGGTGTCTCCGTGCTCGCCATCGCCTGCGGCGAGTCTAGCGTTGCTTGTCAGCGCAAGTAGTTTGCCGGGCCGGCCGGGCGGGCGCTCGGTTACGTCGTCGCGAGCACCGGGCCAGGCCCGATCACGGCGGGGTCGTGGCCGGGGGTGACCGTCACGCCGGCGTCGCGGTGGGCGCGCAGCCGCCGCGCGGAGTCCGCTTGCGCGGCGTGGTCGTCGGCGAACACCGGGAAGCGCAGGTCGTCCAGGCTCGAGGCGAAGTGGACGACGTCGCCGCCGATCAGCAGCCGCTCGGTCACCCACAGCGATTGATGGCCCGCGGTATGGCCGGGCGTCGGCATCAGGCGGATCGAGCCGTCGCCGAGCAGGTCGTGCTCGCCGTCGACGGTCACGACCTCGCGATCGGCGTAGTCGCGCGGCTGCAGGAAGTTGCGCGCGATCGCGGCAGCGTCGTGGCCGGCCCGCCACTCTCGCCGCTGCACGACCACCGGCACGCCGGGCGGCAGCAGCGACAGGCCGCCCGCGTGATCGAAATGCAGATGCGTCAGCACGACGTGGGTCAGCGACGGCAGATCGATCAGATCGGCGATCGACGCGTCCTGCTCGAGCTCGAACTGCTCCAGTCCGTAGTGACCGCGCACGTCGGCCACGGCCGCCGGCGCGAGGCCGGTGTCGACGAGCACGCGTGCGCTGTCGGTCTCGATCAGGTAGACCGGCACCGGGAAGCGCAGCGGCTCCTGCATGCTGTCGCCCTGGCGCCACAGTCCTGCGGGCGACGTGATCTGACCGGCGATCAGGCGCTGCACCTCCACGGCCGCCGATCCTACGTGCCCAGGAGCGCGTGCAGCGGCCTGGTGTTGAGCACGTCGGCGGCGGTCGCCCAGCCGCGGCGCGCGGTCGCGACCGACAACGCGATGTTGTCGAGACCGGCGGGTGAGTGCGCGTCGGTGGAGCAGACGATCGGGACACCGCCGGCGAGCGCGTCTCGCACGTGCTCGCCGCTGAGATCGAGCCGCGCGGGCAGGCCGTTGACCTCGAGCGCGACGCCGTGCGCGAGCGCGACCTCGAAGATCCGGTCGAGGTCGAGCGCGTTCTCCGGTCGCCGGCCGATCAGGCGCCCGGTCGGGTGGCTCAGGCAGCTGACCGCCGGATGGCACAGCGCCTCCTGCACCCGCCTGGTCATCTCCGCGCGCGGCATCCGCTGGCCACCGTGGACGCTGGCCTGCACCCAGTCGAGCTCGGCGAGCGCGTCGTCGGGGAGATCGAGCCGGCCGTCGGGGAGGATGTCGCACTCGATCCCGCGCAGCACCCGGAACGGCTCGAGCTCGGCGTTGACCGCGGCGATCTCCTCGCCCTGGCGGCGGACGTCGTCGGCGGTCAGCCCGCGCACCGCGCCAACGGCCGGGGTGTGGTCGCAGATCGCCAGGTACTCGTAGCCACGGGCGCGAGCCGCCTGCGCCATCTCTTGCACGCTCGCCCGTCCGTCAGACCAGGTGGTGTGGCAGTGCAGGTCGCCACGGATCTGGCCGATCTCGACGAGCGGCGGCGGTTCGCCGCGAAACGGGCTTTCGCGCAACTCCGGCGGGCACCAGGGAACGCCGAGGGCCGCGTACACCGCGTGTTCGTCGGCCGCGACCGGCAGCGGCTCGAGCGCCGCCACGTACTCGGCCGACCCGGTCGCGCGCAGCAACGCGGTGCCGAACGCTGTGGGCTCGGGTACGGTCAACTCGATCGGCACGCCGTCGACCGTGACCCCGACCGCGTGGCGTTCGTCGCGCTCGATCACGGTCACGATCTGCGGCAGCGCTTCGAAATCGTCGAGCACCGGATCGGCGCGCGGCGCCGCGCGGACGATCGCGAGCCGGTGGCAGGAGTCGCACCGCCGGCGCACGTCGCCGGCGGGCTCCGCGTGGAGCTGGCGGGCGATGCCGGCGACGAGCTCGGAGGCGCGGTTGAGCCACAGCCCGCGCGGCGCGCGGAGCACGGTCCCGGCTTCGCGGTCGAGCGCGGCCACGATCTCCGCCTCGATCTTGGGCCCGACGCCGGGGACCTCGCGCAGACGGCCGGCGGCCGCCGCCTCGCGCAGCTCATCGGCGGTGGCGATGTGGAGCGCGCGGGCGATATCGATCACGCGCCGGGCGCTCAGGCCCAGGTAGCGGCCGAGGCCGACGAGGTCGGGAACCAGCTCGCGCTCGAGCTCGGCCAGCTCGGCGATCCGTCCGGTCTGCACGAGCTCGCGCAGCCGCTCCTCGATCTTGGCACCGATCCCGCGCAGCTCACGACCGCGGCCGGCGGCAACGAGCTCGGCGACGTTCACGGCGCTGTCGCGGACGGTGTCGGCCGCGCGCCGGTACGCGCGGATCGTGTACGGGTTGGCGTCGCCGAGCTCGAGCACGGCCGCGAACGCGTCGAGCCGGTCGGCGATCGCGGCATTGTCGAACGCGTCGCTCACGTTGAGACGATCATTCTGCCGCCGTTTCGACTGACCTCCCCGCGGCGGTAGAGTGCGCGGAGTGGGGTGGCGCTTTGGATGCGGGAGGGTGCTCGTGTTGGCGGTCGTGCTTGCGCTGGCGCTGCCGGCGAGCGCCTTCGCGTCGTCGGCGGTCGTGCTCGTCTCCGGGTTTGACAGCCACACCCCGTTCACGACGGCGCTCGCCGGCTGTGCCACGCAGACGGGACCGACGTGGAACTCCTCGACGGGAACGGCCGCGAGCCTGCGTGCCGCGGGCGAACAGGTGTTCACCGCACCGGTGGCGAACGCCGGCACCTCGCCCGGCTCGCCGTGTACCGCACCGGGCGGAGCCGTGCCGCCTGCCTCGGACGTGATCGACTCAAACGGCGACGTCGATGCCAACGGCGCCGCGTTGATGGGCTTCTTGCAGTTCCTCGCCGCGCACTACGGGGTGACGAACGTGAGCCTCGTCGGTCACTCCGACGGTGGCCTGTGGTCGCGGTCGGCGATCACGCAGATGCGCGCGGACAGCACCGGGCCGGTCGTGCAGTCGCTCACGACGCTCGGCACGCCGCACACCGGCTCGTTCGGAGCCGATCTTGCCGAGCTGGTCACCGACGGCAAGTGCGAGCTGAGCAACCCGACCGAGCAGGCGCTGTGCGAGGCGGTGCTGTCGGTGATCAACAAAGTGTTCGCCGATCTCGGGCCGACGGCGGTCCGCGAGCTGTCGAGCTCGTTTCTCGAGGGTTGGAACCCGCAGCAGACGATCGGCTGCCCGGTCTCCGTCGCGGCCGGCACGTACGTGAAGATCCCGTACATCGGCTGGCTGCTGCCGCGGTATTACAACCCGAGCGACGGGATCGTGGGCCAGGCTTCCGCGCTCGCGCAGGCGTCGACGTCGCTCGAGGGGACGACGATCCCGTCACCGGGGATCCCGGATGTCATATCGATCGGGAGTTTCCCGGTCGTCCACACGGCCGACCTGTCGTTCCTCGGCACCACCAACACGCTGACCAACGACCCCGCCATCGGCATGGCCGTGCTCGCCGCGGTGCAGGCGGGGGCCACCCGGCCCGCGTGCTCGGCGCCGGGCCTCGCCACCCCCGGGCCGCGCCCGCATTCGCGCGTCGTGCGCGTCCGTGAGCCGTTCCGCGTGTTCGGGCTCTCGGCCCGACGGTCGGGCCACAGCCGCGGCCGTGGGCGCGGGCAGGTGGCGTTCCTGCTGCCCGGCGGGTCGATCCGCTGCGGCTCGCGGCCGGTGCGGACGGTGCCGCTGCTCGGCTCCCGGCGGGTGCGGCTCGCGGTCGTGCGATGCGCACACCGGGTGCGGATCCGCGGCCGGGTCCTGCTGGTGGGACGCGATCCGCAACGGCGCGAGCTGGTGGTCACGCGCCGGGGCCGGACGCTACGGGTCCACGTCGCCGGCCCGCCCCTGCGTCGGCTCCGCGTCCGGGTCCACGTGCGCCGTTCGTGGCGTGCGGTGCACCACGGCAAGATCCGGCTGCCGGCGCGGACCCGTACGGTCAGCGTGCGCGCGGTCGGGGTTGGTCGCGACCGGCTGTCGCTGGTCGCGACGGCGGTCGTCGGCCGCTGAGCCCGGCGACACGAGAGCCATCCGTCGCTGACGGCCCCGCGCCGCGGCGGTTGGACATTTGCGAGGGACCGGCGAGCCGGACGGCCCATCGCGAATCCAACAAATCGGCCCGCCCGCACGGCCCATGGGCAATCAGCCGAACCAGCACGCCCGGACGGCCCATGACGAACCAGCCAAACCACCACGCCTGGACGAGGAATGGCTATTCCTCACCCGTAGGCCGACCACGAGCAGCCAATCTCGGCGGCGAGCGGCCAGATTGGCGGTTTGTTCACCGGCGGTGGCGCCGGTCGCCCCGCATCCCCGCGTCCCCGCGTCCCGGGTCGCCCACTCACCCCGCTGGCGTCACCTCCGCCAGCCGCCGAACCAGGTCGCGGCGGCCGAAGTGCTCGGCCCACCCGAGCGCGGTCCCGCCGAACGACGCGTCACGCACGCCCGGGTCGACGCCGTGCGCGAGCGCGAGCTCGACCAGCGGCGCCGAGTCGTGCTCCACGGCGAGATGCAGGAGCGTCGTCCGGTGCGGCGCAAAGCGCCGCGCTGCAAGCGACGGTCGGCGCGCGAGCAGGTACTCGACGACGGCGGCGCGGCCGGTCACGACCGCCAGCATGAGCAGCGACTCGGCGCCCGGCAGCGGCCCGTCGAGCTCGCCGTCGGTCGGCGCGAGCGCCCGCAACGACGCGACGTCCCCGAGCCCGGCGGCCTCGGCGAGCGCCACCTGGCGCGCCGTCGGCGCCGGACCTCGCGAGTACCACCAGGTCTGGCCCCAACCGAGCGAGCGAAAGCCGACGTGGCGGTAGACGCGCTCGCCATCGTCGGTCGCGTTGAGGACCGCGTAGCGGCAGCCGTGCTCGATCATCGCCCGCCGACACGCCTCGCGCGTCAGCGCGGTCGCGATGCCACGGCCGCGGACGCGCGGCGCCACACCCATCGAGTAGATCCCGGCGACGCCGTCGCGCGGGTTGACCACGATCTGCCCGATCACCTTCTCGCGCAGGCGCACGCCAAGCCGCAGCGTGCCAGGCGGATCGGGGACCTGCGGCGATGGCGCGTACGGCAGCGTCCGCGCGTACGGCGGCGCAGCCGGCGCGACCGTGAACGGCAGCTCCGGCGACGGCGCGAACGCGGCCGGATCGTCGAGCTCGATCGCCATCCAGTGCGGCCGCCAGCCCCAACCGAAGCCGCGCGCGAGGAGCCGCGCGCCGAGTTCGTCGTCGGCGGTCAGCGACCAGTAGCCGACCGAGCGGCAGTCGCGCGCCCGGATCGCGTCCACCAGCGCGTCGGGATCGGGCGCGACCTCCGGGAACACGCCCGCTTCGTCGGCCAGATACACGGTCGCGGCCCCAACGACGACCGCGTCCGCGCCCTCGGCGGCCGCCCACCGTGCCATCCAGTCGCGGTGGTTGTCGGCGACCGCCCGCAGCAGCGCGTCGTCATCTGACTGCGACATCAGATCGCGTCGGGCAGGACCTCAGCGCCGGCGTCCGGGGGCGAGCCGTAGACGTAGACCAGCAGGTCGCCGTCGCCGTCGTTGACGGTCTGCAGCGGCGTCCCCGCGGCGACGTGAATCAACTCGCCGGCGCACACCCGTGCCGGCTCGGGCGGATCGCCCACGTACATCGTCATCGACCCCTCGAGCACGAGGAACGTCTCCTCCTGGTCGACGTGGACGTGGCGCCGTCCGCGCGCGCCGGGCTCGTAGCGCCAGAGGTTCGCGCGCGTGTGCGCGAACCCGGCCTCCTCGGAGAGCTCGGAGACATGGCGGGCAGCTTCGCCCGGCTCGTGCGGGCGGGTGATCCACTCACGCCCGCGCAACGACAGGACCGCATGCACGCGGCCGATCGTACCCTCGATCACGATGACCACCGACGCCGACGCGTTCTACCTCCCGCTCGGCGACAATCGCTACGAGCCGACGCGCGCTACCGAGAGCCCGTGGGATCGTGACGCGCAGCACGGCGGTCCGCCGGCGGCGCTGCTCGCGCACCTGATCGACGCCACCGTCGGCGACGGGCTGCGGCTTGCCCGGCTGAGCATCGACTTCCTCGGCGCGATCCCGCGCCGGGAGCTGGCGGTGACGGTGCAGCCGCGAGCCCGAGCACCACTGGCACGCGGGTTGCGGGCGGGCACGAAGAGCGGTGTAGTTGTCCGATGACGCGCCCCCTCGCAGACGCCACCGCGCTGGTTGCCGGCGCCACCCGCGGCGCCGGGCGCGCGATCGCCGTTGAGCTGGCGCGAGCGGGGGCGTACGTGTACGCGACCGGCCGCTCGAGCTCGGTCCACGGGCGCTCCGAGATCGGCCGGCCCGAGACGATCGAGGAGACCGGGGAGCTGATCGCGGCCATCGGCGACGGGACCGCGGTCGTCGTCGACCACACCGAGGTGCGCGCGGTCGGCGCGCTCGTCGACCGGATTCGACAGGAGCGCGGCCGGCTGGATCTGCTCGTCAACGACATGTTCGGCGGCGACCGCTACGCGCAGTGGGACAAGCCGCTGTGGGAGCACGATCTGCACGGCGGCTGGCGGATGATGGAGATGGGCGTGCACTCGCACCTGATCACGGCGGCGCTCGCGATCCCGCTGATGCTCGAGGGCAAGGACGGGCTGATCGTCGAGATGACCGACGGCACTCACGAGTACAACGTCAACTTCCGCGACGGCGTCGGCTTCTACTACGACCTCGTAAAGGCCAACGTCGAGCGGATCGTTATCGGCCTCACGCACGAGCTGTCAGACCATCATGTGACGGCGGTCGCAGTGACGCCCGGCTGGCTGCGCTCCGAGCAGATGCTCGACGGCTTCGGGGTCACCGAGGAGCGCTGGCGCGACGCAGTCGCCACACGCCCGGGCTTTGCGATCTCCGAATCGCCGACATACGTCGCGCGCGGGATCGCGGCGCTCGCGGCCGATCCCGACAAGGCGACGCTCGGTGGCCAGGTGCTGACTTCGCGCCAGCTCGCCGACCGCTACGACGTCACCGACATCGACGGCTCCAAGCTCGACTGCTGGGGGCAGATGGCGGCCGAGGCGGCAGGGGTGCCGGCGCCGATCGATGAGTTTCGCTGAGCGCCGACGCCGATTTGACACCACAAGCGATCTCCCGGCGTCGTCTGCTGCAGCGCGCGGGCGCCACGGCCGCCGCCGTCGGCCTTGGGAGCGCCTGGCCCGACGTCTCGCAAGCGCGGTCGGATCACGGCGGTCGCGTGGTGGTCGTCGGCGCCGGCATCGCGGGCCTTGGCTGCGCGCGGAGGCGATCGCCGGCTCGGCCTGACCGACGCCCATACAATCGCTGGCCAACGCAGCCGAGGAGAGGGCGATGAGCGAGCCGGTCAAGTTCATGCTGAGCGAGCAGCAGATCCCGACACACTGGGTCAACCTGATGGCCGACGTCGCGGGTCCCGGCAATCCGCCGCTTCCGCCACTGCATCCCGCCACCAAGCAGCCCGCCGGCCCCGACGACCTGGCGCCGCTGTTTCCGATGGCGCTGATCGGACAGGAGGTCTCGGCCGAGCCGCTGGTCGAGATCCCCGAGCCGGTCCGCGACGCCTACCGGCTGTGGCGCCCGACGCCGCTCTACCGCGCACGCCGCCTGGAGCGGGCGCTCGACACCCCGGCGCGCATCTACTACAAGTACGAGGGCGTCTCCCCGGCCGGCTCGCACAAGCCCAACACCGCGGTCGCGCAAGCCTACGAGAACGCGCAGGCGGGGATCCGCAAGCTGACGACCGAGACCGGCGCCGGCCAGTGGGGCTCGGCGCTGGCGTTCGCGTGCCGGCTGTTCGATTTGGAGTGCGAGGTGTGGATGGTCGGCTCCAGCTACGACCAGAAGCCCTATCGCCGCTCGATGATGCAGGCCTGGGGCGCGACCGTGCACCGCTCGCCGTCGCAGGTGACCGAGGCCGGCCGCTCGCAGGCCCAGCACGAGACGGGCTCGCTCGGGATCGCGATCTCAGAGGCGGTCGAGGTCGCCGCGCAGAACGCCGACACGAACTACTCGCTCGGCTCGGTGCTCAACCACGTGCTGCTGCATCAGACCGTGATCGGCCAGGAGGCGATCGCCCAGCTCGAACAGGCGGGCGACTACCCCGACACCGTGATCGGCTGCGTCGGCGGCGGCTCGAACTTCGGCGGGCTGACGTTCCCGTTGATCCGCAACACGATCCGCCAGGGCGCGAAGACGACGTTCATCGCCGCCGAGCCGGCCGCCTGCCCGACGCTGACCAAGGGCGTGTACGCCTACGACTTCGGCGACACCGCCGGGCTGACGCCGCTGATGCCGATGTACACGCTCGGCCACGACTTCGTACCACCACCGGTGCACGCCGGCGGGCTGCGCTATCACGGCGACTCGCCGCTGCTCTGCGGACTCGTCCACAACGGGCTTGTGACGGCGCGCGCGTACCGCCAGAACGAGACGTTCGCAGCGGCCGTGCAGTTCGCCCACACCGAGGGGATCATCCCCGCG
>DASUHF010000112.1:0-6721 GCA_036273655.1 Solirubrobacteraceae bacterium | reverse complement strand
TCCGGCAGACCCTTCACCATGAAGATGACCTCCTGGCGCAGGCCCGCCGTCGCCGCATACGACAGCTTTCTGCCTGCTCAGGAGGTCATTTAAATCTCAGCCTCGGACGACTCGCGCGCCAGGGACCGGTGGATCCAGGCTTAGGCCGCCCGGCGTCGCCGCTACTCGGTGGCGCGCCCGAGCTCCGCGCGCAGCTCGGCCACGAGCGAGCAGTCGATCAGGAGCTCCTCCAGCAACAGCAGGATGGCCGCGGCCGCCCAGCGTCTGCGTGTGCTCACCGCCTACACCGGAGGGCGGGGCTCGTACGGCGTCATCGCCGGACCGTCCGGTACGCCCGCTTCGTTCCACGCGTTGTCGCGTTCGCCGCCGATCGTCAAGCCGTGGATGATCCACAGGCTCAGGCCGAACATCGCCAGCGACCACAGCGGATACGAGGGGATCTCCAGCAACGCGTCGAGCGCAACCAGCGCGCCGATGGTGATCGCGAAATAGCGCCCGAACGTGCCGGCTCGAAACAGCGAAAGCGCCGCGAGGATCTCGAGGATCCCGAGGATCAGCGTGACCCAACCCCAGCTCTTGAGGCTCCCGAACACGTAGTGGGTGTCATGCACGAAAAAGTTCGCGTTGCCGATCGCGGCAATCCCGTAGATGACATTGAGCACCCCGCCGACCGTGAGCAGCACGGCGGCGAAAAGGGCTCTCATGGGTCCTCTGACATCGTTCATCGGGCTAATCCCTTCCCGTATCAGACGGTGACAGGCACGAGCCTACGGTTGCTGCGCACCAGAACCCGCGTTTGAGGCTCATTCACCCATGTGAACGTGAATCGTTTGGGCTGGCTCCTAGCGTGCGCCGGGTGAATCACCAAGGAACGTTTCGGAGCCGGGTTGGCGCGGGTGGGGCAGGAGCGTGCGCCTCCCACCAATGCCTCCGCGTCCGACAGGCTGTGACCCAGATTGGACTGTGCTGTCAGGTCTCCGTACCCGACGGTGGTCAGCGTCGCGAAGCTGAAGTACATGCCCCGGGCTCGCGTCGCGTTAGCACCGTCTCGATCGTCACGCCGCCGCGCGCCCGCAAGCTCCGGACCCCGCCGGGGCGAGGGCGGCGACCGCCTGCACCGCGCACGTGGCGATGAGCGCAGCCAGCAGCAGGGCCGTAGCGCTGCCGTTGTCGCTGCGGCCGCGCGGAGCTGGTGAACTCCACGGCGGCGATATCAAACCTCTCGGAGCTGACGCCGCGTGAGCGCGAGGTGCTCGCCGAGATCGCCGCGGGGCGCAGCAACGGCGCCACCGCCGAGTCGCTCGTGCTCACCAAGCGCGCCGTCGAGACGCACATCAACTCGATCTTCTCGAAACTGAACCTGCCCGAGACACACGATGTCAGCAGGCGCGTGCAGGCAACGCTGATCTTCCTCGCCGAGGAGGGCATGGACGGCGCCTGACGGGCGAACCGCCTGTGTGGTTGAAATCCAACGACACGATGCGGATCGCGATCGAGTCGCTAGGAGAGATCGAACACCGCGTCGAATAGAGACACCATCCATTTCACGGGAGGGTTGGATGCTGAGGCTGAATCTGAGCACGGTTGACTACGTCATCCTTGCCATCTATTTCGCGGTAGTGCTCGGGATCGGGTTCATCGCGCGCCTGTCGATCAAGTCCGATCTGGACTTCTTTTTGTCCGGGCGATCGCTGCCGGCATGGATCACCGGCATCGCGTTCATCGCCGCGAACCTCGGCGCGCTGGAGATCCTCGGTCAGTCCGCCAACGGCGCCCAGTACGGCGTCCCCACCGTCCACTACTACTGGATCGGGGCGGTCCCGGCGATGGTCTTCCTCGGCCTGGTGATGATGCCGTTCTACTACGGCTCCAAGGTCCGCTCGGTCCCGGAGTACCTGCGATTGCGCTTCAACGAGCCCACGCATGCGTTCAACGCGGCCACCTTCGCCGTGGCCACGGTGCTGATCTCGGGCGTCAACCTGTTCGCGCTGGCGCTGATCATCCACCTGATGCTGGGTTGGTCGATCGCGGTGGCGATCCTGGTCGCGGCGGCACTGGTGCTCGTCTACATCACGCTCGGCGGCCTGACCTCGGCGATCTACAACGAGGTGCTGCAGTTCTTCGTGATCGTCGCGGCGCTGCTGCCGCTGACGCTGGTGGCGCTGCACTCGGTCGGCGGCATCTCCGGCCTCAAGCACAAGGTCGAGAACTTCAAGCCGCTCGGCTCACAGGGACTGCACGCCTGGCAGGGCCTGGCGATCCACCACCACACCAGCACGCTCGGCTCGGACTGGGTCGGGGTCGTGTTCGGGCTCGGGTTCGTGCTCGGCTTCGGCTACTGGACGACGAACTTCGCCGAGGTCCAGCGCGCGCTGTCGGCCGCGAACCTCACGGCGTCGCGGCGCACGCCGCTGATCGGCGCGATCCCGAAGCTGTTCCTGCCCGCGATCATCATCCTGCCCGGCCTGATCGCCGTCGTGACCGTCCACGGCCTCGGCGGCTCCGCGGTCAACGAGTCCTACAACACCGCGATCCCGCACCTGATCGGCAACTTCCTGCCCGAGGGGATGCTCGGCATCGCCGTGACCGGCCTGCTGGCCGCGTTCATGGCGGGCGTCGCGGCGAACGTGACGGCCTTCAACACGGTCGTCACCTACGACATCGTCCAGGCCTACGTCTGGAAGGACCGCGACCCGGCGTTCTACCTGCGCACCGGGCGCTGGGTGACGGTTGCGGGGATCCTGGTGTCGGTGGCCACGGCGTTCATCGCCAAGGGCTACTCGAACATCATGAACTACATCCAGACGCTGTTCTCGATCTTTAACGCGCCGCTGTTCGCGACCTTCATCATCGCGATGTTCTGGAAGCGGGCGACCCCCTGGGGCGGGTTCTGGAGTCTGATCGCTGGCACCGCCGCCGCCTACGCGACCAACCGCCTGGCTGCGTACCACCTGATCTTCCACTTCGGCTCCGCGACGCTGGATGGGAGCTTCTGGCAGGCGATCATGGCGTTCGTCGTCGACGCGGTGGTGATGGTCGCCGTCTCGCTGGTGACCAGGCCCAAGCCGGTGAGAGAGCTCGACGGGCTCGTGTGGGGCATGGCGAAAGGCGACGACGAGGCCGACATCGACCCACGCGACAAGCTGTGGTGGCGGTCGCCGTGGCTGCTGGGCGGGATCATCATCGCCTGTGTCATCGCTCTGAACATCATCTTCATCTAGGAGGAGGATCCACCGATGACCGAACCTGACAAGCCGTTCAGCGCAGGGACGCCGGGCGACGGCGATGGCGACAGCGAGGTCGACGAGGTCAAGGTCGCCAAGGCGGCGAACCGGTTCGACATCCGGCGTCTGATCGGCTCCTTGTTCATCCTCTACGGCGTGATCCTGGTCGTGCTCGGAGTGGTCGGCTCCCACCACGTCAAGACCAAGGCCGACGGGATCAACATCAACCTGTGGACGGGCCTCGCGATGCTCGTGTTCGGGGCGCTGATGGTGTTCTGGGCGCTGGCACGGCCGACGGTGCCCAAGCCCGAGAAGGTCGCCGGCCAGGGGCCGGGCCAGATCGGCAGCTCGCCCGCGACCTGATCGTCGAGCCGGCTCGAGAGCGACGTCTCTCTCGAGCTGGCTCGGGGAGCGACGTCGCTACGCGACGGTTTCGGCGACGTCGGCCGTCATACCGCGCCGCTGCGGCGGGCGGCCGACGAGCAGCACGCCGACGAGCGCCACCGACGAGGCCGCGACGAGCATCGCACCCGACGCGCCGAATAGCCCGACGAGCGGCCCGGCGACCAGCGAGCCGACGACGATGCCCGCGATCGAGGCGGGGAACGCGAGGCCGTAGGCCCGGGCGAGCACGTCGTCGTCGAGCATCCGCGGCAACGCCGTGTCGGCCAGGATCTCGCCGACGACCATGCCGCCGCCTCCGGCGAGCGCGAGCGCCAGCGCGACCGGCAGCACCGGAGCGATGCCCAGCCCGGCGATCGCAAGCGCGACGAGCGCCAGCCCCGCGGTCAGCGCGCGGCGCCAGTGGGCGCCGGTCTGCAGCCGTCCGAGCACGATCGCGCCGATCACGCCGCCGGCGCCGAACGCGCCGAGCAGGATCCCGTAGCCGCCGTCGCCGGCGCCGACCCGGCGGCTGACCATCACGAGCGTGACCGTCAGCAGGCCGTAGACGCCGCTGCAAACGACATCGGCGGCGATCAGCCGGATCGCGGTCGGCGCACCCGACAGCGCCCGCGCGCCGTCGCGCAGGTCGGCGAGCACGCTCGGCGCGGGCGCATCCTCACCCCGGGCCGAGGGCCCGAACGCGTCGCCGGCCGGCAGCAGGCCGATCGCGACCGCGGACACGACGAACGTCAGCGCGTTGAGCACGATCGCGACCGCCGGGGTCGACAGCGCGAGCACGAGCGCGCCCAGCGCCGGGCCGACGACGACCGCGCCCTGGCCGATCCCGGCGCGCCACGCAGTCGCGCGCTGCAGCTCCTCCGCGGAGACCAGCCGTGCGGTGGTGGCGGCCACCGATGGCGCCTCGACCACGGCCGCGGCGGTCGCGGCGGCGGCGATCACCGGCGCGAGCGCGATCGGCAGCCCGGTGGCCGCGACGGCGGCGAGCGCGAGCATCAGCCCGGCGCGGATCGCGGCCGAGACGATCAGCAGCAGGCGACGATCGCAGCGGTCGGCGAGCACGCCGCCGAGCGGACCGAGCACGACGACCGGCAGCACCCGCGCCGCGGTCGTGACCGCGACCCAGGTGGCCGAGCCGGTGCGCGCGTACACGAACACGAGCAGCGCGACGTTGTACAGCCAGTCGCCGCACGACGAGGCGGCGAGGGCCAAAAGAAGGGAGTGAAAGCGCCGGTCGCCGGGCAGGCGCGGGCGCCATGTGGTGGTGATAGCGAGCATGGGCCCAGCATCGGGCTAAGCCGCGGCGCGCACATCGGGCGGCGATCCAGTCTTGGGGACTCAGATCCGCGCCCGGGTACCTCAGGTGTCGGATGTCGGGCGCCCGGGTACCTCAGACGCCAGCCTCACGCGTCGGCTGCAGATGTCGGCGTCAGATGTCGGCGGCCGCGCCCAGCAGCCCGCGCCGGTGCGCCACCGCGGCCGCCTCGACGCGGCTGGCAACGCCGAGCTTTGAGAGGATGTTGGAGACGTGCACGCTGGCGGTCTTGCGCGAGATGAACAGCCGCTCGGCGATCTGCCCGTTGGACAGCCCGGCGGCGACGAGCGCCAGCACCTCGGCCTCGCGCGCGGTCAGCCCGAGTTCCGCCAGCGGCTCCGACTGTGGCGCCGGCGCGGGGCCGGCGTCGACGTCGGGCGCAAAGCGCATCCGTGTCCGGCGCATCAGCGCCTCGATCTCGTCCGCGAGCGGGGTCGCGCCGATCGCGCGAGCGAGCTCGAGCGCCTCGCGGGCGGCCGCCGCGGCCGCCTTAGACGCGGGGTCCGAGGCCTCGGCGGCGCGCAGCAGCGAGTACGCGAGCGGCAACGGCTCGGCCAGCGCGCGGCACGCGGCGATCGCCTCGGTCCACGCGTCGAGCTCTCGATCGCGAAGCGCGCGCGCTCGCTCGGCGGCGACCAGCGCGCGGTGTGTCGCATCCGCTGCGGTCAGCGTGGCGGTCTCGGTCGCCTCCCGCTGCAACGCCTCGATCCGCTCGAGCGCGTCGGCGTCGGGCGCTCCACGATCGCGGGCGGCGGTGGCGCGGTCGGCCTCGATCCGCGCCCCGAGCGACAGCAGCGGCCAGCGATAGCGCGGTTCGGCTTCGGCACCATCACGTAACGCGGTCGCCACCAACTCACCGGCGCGCTCGTGTTCGCCCGCGGACCGAGCGAGCTCGGCCTCGATCGTCGCCAGCGGCAGCGTGAACTGCATCGCCGACGAGTTGCGCAGATGCTGCCTTGCCTCGCGCAGATCGGCGCGCGCGGACTCGTCGCGGCCGGTGATCGCGTGCAGCTCGGCGCGCAGCAGCAGCACGGTCCCGGCGAAGACCCCCGGCGCCTCGGTGCCGGGCGCCGCGGCCGCGAACGCCTCCGCGGTGCGGCCCGCCCGCATCAGGGCCTCGGCCTTGTTGGAGCGAAGGAACGCCCCCGCCGTGCGGCCGAAGCCCGCCCGGTCGGCGCGAGGGATCCACGTGTCAGCGGTGTCCGCCACGTCCTGGTAGCGGCCGACCATCAGCTGTAGATCCGACAGGGCGGTCGCGCAGCGGGCCGCCAGCCACGGCAACCCGGCCTGCTGGCTGCGGTCGGGAAGCTCGGCCATCAGCGTCAACCCCTGGTCGAACTCGCCCCGGTACGTGAACCCCACCGCGAGGTTCAGCTCTGCGGCGAGCTGCACGTCGATCGCGCCGACGGCCCGCGCCGCGTCGAGCGCCTGGCGAGAGAACGCTTCGGCCTCGCTGATCCGCTCCATCCTCGCCATGGCCCTCGCCAGTGATCCGAGCACCTGAGCCGAGACCCGGCTGGGCGGGTCCGCCGGCAGCAGCGAGACTGCGTGTTCGAGCACGGTCAGTCCCTCCTGGTCACGGCCGAGGTCGCCGAGCAGCTCGCCGCGGGCGACGAGCAGCGTCGCGCGCCGCTCGACCGTGGCGCCGTCGCCGATCTCGGCGGTGAAGACGTCGCCGCCCGCGGTCCACACGCCGTCGATGTTCGGCGGGTACGTGTCGCCGGGCCACAGCGTGGGCAGCGCGGTCCAGCTCGTGCCGTTCCACTGGAGGCGCGTGTCG
>DASUHF010000111.1:0-7934 GCA_036273655.1 Solirubrobacteraceae bacterium | reverse complement strand
CTCGGACGCGGCTGGACCCGCGTCCTGTGGCGCTGCTGGCAAGACGGCATCCCCTACAACCCCCAACGCCACACCGCCCTGCAACGACACCTCCAAATCACCAATCCCAACGCTGGGGGTTGACACAGGACGTCTCATCGCCGTCGCAGTCTAGGAGCGGGTGGCCGCCCGCTCGGCCGCCAAGGCGTCGGGGTCCGGTCCTGCCACGCCCTTGCGTGCGAGATACGCGGCGAGATTGCCTCCTGCCCGGCGGACGTGCCCGGCGACCAGCCGCTCCGCCGCGTCTCCGTCGGCGTCGGCGAGCGCGGCGACGATCCCCGCATGGTCGCGGTTGGTCTGCGCTGCCCAGTCGGGCAGCTCGAGCAGGTAGGTCTGCGGGATGTTGAGCGAGAGCGTCCGCAGCATCGCGATCAGCTTCGCGGATCCCGAGAGCGCGTTGATCCGCTTGTGAAAGGCCCAGTTGAGCTCGGTCAACCGCTCCAGATCGCCGCTGTGCTCGGCCTGCACCATCGAGTCGTGGAGCTCGCGCAGCTCGGCGACGTCCTCGCCCCGGACCCGCGCCGCCGCCCGCCGCGCCGCGCGGCCGTGGACGATCGCCTCGATCTCGAACACGTCGAGGATGTCGTCGGGGGTCAACTGGGCGACGACCGAGTGACCGCCGCGGGTGGTGACGATCAGGCCCTCGGCGGTGAGCTTGACGAGCGCATCGCGTACCGGCATGCGGCTCGTCCCGTAGCGCTCGCACAACCACTGCTGACTGACCGGCGTCCCCGCCGCCAGCCGCCCGAGCACGATCTCCTCGCGCAGGTGGTGGGCGATCTGGCTGCCGAGCGACCGGCGATTGAGCGTGCTTGGCGAGGGAGCGAACGAGGGCATTGGCATCGGCCGGCCTTGTCGTCCTGCCGACGCTGTCGTCTGGCCGGCACCGTCGTCCTTCCGGCGACGGCATCTGGCCGGCGACGGCATCTGGCAGGCGTGGGCACGACATGGTATCCGGCGCCCAGAACCTCTGACTGACTGTATACCGTATGTTAGGATACAGGCGATGACGAACGTCGCGGTCTACGGCGTCGGCACGACGTCGTTCGCGCTCGCGCCCGAGCGCACCGCGACCGCGATGGTCACGGCGGCGACGCAGGAGGCGCTGGCCGACGCCGGCGTGCAACGGATCGACGCCGTCTATCTCGGCACCGCGTTCGGCGAGATGGGCGCCGCCCAGCGCGCGCTGCGCGGGCTCGGCGTTGCCGAGGTCCCGATCGTCCGCGTCGAGAACGCGTGCGCCAGCGGCACGACGGCGTTCCACGAAGGCTGGGCAGCGATCGCGGCGGGACGGTACGGGAACGTGCTGGCGATCGGCGTCGAGCACATGTCGCAGCGCCGCGGCGCGATCCCGCCCGAGGAGCGCGACCCCGAGGGCGCGACCGGTCTCGCCTTGCCCGCCCTGTACGCGATGTCGGCCTCGCGCTACGCCGCCGTCCACGGCGTCACCGACCGCCAGCTCGCCGCGGTCGCCGTCAAGAACCGGTCGCACGGCGCCGCCAACCCCCGCGCCCAGCACCCGTCCGCCGTGACCGAGGACGAGGTCCTGGGCTCGCGGATGATCGCCGAGCCGCTTACCCGGCTGCAGTGCTCCTCGATCTCCGACGGCGCCGGCGCGGCGGTGCTCGGCCCCGCGCGCGACGAGCGCCGGGACATCCCGATCCGCGCGTCGGCGCTGGGCAGCGGCGGCCTGTGGGACTACCGCAGCGACCACGCCTGGGGCTATGAGATCGTCGCGCGCGTCGCCCGGACGGCCTACGAGCAGGCCGGCATCGGCGCCGGCGACGTCGACGTGTTCGAGGTCCACGACGCGTTCACGATCGGCGAGATCGTCACGACCGAGGCGATCGGCCTCGCCGACGAAGGCGACGGAGCGCAGTTGATCGCCGCCGGCGACACGACCCACGGCGGCCGCGTCGTCGTCAACCCGTCGGGCGGCCTGCTCGCGCGCGGCCATCCCCTCGGTGCGACCGGCCTGGCGCAGATCGCCGAGCTCGTCTGGCAGCTGCGTGGCGACGCGGGCGCGCGGCAGGTCGACGGCGCGCGCGTGGGCGTCGTCGAGACGATGGGCGGTGGCGTCTCCGGCCTCGACGGCAACGCCTGCGTCGTGGCCGTGCTCGAAGCGCCCGGCGCGCCGGCGAACGGGCGGCGATCGTGAACGCCGCGACCTGGCTGGCGCGGGCGGCGAGCGAGCGCCCCGACCACCCCGCGCTGGTGCACGGCGCCCGCACGCTGAGCTACGCCGAGCTGGCCGATCGCGTCGCCCGGCTGGCGGCGTGCCTGGCGGCGGCCGGCCTGCAACCCGGCGACCGGGTCGCGGCGGTGCAGTGGAACGGGCCGGCGCTGCTCGAAACGCTGCTCGCGTGCTTTCACGGCGGCTTCTGCGTGGTGCCGGTCAACGCCCGCGCGACGCCGCACGAGGCCGCGGAGGTGCTCGGGGACGCGCAGGTCTCGGGCGTCGTCTACGACCCCGAGTACGGCGAGCACGTCGATGCGATCCCGTGCGCGTTGCGGCTGGCGCTGTGCACGCGTGACGGCGCCGACGCGCCGGCGCTCGACGACGCGCTCGCCGGCGTCGACGGCCCCGCGCCGGTCGCGGCGCGCCGGCCCGACGACGTCGCGTGGCTGTTCTACACATCGGGAACGACCGGCCACCCGAAGGGCGCGATGCTCACCCACCGCAACCTGCTGACGATGGTGATGGCCTACCTCGCCGACCTGCGCGACCCCGGCCCCGATGCGGTCGTGCTGCACGCGGCGCCGCTGACGCACGGCGGCGGGTTGTACGCGTTGCCGCCGCTCGCCCGCGGCGCGACCCAGCTGATCACGGCCTCGCGCAGCTTCGACCCGAACGAGGTGCTCGACACGGTCGCCGCGCGTGGCGTCACCGACATCGCGTTCCTGACGCCGACGATGGTGAAGTGGCTGGTGCAGGCGCGATCCGGCTTTGAGGGCGAGCTGGGCACGCTTGCGCACGTCACCTACGGCGGCGCGCCGATGTACGTCGAGGAGCTGCGCGCGGCGCTGGATGTGTTCGGCCCCGTGTTCAGCCAGATCTACGGGCAGGCGGAGGCGCCGGTCACGATCTCGCGACTGTCGCGTGCCGACCACGTCGTCGGCCTCGAGCGCGAGCCCGACTTGCTCGCGAGCGCCGGCCGCGCCTACACCAATGTGTGCGCCGCGGTCGCGACCGACGACGGCGCGATCGCCGCTGCCGGCGAGGGCGAGCTCGTGACCCGGTCGGACGCGGTCATGCGCGGCTACTGGAACAACCCCGACGCGACCGCCGAGAGCCTGCGCGACGGCTGGCTGCACACCGGCGACCTCGGCCGGATCACTGGCGACGGACTCGTGTTCCTGCTGGACCGCAACAAGGACGTGATCATCAGCGGCGGCGCCAACATCTACCCGCGCGAGGTCGAGGAGGTGATCCTGCGCCACGGCGGCGTCGACCAGGTCGCGGTCGTCGGCGCCCCCGACGAGACCTGGGGCGAGCGCGTCGTGGCGGTCGTCGTCCCGACCTCCGAGTGCGATCGGGCGTCCCTTCAGGACGACCTGGACGGCCTCTGTCGCGAATACCTGTCGGGCTACAAGCGCCCGCGCGCCTACGACTGGCGCCGGGCGCTGCCGGTGAGTCCCTACGGCAAGATCCTCAAGCGCGAGATTCGCGACGAGTTCTGGGACCGCGACGGGCGGCAGATCTGATGCGATCGGAGTGGGAGACGCTGCGCTGCGAGGCGCGCGGGGCCGTTGCGGTGCTGACGCTGCATCGGCCCGAGCAGCTGAACACGATGGACCTCGCGATGCGCGACGAGCTCTGCGCGTGCATCACCGAGCTGCGCGGCGATCCGGCGATCGCCGCGGTCGTGATCACCGGCGCCGGCGAGGCGTTCTCGGCCGGCGGCGACATGAACGACTTCGTCGGCCGCTCACCCGAGCAGATGCACGAGCTGATGAGCGAGCGCAGCCACCGCTGGTTCCGCGCACTGTGGGAGCTGCCGATCCCGACCGTCGCCGCGCTCAACGGCGTCGCGGCGGGCGGCGGCGCCAATCTCGTGCTCGCGTGCGACTTCGTGCTCGCGTCCGAGCGCGCCCAGCTCGGGGAGACCTTCATGAAGGTCGGGCTGATGCCCGACCTCGCGGGCCTGTTCATGCTCCCGCGCACGGTCGGCCTGCACCAGGCCAAGGCGCTGGCGCTGACCGCCGAGCTGATCGACGCCCGACGGCTGTCCGAGCTCGGGATTGCATATGCGGTCATCCCCGCCGAAGCGTTGCTCGACGAGGCGGTGGCGCTTGCGGGGCGGTTGGCGGAGCTCCCGGCGCGCGCCTACGCCGCGACCAAGCGGCTCCTCAACGGCTCGTTCGAGATGACGATCGAGCAGCTGTTGGCGCAGGAGCTGTACGCGCAGTCGTTCCTGTTCTCGACCGACGAGCACCGCGACCGCCGCGACGCGTTCCTCGGCCGCGGAGAACCGAGAGCCGACTGATGCCCGGGCGCCATTACGAGGAGCTCGAGCCCGGGACCGTGCTCGTGCACCAGCCGTCGCGGACCGTCACCGAGACCGACAACCTCCTGTTCTCGACGCTGACGATGAACCCGCAGCCGCTGCACCTCGACGCCGAGTTCGCCCGCCGCTCGATCCACGGCCGCATCCTCGTCAACGGACTGTTCACGCTGAGCCTGATGATGGGCCTGACGGTCGCCGACACGACGCTCGGCACGACCGCGGGCAACCTCGGGTTCGAGGCGATCGGGTTTCCCAAGCCGGTGTTCATCGGCGACACGATCACCGCCGAGACCGAGGTCGTCGCCCGCCGCGTCTCGGAGAGCCGGCCGGCCTACGGAATCGTCGAGTTCGAGCACCGCGCGCGCAATCAGCGCGGCGAGGTCGTCGTCAGCTGCCGTCGCTCGGGTCTGGTCACGCGACGGGAGTTCCACGCCGGAGAGCGCGCGTGAGCGAGCGACCGCTGCGTTCGTGGCTGTACGTGCCGGCCGACGACCCGCGCAAGATCGCCAAGGCGGCGGCAAGCAAGGCCGACGTCGCGATCCTCGACCTCGAGGACGGCTGCCCCGCCGAGCGCAAGGCCGCGGGCCGCGACTGCGTGGCGAGCGCGCTCGCGGGCGAGGACTTCGGCGCCACCCGCCGCTACGTGCGGATCAACCCCACGAGCGGGCCCCACTGGCGCGCGGATCTGGAGGCCACCGGTGGCCGCGCCGACGGCTACGTCATCGCCAAGGCATCTCGCCCGTCGTCGGTGGCGACCGTGGCGGCATGGTTGCGATCCCATCGAGGCGGGGAAGCGGACCCGGACGTGGCGCCGGTCGTGACCGAGGACGTCGCGGGGGTCTTCGCCGCCGATGCCACGATCGCGGCCGATCCGATGGTTGGCACCGTGATCTGGGGGACCGAGGACCTATCGGCATCGCTGGGCGCGTGGTCGGTGCTCGACGAGCGCGACGAGCTGCTCGAGGTCTTCCAGGTGGTCCGCAGCCTCGTGCTGCTGCTCGCTCGGCGGCGGGCCAAGCGGATCATCGACACCCCGCACCTGAGGATCGGCGACCTCGAGGGGCTCGCCGCGCAGGCACGATCGGTCGCGCGGATGGGCTTCACCGGCAAGCAGGCGATCCACCCCTCGCACATCGCGGTGATCAACGACGCGTTCGTGCCGGGCGAGGCCGAGCTGAGGGCCGCGCGCGAGCTCGTGGCCGCGTTCGAGGACGCGGACGCCGCTGT
Organism: Solirubrobacteraceae bacterium; assembly: GCA_036273655.1. Classification (GTDB taxonomy): domain Bacteria; phylum Actinomycetota; class Thermoleophilia; order Solirubrobacterales; family Solirubrobacteraceae; genus Palsa-465. The sequence continues at coordinate 2,160 of DASUHF010000111.1, read as the reverse complement.
CGTGCGGGTGCAGGACGGCATGCAGGACGCTCCGCACCTGCTGCGCGCGCGGACGATCCTGGCGCTGGCCGATGCGGCGGGCGGCGAGCACGAGCGGGAGCGACCGCGGTGACCGCGGTGCAGCCGGCACGTGACGCCGCGCAGGAGTTCGCCGCCCACGCGGCGCGGCTCACGTACGACCAGCTGCCGGCCGAGGTCGTCGAGCGCACCAAGCTCTCGATCCTCGACACGCTGGCGGTGATCATCGCCGGCTCGGGCACGCCCGACGTCGCCGCGCTGCACCGGATCGCCGCGGGCTGGGGCGGCGCGCCGCAGAGCACCGCGCTGTGCTTCGACGAGCGGCTGCCGGTCTACTCGACCGTGCTGCTCAACGGCGCGATGGGCCACCAGTACGACTTCGACGACACCCACGACGCGAACGTCTGTCACCCCACCACCGCGGCGCTGTGCTGCGGTCTGGCGGCGGCGGAGCTCGTCGGCGGCGTCGACGGCGAGCAGCTGCTGTGCGCGGTCGCGCTCGGCGTCGATGTGACCGCGCGGATCGCCGGCGCGATCGACGGGACGTTGTGGGACTTCCCGTGGGTGCGCGCCCCGGTCGCCGGAATCTTCGGCGCCACGCTGGCGGCGGGCAAGCTGCTCGGCCTCGACGAGGACGGGCTGACGCAGGCGCTCGGCCTGGCGCTTCCCCAGGCCGCCGGCACGCTGCAGTGCCTGCGCACGCCGGACTCGTCGGTGCGCGGCATGCGCGACGGGCTGATCTACAAGGACGCGATCTTCGCCGCGCAGATGGCCGGCGAGGGGCTGCGCGGCGACGCCCAGGCGCTCGAGGGCGAGTACGGCCTGTATCGCGCCTACTTCCGCGGCGAGTACAGCCGGGAGCGTCTGCTCGACGGGCTCGGCACCCGCTTCGAGGGACTCGGCGTCTCGCTCAAGCCGTGGCCGTCGTGCCGGCACACGCACGGCACCCTGACGGCGCTGCTCGAGCTCGTCGAACGCGATGACTTCGACCCGCAGCGGGTGTCGGAGATGGTCGTCCACGTCGGCGACGGCAACCGGCGCCTGTGCGAGCCCCCGGCGCCGGAGTTCCGCGGGCGGATGACGCTGCTGTGCAACCTCCCGTTCATCACCGCGGTGGCCGCCGCCCACGGCGACGTGCCGCTGTCGGCGTTCTCGGCCGAGGGCCTGTCCGACCCGCGCGTGCAGGCCGCGATGAGCACGTTCCGGCCGCTGCACGACCCCGCCCAGAACCGCCACGGCACGATCGAGCCCGGCCATGTCGAGCTCGTGTTCGAGGACGGTAGCCGCTGGGAGCGGACCGCCGACCGGCCGCTCGGTCATCCCGAGCGTCCGATGAGCCGCGAGCAGGTCGCCGCGAAGCTCCACAGCGTCCTCCCAGCCGCGCGCAAGCCGATCGCTCCCGCCGACGCCGCCGCGCTGATCGACGCGGTCTGGGCGTGCGAGAGGCTGGACGACGTGTCGCTGCTCCCGACCCTCACGGTGCGCTGATGATGGATTCGACCGCAACCGCGCTCGACGTCTCGCCGCTCTGTCTCGGAACGAACATCTTCGGGTGGACCGCCGACGAGCGCGAGTCGGTCGCGGTGCTCGACGCCTACGTCGCCGCCGGGCACAACTTCCTCGACACGGCCGACGTCTACTCCGCCTGGGCCGACGGTCACAGCGGCGGCGAGTCAGAGACCGTGATCGGCGCCTGGCTGGCGCGCCGGCGCAACCGCGACCGGATCGTCGTCGCGACCAAGGTCGGCCACCTCGGCGGCCTCTCGCGCGACAACATCCGGCGGCGCTTGGACGACTCGCTGCGCCGTCTGCGAACCGACTACGTCGACATCTACTACCTCCATGCCGACGTCGGCGACGCGCCCCTGCAGGAGACGCTGCATACCGTCGACGACGAGGTGCGGCGCGGCCGCGTGCGCCACGTCGGGCTGTCGAACTTCGGCAGCGCGCGGGTGCGCGAGGCGATCGAGATCTGCGCCCGCGACGGCCTTGCCCCGATCCGGATGCTGTCACCGCACTACAACCTGCTCGAGCGCGACTACGAGCGCTCGCTGGCGGCGATCTGCGCGGCCAACGGGATCGCGTGCGTTCCCTACTACGGGCTCGCGCGGGGCTTCTTGACGGGCAAGTACCGGCCGGGCG
>DASUHF010000110.1:0-23643 GCA_036273655.1 Solirubrobacteraceae bacterium | reverse complement strand
GGCTGCTGGACGCGGTGCCGGCGCAGCGGCTCGCGATCCAGTGGGATTGCGCGTATGAGACCCAGGACATCGAGGGCGTGTTGGCGTGACCTCCGGTGATCCGTGGGAGCGGTTTGCGGGGCCGGTGACGCGGTTGACGCGTCTCCGGGCTGCGTCGGCGCCACGCGACCGCGTCGCGCTTCCTGCACGACTTCGGCGTCGCGATGTACTGCGGCTTCGGCCGTCAGCCGGGGCGCGACGGCTTGGAGACGATGCGCGAGCACCGCGACGTCGTCGCCGCCGTGGTCGGCTGACGCCGCCCGTGCGGCCGGCCGCGTCGCTCAAGCCTCGTGGCCGGCCATTAGTGCGGCGGGGAGCACTTAGCGTGTGTTCCACGAGCAGAGGTCCAGACTCACCTCGAAAAAGGCGACGTTCTAGAACATCTGTTACCTAAGTCCGGAATAGCCGGGCTAATCGAACAAACCGGAATCCGCTTTCAAACCCGCGGCGACTCGGCCGGCCAAGTGCCGCCGCGCCGCGGCCACCCGGGCTCAGGGCCGCTCAGTTAATCGCCAAAGTAGGCGGTACGAATCGAGGTTGGCGTCCGATGTATGCGGGCCAGCGATTTGTCGCCAACCGACATTTCCGCGCGCCACTTTGGCGGAATTTTCAGGTTCCGCCGAGCGTGAAGCATCGGTCCGGCCGGCGGCTTCCGGCGACCAACTGTCCCCCTATTGCTGCCGTTTTGGCCGGCTAAGCGAGTGCGCCGTGTTGGGGGACCCGTCGGGGTCGAGCATGTGGTTTAGGAGGACGCGCGGCGTGAGCTCGTCGTCTCCGCGCCGAGCGCGAGGTCGAGCAGCAGCTGCTTGACCTCGGTCGCGGCGATCTCTGAGCGCGCGCTGCCTGCGTCGGAGCACAGCAGCACCGGCCCGTCCTGCGGGTCGGCGGGCAACAGCCCATGGCTGCCGCTGACCGGGCTGGGGTCGAGCGGCACGACGGTCATCATGTAGCGCAGCCCGCTCCTCTTGCGGGCCAGCGCCGCGCCCGCGCGCAGCTTCACCAAGCGGTCATTGGGATCCATGAACAGCTCCGCCGGGTCGTACCCGGGCTTGCGGTGGATCTCGACGAGCCGGGCGAAGTCGGGCGCGCGCTCGGCGTCGAGCCAGTAGTAGTACGTGAACCAGGAGTCGCGCTCGGCGAGCGCGACGAGGTCGCCGGCGCGCTCGTGGTCGAGGCCGGCGTCGCCCTTGGTGTCGGCGTCCAGCAGCGTGTCGACGCCCGGCAGCGCGAGCAGCCGCTCGCGCACGCGCGGCAGGTCGGCTTCGTCGCGGACGTACACGTGCGCGATCTGGTGGTCGGCGACCGCAAACGCGCGCGACGTCCACGGATCCAGGTACTCCATGCCGTCCTGCGTGTACACGTGCAGCAGCCCGGCGCGGCGCAGCTCGCGGTTGATGTCGACCGGCCGCGAGACGTTCGTGATCCCGTACTCGGACAGCACGACGACCGTGTCGCCGTAGGTGCGCGCAGTGTCGATCAGCGTCGTGACGACCTCGTCGATCTCCCGCGCGGCGGCCGCCGCCTGCGGGGCGTCGGGGCCGAACTTCTGCAGGTCGTAGTCGAGGTGGGGGAGGTAGACGAGCAGCAGGTCGGGGCGATCGCGCGTCAGCACCGACCAGGCGGCCTTGGCGATCCACTGCGACGACTTGATGCTCGCTGTCGGGCCCCAGTAGCTGAACAGGGGGAAGGTGCCGAAATCGCTCGTGAGTCGATCGTGCAGTTCCGGCGGGTACGTGTAGCAGTCGGGCTCCTTGCGCCCGTCGCTGTAGTAGATCGGCCGCGGCGTGACCGTCATATCGGTCGTCATCCCCATCGCGTACCACCAGCAGATGTTAGCCGCGGTGAACTCCGGCCGCCGCTTACGGGCCGCCTCCCACACCGGCTCGGCCTGCACGAGCCGGTTGTGCTGGCGCCACAAAAAGATTTCGCCGAGGTCGCGGAAGTACCAGCCGTTGCCGACGATCCCGTGCGTCGAGGGCCTTTCGCCGGTCAGCAGCGTCGACTGCACGCTGCAGGTGACCGCGGGCAGGATCGTCTCGAGGTTCGCCTGCCAGCCGTCCTGGGCGACGCGCTTGACGCCGGGCATGTGCTTGAGCAGCCGCGGCGTCAGCCCGACGATGTCGATCGCGAGCACGCCCATCAGCGCACCGGCTCCAGCCCGAGGTCGGTCAGCTCGCCCTGCAGCCACTGCAGCTCTCGAGTCAGTCCGTCGACCAGCGAGTCACGGTCGTGGGGTCGCAGCATCGTCGGCAGCACCTCCCAGGTGTAGGTCTCCAGTTCCAGATGGGGCGTCAGCGGCCGCTGCCCGCCGAACAGCTCACCCAGCAGCGCATGTAGCTGTGGCTGGGTCGTGTGTCCATCGGTCAGATGGACGGGGACGTGGAAGTGCACGCGCCAGTCGCCGTCGGCCGGCAGCTGTCCCGCGAGCGCCGGCGCGAGGTCGTCGCAGCCGGCGACTGCGCCGTCCACGCAGGTTCGGACCTGATGCATGAACCGCGGCTCGTCGAACTGCGACAGCAGCGCCCGGTCGGTGCCGGCGACGGCGAGCGCCGCGGACGCCTGCGCCTTGAGGACCGGAACGCTGCCGTCGGCGAGCGACGCGACGGCGTCGGCGGGGTCCTCGAACTGAACCGCGAGGTGGCAGGCGTCCAGGCAGATGCCGATCCGCTTGGGATCGAGGCCGTTCAGTGCGGCGACCGCCTGCGCGGTCGTCTCGACGATGCATCCGGGCTCCGGCTCGAGGGCGATCCGGATCTCCCGGCCGGTTTGCAAGGCCAGCTCGTCGAGTCCCGCGGCCACCTCGGTGAGGCGGGCGCGCGCCGCGCGCGTGTGCTCGTCGGTCCAGCCCTCGCGCCATCCGAACGGCAGCGTCGAGACGCTGCCCGCCGTCACGTCGTCGGGCAGCAGCCGCGCCAGTGCCCACGCCACGTCGAGCGTGTAGCGTGTCCGCTCCGCGGTCGTCCAGTCGGGCCGGTAGACGTCGAGCTTGACGACGTCTGCCTGGAACGCCTGGTAGGGAAAGCCGTTGCAGGTCACGACCTCGAGCGCCAGCTCGTCGAGCGCGTCGCGCAGGCGCGCCAGCGCGTCTTGGTCCGCCCGCAAGGACGCCGCCAGCGGCGCCGCCAGCCACAGCCCGACGCCGAGCGTCGGCGAGCCCAGCGCCGCGCGGATCGGCGCCGCGAACCGCTGCAGCTGCTCGATCACGCCGTCGAGGTCCTCGGCCGGATGCACGTTCGTGCAGTAGGCGACGTGGACGAGCTCGCCGCTGCGGTGCCGAAAGCGGCTCACGCGGGGCGGGCGCCCCGCAGGATCGAGTTGCCGGCGAACGTCGCGGCCGGGTCGGGTGCCCGCTCATCGTCGGCGAGCTCGAGCCGGCCGCTCTGGCCGAAGAACGTCACGGGGTTGTCCCACACAAGCCGCTGCACGTCGGCCTCGTCGACGCCGGCGTCGAGCAGCGCGGCGACCGTCTTCGGCACCTTGAGCGGGTCGCTGCGACCCCAGTCGGCGGCGGAGTTGACGATCAGCCGCTCGATCCCGACCTGATCGACGATCCGCACGAGCCGGTGCTCGTCCATTTTCGTGTCGGGGTAGATCGTGAAGCCCGCCCAGCAGCCGGAGTCGAGCACCTCCTCGTACGTGAGCTCGTTGTTGTGGTCGATCACGACGCGCTCGGGGGCGATCCCGGACCGTTGGACCAGCTCGATGCTGCGCGTCGTGCCGGCCGGCTTGTCACGGTGCGGGGTGTGGACGAGCGCGGGCATGTCGTGCTCGATCGCGAGCTGCAGCTGGTCTGCGAACGCCCGCTCCTCGGCCGCCGTCATCCCGTCAAACCCGATCTCGCCGACGGCGACGACACGGTCCTTTGCCAGATACCGGGGTAGCAGCTCGAGCACCTGACGCGCCAGCTCCTCGTCGTTGGCCTCCTTCGGGTTCAGGCCCATCGTGCAGTGATGGCTGATCCCGAACTGCCCGGCTCGGAACCGCTCCCATCCGAGCAACCCGTCGAAGTAGTCGACGAACGAGCCCAGCGAGGTGCGGGGCTGGCCCAGCCAGAACGCCGGCTCCACGATCGCCTCGATCCCGGCGGCCGCCATCGCCTCGTAGTCGTCGGTCGTGCGCGACGTCATGTGGATGTGGGGGTCGAAGATGCGCATCACGTCTCCTACTGGTTGGGGGTGGCCGGCGGGCGGCCGGCGAGAGCGGCCTGCGCGGCGCGGCGGCGGTCGTCGTGGGGGCTGTGCAGCTCGGCCTCGATCGCGTGGAGCTCGGCGGCGGGCGGGTGGCGGTCGATCAGCGGCCACACGTCCTCGGGCACGGTCCGTCCCGCCGCGATCCGCTCGTGCACATAGCGCCCGAGCATCGCCGCGAGCTCCGGGGTTGCGCGTTCCTCGGTGCCGGCGACAACGGCAAGCGGCACCCCGACGAACACGCATTTGAGCACGCCCTGGGCGTAGGCGGCGTCGTCGAGCCGCTCGGCCGCGAACGGACCCATCGCGGCCGCGATCAGGGCGACGTCGTTGGTCCGCAGCCCGTCATCGACGAGCCGCCGGCTCAGGCCCGGATCGACGTCGATGAACGCGAGCGAGCGCAGCACGCCGCGGCGCTCGCGGGCGTCGCCGTGGCGGTAGAGCAGCTCGAGCTCGGACTCGGCCGCGTCGCCGAGCGCGACCAGCAGCAGCGTGCGCGCCGCGTCGTCGACGCTCCAGGCCCTGACCGGGTCGTCGCCGTCGTCGGGGTTCAGCGGACCGCGCCCGACCCCGCGTCCGACCGCCGGGAACACGGATGCGATCGCCGACGGCGCCGCGCGCACGCGCGCGACGGCCTCGTCGAACCACGCGCGCCGCTCCCGATCCAGGCGCGCGCTGAGCGCGAGCTCCAGCGAGTCGTGCTCGAGCGGGATCACGTGATCGCCACCCTGCGGCCGAGCCCGCGGCCGAACTGCCAGGCGCCGAGCACCGTCGCCGCCTGCAGGGTGCGGCCCCGGGCCGCCAGCAAGGCCGCCTGCAGGGGCATGTTCGCGAACACGCCGGCGCCGACGAAGCGCTGCGCCGAGGCGGCGTCGCCGTCTCGCAGCGCGCCGATGCCCGCACGCGACATGACCGAAGCGTAGACCGCAATCGACGCGAGCCGCAGGCCGCGGGAGGCGCGTGCGCCGCGCGGGTGCGCTCGAGACACGAGCGCAGTGGCGGCCACGGTCGTCACCGCGACGCCGCCGAGCGCGCCGGCCGCGAGCCGACGCGAGGCGCCGCGTGCCTCCTCGCGGCTGACAAGCGTGATCAGCAGCGTGTGGGCGCCGATCAGCCCGGCGGGGGCAAGCGCGTCGCGGCGCGGGCCGCGGGCGCCGACGAGCACGTCGAGCGCGCGTGCGAGCGCCATCGTCCACGGGCCCGTCGGCGTCTGCTTGGCCTTGACGTCGTACGCCCACACGGTCGCCAGCAGCGGCGCGGTGATCGCCAGCGAGCCGCGACCGCGTCCGCGCCGGTCGCCGGCGGCGGCGAGCGCGAGCGCCCCCGCCGACAGCGCGACGGCGACCGCGAGCGCCGTGCCGGCGCCGATCTCGCCGGCCGGGATCGGCCGCGTCGGGCGCTCGACGGCATCCTCCTGGCGGTCGGCCCAGTCGTTGAGCGCCATCCCGGCGAGGTACGTCAGCGACGACGACGCCACGCGCGCGGCCGCGACGGGCGCGGTGGCGCCGCGCGCGGCGGCGGCGCCCGCGGAGCCGGCCGGATCGGCGGGGGCCCACGCGGCCCCGGCGAGCACGTCGCCGGGGACGGTGATCACCGACGGCAGGCGCACGAGCCGCACCAGCGGAGAGGCGGCGAGCGAGGTCATACGCGCTCGGCGACCTCGTGCTCGAGGAGGATCGCGATCGCGCGGCGGATCAGGCTGTGATCGATCTCGTGGACGACGATGCCCGAGCCGATCCCGTCGATCAGCGCGATCGTCAGCTCGCCGCCGAGGTGCTCGCGGAACTCGCGCAGCCCGTCCAGCAGCCGCGGGTCTGAGAGCTCGGGGGCGCACAGCGGCAGCTGCAGTGCGTGCAGCAGCGCGACCACGCGCTCGCGGTCGTCGTGGCCGAGGATCCCCGCCAGCTCGGCATACGTGCAGTCGAGCGCGAGCCCGATCGCGACTGCCTCGCCGTGGCGGAGGCGGTGGTCCGACAGGGTCTCGAGCTTGTGTGCCGACCAGTGGCCGAAGTCCAGGGGGCGCGCGGACGTGCGCTCGAACGCGTCGCCCGAGTTGACGATGTGGGACAAGTGGATCTGCGCCGAGCGCCGCACCATCGCCGACATCGCGTCGGCGTCGCGGTCCATCAATGCCGGCGCGAGCCGCTCGAGCTCGTCGAACAGGTCGCCGTCGCCGAGCAGCGCGACCTTGACGACCTCGCTGAGCCCGGCGCGCCAGTCGCGGTCGGGCAGCGTGCTCAACAGCGACTCGTCGTTGATCACTGCCACCGGCGGCGCGAACGTGCCGACGAAGTTCTTGGTCGCAAACGCGTTGACGCCGTTCTTGACGCCGACGCCGGAGTCCGCCTGCGCGAGCACCGTCGTCGGCATCCGGATCAGGCGCACGCCGCGGTGCGCGACGGCGGCCGCGTAGCCGGCGACGTCGAGCAGCGCGCCGCCGCCGAGCGCGAGCAGGTACGAGTGGCGGTCGATGCGATGGTCATACAGCGCCCGCAGCAGCCGCCTGACGTGCTCGGGCTCGTCCTTGAGGCGTTCACCGCCGCCGAGCACGATCGGGTCGGCGACGAGCGTGATCCGCGACGCGTGCCGCTGGGCGTAGCGCCGCACCTGCTCGGGCAGCTCCGGCCGCCGCGCGACGACGTCGGCGTCGAGCACGACCAGCAGCTTCGCCGGGCCGCCCGCGACCTCGACGACATCCGCGAGCAGCTCGTTGTCGGGATCGAAGGCGCCCGACGTGAAGCGGACGACGAACGAGTACTCGACGGTGAACGTCGCCCCGAGCCGCGCGGGTGGCTCCACGCTGCATCCGAGCGGCGCGCCCCAGACGTAGGGGCCGTTCAGATGTGGCCGGGCAGCGCCTTCCACACGCCCCCGCTTCCTGCGGTCGCCTCCATCGAGCCGCGGGCCGGCTTGAAGTGTCCGAAATCGACGACGTGCAGACTGCCGTCGGGCCCGTATCGCACGTCGATCGGGCGCTCGAGGCCCGGCACCAGCACCCGCTCGATGCTCCAGCAGTCGGGATCGGCGATCGCCAGCGCGCGCCCGGCCTCCGGCCCCGACGGAGCGGTCATCGGCACCTCGTCGCCGAACAATGCGATCAGCACGCGCCCGTCGGGCATGTTGTCCATCTTGCACGCGGCGACGTGGGTCTCGATCTCGGCCAGCGCCGCGTGCGGGCGCGGCAGCTCGTCGTGGTTGGCGAGGATGAACTGCGGCGGGTCGCCCTGTTCGGGCTTGAAGCGGTCCTCGGTGACCGGCACGTCGCCGATGAAGTCCGGCCACCCGTACCACTCGCCCTTGACGATCTCGAACAGCAGCTCCGGCGCGTTGCCGATCGGGCGGCTGCCGCGGTCGTCGGAGCCCTGGTCGGTGACGATCAGCCGGCCACCGGAAAGGAACAGCAGCCCGAAGCCGTTGCGCACGCCCCACGCGACCAGCTCGAGCTCCGAGCCGTCGGGCTGGCAGCGCATCACGGCCGAGCTGCACGGCAGCTGCGCCGGTATGCGGGTGCCCGCCGGGTGCTCTGAGCCGAACCGCGCGAACGGGCCGGTCGTCGCCCGCTGCCCCGGATGGTCGGGGTCGTCGGTCTCGACGGCGACGCCACCGCGCAGCTCGATCTCGAGGCCGGGGACGTCGGGCTCGTGGTGCAACAGCCCGAGCCAGCCGAGGTCGAGCGCGTCGAGCCCGATGATCCCGAGGTTGGTCATCGCGCCCTGGGCGAAGTAGAGCTTGCCGTCGGGGCCGAACGCGACCATGCTGGGCTGGTAGTTGCCCGGGCCCGGCAGGCCGTCGACGACCACCTCGGGCTCGCCCCCCGCGACCGGCAACCGCAGGATCTGCGACGGGCTGCCGCCGACGGTGACGTACAGGTGGCCGTCGTGGTGGGTGACGCCGTTGACCGGCGGCGCCAGCGAATCGAGCAGCACCGTCGGCTCGTCGCCGTCGAGCCGTAGGATCCGCCCGCCGCGCGGCGCGCCCGCGAACGGCAGCCCCGACTCGGAGACGTAGCTGGCCCCGTCGGGATCGAACGTGATGCCCGTCGGAAAGTTGAGACCGCCGGTCACCTTGGTGAGCTCAAGGGTCCGCGGAGTCGGTGGCGCCGCGCTCATCTCGTGGCCCAGTCTATGCATGGAAACGATAGGATGCCTCCACCTACGTGGTCGTTCATCTGAGGCGTTCGCGCTGCAGGCGTCGACTGGCGAGCAGCTGCGGCGGACGAACAATCTCGCCGACAAGGCCGGCCAGGGCTTCAACATGGCCCCGCCGGTCGTCGACGGCAAGGAGTTCGTGTCGACCTCCGGCCAGCTCTCCGGCGGCGTCATGTACGCCCTGGACCCTGGCAACGGCAAGGTCCTGTGGAGGTTCCAGGAGACCAAGGTTCCGTCCGAGCGCAAGGCCGGCGCGACGACGCGATCAACCACCCGACGAAGCTGCTCTACAACGACAGCACGGTCGCGCTCGATGCGAACACCGGCAAGCTCAAGTGGTACATGCAGGCGATTCTCAACGACTTTCACGACTGGGACATGCAGATCGGGTCGATGTACACCGACAACGGGCCGAACGGGCAGCCGACGGTGATCGACGCCGGCAAGATGCCGAGCGACGTCTTGGTCGTCAAGCAGGTGACCAACGGCGGCGGCGGGATGCCGGCGTTCGGTTTGACGCTGTCGCAGCCGCAGATCAAGTCGGTCGCGCTGTTCGTGTCCTCGGTGGCGGGCAAGCCGGTGAAGGGGAAGGTCCCCCAGCAGCACAACGCCTCCCCGTGATATCCAGATGTTGAGATGAGGCCTCCGTCCGCAGCCGCCGCTCGGGGCGCGATCGCCGGGGCGTTGCGCTGGCTGCGGTCAGACCTCAGTGACACCGTGCGAGTCGTGCGGGCACCGGACGCGGCAGGGGCGGGTGCGGCAGGCGCGTCGCCGGCGGCGCTCGGACCCGGCCTCGATCGTTGGTCGGGACGGCTGCGGCGCCGGCGCGCAGTCGTCATCGCCCGGCGCGCGCTGCTGGCCGTGCTCCCGGCCGCGCTGATCGCCGCCATCGTGATCTTCGCGACCGGCGGCGACCGGCCACTGTGGCTGTTCGCGGCGCTGCTCGTGGGGCCGCTCGCCGGTCTTGTCGCGCTCGCGCGCACGCCGTCGCAGGCGCAGACCGCGCGCGCGCTCGATCGCGGCCTTGGGCTGCACGAGCGGCTCGGTACGGCGCTCGAGCTGCGCGCGGCGCCGACTGCGCCGACCGGCCTCGGCGCGCTGGTCGTCGACGAGGCCTCGGTTGCGCTCGGACGGAGCCTGTCCGGCGCGCGGGCGGTCGGCCGTCGCGGGACCGCGGAGTGGGCGTGGGTGGCGGCGCTGATGGGCGCGCTGGCACTCGCGATGGCCGTACCTCGACTTGACGCCTCGGCGTCCACGGGGCCTGGCGGACGTGCGGCCGCGGCCGCCGCGGGCGGCGCCGGCACCGGACCGGGCGCTCATCGCCGGGCAGCGATCGGGAAGGCGACGCTGCCGGCGCGGCTGCCGCCGATCGCCAGGCACCGGACGCCGCCGCCGGTCGGCCTTGACTCGGGCGCGAGGGGCCGCTCCGTCAACCCGTACGGCAACGGCTACAAGGGTGGCCATCTGCAGGGCAAGGCGCAGACGCACTTCTCCGGCAACCGTCAGGCCGGCCTCAACCTCGCCGGCCCCGGCGGGCCCGGCGGCGCCGACAACGGCGGCGCGGCGGGCGGCGCCGGCCGCGGCTCCGCAAGCGCGGGCGGCGCCGGCGGCGGCGCGAGCTCGCGCAGGCTCACCGCCGGCCAGGGCGGGTTGCCCCAGGCGGCCAACGGGCAGTCGCAGAGCGGCGCCCGCCGGGCCGCGGGGCTCGGCGCGCGCGCCGGTGGCGGGGCCCCGCCGGGCGGCGAGTCGGCCGGCGCCACGCGCGGGGTCGACGGTCACGGCTCGGGCGTCGTCCCGGTGCTCGGCGCGCGCTCGTCCGGGCTGCCGCTGCAGGCGGGGTTCGCGCCCGTCCACGGCCATCACGGCGCCGCTCGTGGCGGCGTCTCGCCGCAGGCCAACGGCGGCGGTGGCCGGGGCCGCACGGCAACCGTCGGCGCCGGCGCCGGCAGCGGCGGTGCGACGGGACGGTTCCCGGTGATCCCGCCGACCTTCAACGTCCCCTCCCCAGAGGCAGAGCTCTTGCAGAACTACTTCGGCGGCTCGAACCAGCTTCTGTTCAAGGCCTGGTGAGCTTGCGTGTCGTTCGGCAGCGCCTGGGCGCTTGCGGGACTCGTGCTGTTGGCGCCGCTGGTGCTGTTGCACCTGCGCCAACGGTCACGCCGCGAGCGCGAGGTGCCGAGCCTGCTGCTGTGGCACGAGTTCGAGCTGGAGTCCGCGAGCGTGCAGCGGCGGCTGCGCCCGCCCCCGCTGCCACTGCTGCTGGCGCTGCAGGTCGTCGCGCTGGCGCTGCTGGTGGTGACGCTCGCGCAGCCGCGCAGCAGCTCCGGCCCCGAGCCGCCGGCGACCGTGATCGTGCTCGACGACTCGCTGTGGATGCAGGTGCCGGGCCGGCTCGCCGATGCGCAGCGGGTCGCCGAGCGGGCGATCGCGTCCGCGCCCGCCGGCGCCCCGGTCCGGATCGTGCTCGCGGGCGGCGACCCCGCCGTCCTGTATCGCGGTGACGCGGCCGGCGCCCGCGACGCGCTGGCGCGGGTGCGGCGGACGTCGGCGCCGGCCGGCCTGCCGGCGGCGCTGACAATCGCGGGGGGGTTGCTGTCGGGCCCGCACGATCGGCTGCTGTTGATCCGGGCGCCCGAGGACGCCGCGCCGCCGGTGCATGCCAACCGTGGCGAGCTGGGGGTCATGACCGCCGGCCGGCCCGTCGCCGACCAGGGGATCTTCAGCCCGCAAGCGCGGTGCGGGATCGGCGCGGCCGCCAGCTGCGAGGTCGTCGCGACCGTCCGCAACACCGGGTCGTCGGCGGTCACCGACCGACTCGTCGCCGACGTCGCCGGTCACCGACCGGTCCCGCTGCGGGTCCACGTCGGACCGCACTCGACCGCGACCGTGAAGCTGTTCGCCACCCCCGACCAGGTCATCGCCTTGCGCCTGCTGGGCTCTGATCCGCTCGCCGGCGACGACCGCGCGTGGGTCGCCGTCCCCGGCGACGACGACATCCCGCGAACGTCGGTCGTCACGCTCGTCGGCACCCGGACGACCGGCCTCGCGGTTGCACGGGCGCTCGCCGCGGTGCCGGGCGTGCGGCTGCGCCTGCGCACTCCGAGCCGCTATCGCGCACGCGACGCGCGCGCCAGCGACCTGGTCGTCGTCGACGGCGCAGCGCCGGGCTCGTCGAAGGCCCTGCGGATGGCGCCGCCGCCCGGCTCCGGCGCGTCGCGTTCGCCTACGGCGCTGCCGCCGGCGCCGGCGGCGGTGCTGCTCGACCCCTCGACGCTGCCCGGCGGGCGCGTGCGGGGGCCGCTGGCGCAGCCGACGCTGAGCGGCACCGGTCCCGCCGGCGGGCTGCTCGACGACGTCGATTTGTCCTCGTTGACGATCGCCGCCGGCGGCGCGCGCGTGCAGACGCTGCCGCGGTGGGTGACGCCGATCGCGTGGAGCCCTTCTGGGCCGCTGCTGGCGGCTGGCGACGACGGCCGCGTGCGCGTGCTGGTGAGCTCGTTCGACCCGGCGGCGTCCAATCTCACACAGCTCGGGTCGTTCCCGGTGCTCGTCGCCAACATCGTCCGCTGGGCGCTTGCCTGGGTGCCCACGTCCGCGGTCGCCGGGACCGCGATCGGCGTCGACTCGATCCCCGGAGCGCGCGAGCTGACGCTGCGCCGCGGGGCGACGGTGCTGCGACGGGTCACGCTCGGCCGACGGCTGGCGACGGTCACGGCGCCGTCGCCCGGGCTCTACACGGTCACCGAGTCCGGCCTCGGGGTCACGCACCGGGCGACGGTCGCGGTCAACGCCGCCGACGGCGCGCGCAGCGGCACGCCGATCGATCTGGGCGCCGGTCGCCTGCGGGCCCCCGAGCAAGCCGGCGCATCGCTTGCGCCGTGGCTGATCGCGGCGGCGCTCGTCGTGCTCGCGTTGGAGTGGGCGTACTGGTCGGCGACGAGGCGCCGCGTCGCCGTATGAGCTCGTTGCATTTCGAGCATCCGCTGGCGCTGCTGCTGCTCGTCGCGGTTGCCGCGCTCGCCGAGGCGCTGCGGCGCCTGCGCCGGCTGCCGGCGACACCGCGGGCGTACGCGACGACGCTGGCGCCCGTGGTGGCGCTGATCGCGCTGGTGCTGTCGCTGGCCGATCCGGTGATCCGCACCGGTTCCGACCGTCCAACGGTGCTCGCCGTCGACCGCTCGGCGAGCATCGACGCGCGGATGACGCAGGTCGAGGACCACTGGACGGGCACGCTCGGCCGCGACCGCTGCCCGGCCCCGTGCCGGGTCGTCCGCTTCGCGTCTGCACCGAACGCGCTCGGCGGCGGCGACCATGCTCCCGGTCCCGCCGACACCGACCTGCAGTCGGCGGTCGGGGCTGCGATCGGCCTCGCGCCCCCCGGCGGCCGGGTGGCGGTCATCTCCGACGGCGGCCAGACCGTCGGCGACGTGACCGCGACCGCGGCCCGGGCGCGTGCCCGCGACGTCGCCGTCGACTGGGTGCCGCTCCGCGCAACCGGCCGCCCCGATGCCGCGATCACCGCGATGCACGTACCGCCGGCGGTCCGCGTCGGCGACACGGTGCCGCTGACGCTGACGATCCACAGCACGGTCGCCGCGGTCGCGCGGCTCCGGATCCGCCGCAACGGCGGCGCGCCGGCGTCGCAGACGGTGCCGCTGCGTATAGGCGACAACCCGCTGTTGCTGCAGTACACCGCCACCCGCCGCGGTTGGAACTCGTTCACCGCCACGATCACCGAGCCCGGCGACGTCGTCGCGGCCAACGACACAACCGCCACCGTCGTCGACGTCGAGCGCCCGCCGCGGGTGCTGGTCGCGGCCACGGGCGCGGGCTCGCCGACCGCCGCGATCCTGCGCCGCCGGCATCTGACCGTCACGTCGGTCGCGCCGGGCGCGTTGCCGAGCGACCCGTCCGGCTACCGCCGCTACGACGCGGTCGTGCTCGACGACGTCCCCGCCGCGGCGATCGGCGCCGCGCGGGCGGGGGCGCTCGACGCGGCCGTGCGCGCGGGCGGGCTCGGCCTGCTCGCGCTCGGCGGGCGCCACAGCTTCTCGCTGGGCCACTACTGGCGCTCGCCGCTGCAGCGGCTGCTGCCGGTCACGAGCCTGGTTCCCGGCAACCTGCAGCGTCGCAACCTCGCGATCGAGCTCGTGCTCGACCACTCCGGCAGCATGATGGACACCGCCGGGGGCGTCCCGAAGATCGTGATGGCCCGCTCCGGCGCCCGTCAGAGCGCGGCGTTCATCGCCAAACACCGCGACGAGCTCGGGATCGTCGACTTCGACATCGTCCCGCACGTGTTCCTGCCGTTGCAGCGCGTGTCGCCCGGCGCCTCGCAGCACCGCGTCGACAAGCGGATCGCGACGCTTCAGGCCAACGGCGGCACGAACATCTATCGCGGACTGCGAGCGGGGCTGGAGGCGCTCGCGCGCAGTCACGCCAAGCAGCGCCATCTGATCCTGATGACCGATGGGATCTCGGAGCGCGCCGACTACGCGCCGCTGCTGGCGCAGTTCCGCGCGGAGGGGATCTCGGTGGCCACGGTCGCGCTCGGCGCCGACGCCGACCGCACGCTGCTGTCGCAGATCGCGAAGGCGACCGGTGGCCACGCCTACACGACCGACAACGCGCGCCAGCTGCCGCACATCTTCGTCTCCGAGACGCAGCTGAGCGCAAAGCCGGTGCGCGTCCGGGGCCATCTGAAGGTGCTGTTCGGCTCTGACAGCCCGATCGTGCGCTCGCTCGCCGGTCGCCGGCTCCCGGGCCTCACCGGCAACGTCGTCGTCAAGCCCAAGCCGGGCGCCGTCGCCGACCTGCTCGCGACCAACAAGAAGCGGTCGACTGACCCCGCGCTGACCGAATGGCAGGTCGGGTCCGGCCGCGCGGTCGCGTGGACGCCCGGCATCGGCGCCCCGTGGGCGCGGTCGTGGACGCGCGAGCCGGTCCTGTTCGACGACGCGGTGCGCTGGGCCCAGCGCGGCGTGAGCCTAAAGCCGTTGACGCCGCGCACGTCCGCCGACGCGCCCGGGACGCTGCGGATCGACCTGGCGAGCGCCGGCCGTGCGGCCGCCGGGGTCACGCGGGTGCGCGGGACGCTGACCGGGCCGGGCGGCACGCACGCGGTCGTGTTCGTGCCCAGCGGGCCGGCATCGCTGCAGACCGACGTCCGCGCCTTGCAGCCCGGGGTCTACCGATTCTCGCTGCGGGCGCAGGGCGCCTCGACGCTGCGCTCACGCGGCGTGGTGGCGCTGCCGTACCCGACCGAGCGCTCGCCGCAGACGGCGCACGCGTCGCCGCTCGACCAGCTGGTCGCACAGACCGGCGGGCGGGTGCTCGCGCCCGGCGACCCGGGCGCGCTGTCGCACGCCTCGTACTCGCTGCGCGAGCTGCTCGTGCTGGTGGCGCTCGTCGGGTTCGGCGCCGGCGTACTCGTGCGGCTGGCGCCCGGCGCCCGGTCGCTGGCGCGCCGAGCCGTGCGCTGAGTGGGTCGCTCATGTGGGGAAGTAGGAAAAGGGCCGGGCGCAGACGCTGGGCCGCCGGCCCAGGACCTGTGGAGTCGACATCGGCTAACCGTTGCCGCCGGAGTCCATGCGCTCGGGCAGGCTGACCGGGCACCACGCGCAAGCTCACCGTGATGGCGGCGACGCCGCCACCGAACATTTCAACGTTTTCCGGAGGCCAATCGGAGTAGACGGGAAAATGTTCGGCAGGGCCGGACATTGCAACGCCAACGCCGGCGCCGCAGCCGATTTCGTTCAAAAGTTCGGTCCCGCCGAGGCTCGGCGGTCACGCGACGGTCGCCGAGCGCAGCACCCGGCCAATGCGGGCAGTGTCGAGCAGCAGTGCCAGCGGATCGATGGTCGTCGGCGCCGCCACGTAGTGCGCGCTCGCCTGCACGCAGGCGTCCTGCACCCGCGCGCGGAACTGCTGGTAGCGCTCGGCGAGCCGCACGCGCAGCTGATCGGTGACGAGCGTGCGCAGTCGCTCGCCGGTCTCGCGGTCGGTCAACTCGACGCCGCCGGTCGGTCCGGCCTCGCCCTCCGCCGGGTCGAGCACGTGCACGAGCACGGCCGCGCGGGCGGTCTTGGCCAGCTGTGCCAGCGCCGCCTCGAGGTCGGCGGCGCCGACCAGGCAGTCGCTGATCAGGACACCGAGCTCGGTGCGCTCGCCCACGGCGCGGCTGCGCGCGACGCTGCGTGCCAACTCTGTCTCCGTGCCCGCCGGCAGCTCCGTGATCTCCCGCGCGAGCACCGACACCATCCGCGCGGCGTCGAGCCTGCCGCCCGCGATCGAGCCGCCGTCGGCGAGCACGTGCACCTGGACAGAGTCCGAGCGCAGCAGTGCGACCGTTCCCAGCAATGCCGCGAGCCGGCGTGCGTACCACAGCTTGTTCGGCTCGCCGGCGTCCATCGAGCGGCTTGCGTCGATCATCTCCGACAGCCAGATCCGCGATTCGCTCGGCGCGGTCTTGACCAGCAGCTCCCGCAGCCGGCCGTACACGTTCCAGTCGATCCGGCGCAGATCGTCGCCGGGCGTGTAGCGCCGGTGCTCTGCGAACTCGAGCCCGGCGGCGGTGCGGGCCGGCCCCTCGCGCTGGCCGGTCAGCCCGGCCTCGATCGCGTCCAGCGACGCGATCGACAGCCGCTCCAGGCGACGGACGTCATCGCTCGACAGCAGCGGCGCCGGATCCGCCATCGGCGTCAGCCCGTGAGCCGCTGCAGGGCCTCGGTCACGATCATCTCGGGCCCGATCCCTTCGCGCTCGGCGTCGAAGTTCAACACGAGCCGGTGGCGCAGCGCCGGCAGTGCGACCGCGCGGACGTCGTCGAGCGACAAATTGTGGCGCCCGTCCAGCAGCGCGGTGATGCGCCCGGCGATCGTCAGTGCCTGACCGCCGCGCGGGCTCGGGCCGAGCTGGACGTAGTCGCGCACGAGGGGGTGCGCGCCGTCGCTCGGCTGCAGCGCCAGCAGCAGCCGGCTGATCACGCCGATCACCTCCGAGGACGCCGGCACCTCGCGCGCCAGCAGGCTCATCGCCTGCAGCTGTGCGGCGCCGGCGACGACGTCGATGCGGTCGATGCCGCTGGCCGGCGCCTGCGTGACGATCGCCTCGAGCTCGTCGACGCTTGGGTAGCTGAACCGCAGCTTCAGCAGGAAGCGGTCGAGCTGGGCCTCGGGCAGCGGGTAGGTGCCCTGCATCTCGATCGGGTTCTGGGTGGCGAGCACGCAGAACGGGCGGTCGAGCTCGCGAGTCGTTCCCGCGACCGTCACCGTGCGCTCCTGCATCGCCTCCAGCAGCGCGCTTTGGGTCCGGGGCGAGGCCCGGTTGATCTCGTCGGCGAGCAGCAGGTTGCAGAACACCGGACCGGGCTCGAACTGCGGTCGCAGCCCGCGGCTCGGGTCGCCGTACAGGACGGTCGTACCGGTGATGTCGGCGGGCAGCAGGTCGGGCGTGAACGGCAGCCGGTTGTACTGCAGCCCGAGCGCCGCCGTGAACGACAGCGCCAGCGACGTCTTGCCGACCCCGGGGACGCCCTCGAGCAGCCCGTGGCCGTCGCCGACGAGGCAGATCAGCACGCCGCGCACGGCCTCCTGTTGCCCGACGATCACCTTGCCGACCGCGCGCTCGATCGCCTCGGCAGTCGCGCGGAACGCGTCGGGGTCGCTCGCCTCGGGGAGTGTGGACGGGTCGGGCTCGGCGTCCGACCGACGGCTTGGCAGGGGGCCTAGCTCACTCGGCACGTAGCGGAGGCTATCTCCACACGGCTTGGATCGCGGTTGCGCCGGGTTGTGCGATCGGCGTTGCGGCGCCGCCCGACCACCGCCAGATGCGCGCTTCCTTCCCGTACGGCAGCGTGTAGAGGAACGCGTCCCCGCCGGCGTCGACGTTGCTGGACGGCAGGACCGCGTCGGTCGCAAGGCGCCGCGACGTGTGGACCCGGCTGTGGCCGCCGTGCACGGTGACGAGCGCGTAGGTCCAGTCGGTGCACTTCTCAAGCCAGCAGCGCTCGCCTGCGGGGCTGATCATCGCCTCGTAGGAGAGCGTGCCGCCGGCGTCGAAGCTCGGCGAGGTCTCGCCGCAGGCGCGGCTGTCGGGGCATGGGATCGAGGGCGCCGCCTTCAGCTGAGCCGGCGTTGCCGCCAACGGGTCGGAGATCAGTCGGATCTCGCCGCGGCCGGTCCTCGGGTTGGGAGCGACGATCGCGAGCGTGCGATCGCCCGGTGCCCAGGCGACGCCCCACACGAGGAAATGGATCCGGTGCACCCGACCGGTCTGCAGGTCGCGCAGCACCAGCCAACTCGTTGGGCTTGGTCAGCCGGCAGGTGCCCGGGCGCGTCCCGGTGTAGGCGAGCATCCGCCCGTCGTGGCTGACCGCGACCGGGCCGCCCGGGAAGCCGGCGGTCGTCAGGCGCTTGGGCCGACCGCCGCTCGCGGGGATCCGCTCGAGCGCCACCGGGCAGACCTTCGCCGGCACATGCACGTAGAACACCTCGTGGCCGTCATTGGCAAGCATCGGATCGATGTCGCGATCGCCGTCGGTCAGTCGCCGCAGCGGCCGTCCGCTCGACGAGGAGTAGACGGTGACCCCCGGCGACGCGCTCGAGCGCGAGACCGCGACGAAGCTCGACGGAAACCGCGCGCTCGACTCGGTCGTATGCGACGTGCCCGAGCCGCCGCAGCCGGCGACCGCGGCCGTGATCGCGACGGCGAGCAGGGCGAGCGCGGTCCGCGGCGTCCGAGCGACCATCGCTCTAAAGTCAGGCGGCAGGGACGGCCCGCGCCTGGTTGCGCATCTCGGCCAGGATCCGCTCCAGCCGCGGCTCGGTGTCGAGGTCGACGTGCGTGCACGCGGCCGCGACCGCCGGATGCACGGCCGCGATCTGCGCGTGCATCTCGTGCGCGACCGCGCGGTAGCTGGGGTGGCCCTCGCGCCCGCTGCGCAGCTCGATCAGCTGCATCGCCTCGCGCGCGTTGAGATCGAGCACGAACCGGATCCGGTAGCCGAGACAGAGCGCGTATGGGGCCGCCTGCTCGAGGCCGCGATCGCGCAGCGCCTCGTAGGCGTAGCGGGAAATGTCAAGCGCCCGCCGGTACTCGTCGCCGACGCCGGCCTGGTCGATCTGGTCGGGCACGTCGGCGCCGAGGTCGGGCGACAGTCGCTGCCATTGCACGGTCAGCATTCGGTGACGCTGCAGGTCGCGGAAGGCCCCGTAGTCGGCGACGATCTCGAAGCGATAGCGCAGCGCCTCAAAGCCGCGTCCGGGCCGGTATCGCCGGTTGGCGCGCTCGCCGACGAGGTCGGTCAGCATCCGCGCGCGCTCGTCGGCGGCGAGCGCCGCGATCGCCTCGCGCGTGACATGGTCAGGCGTGTCGGCGGCCTCGAACAGCAGTGCCGCGAGCAGGTCCTCCTCGGTGCCGTCGACGTGCGTGAGCGTCACCGACGGCCCGTGGCCGGCGCCCGAGCGGTCGCTGGTCAGGTCCAGCCGCCGCGCCCAGCGCTCGCCCGCCTGCGCCCGCGAGCGCAGGTACTCGACCCACTCGCCGCCGCGGTCGGGTCGCTGCACGCGTGCGACGAAGCTCGGGATCACCGCCTGCACCGCCTCGAGCAGCATCTCGCCGTAACTGCGCGCCTCCGGCAGTGGGTGCGCGAGCAGATGCAGGATCAGCTGCTCGTAGCTCTGGCCGGAGGCGAAGATCCCCATGTGCGACAGCGACGAGGCGGGCAGCAGCCCGCGCAGCAGGTCGAGCGCCTTGGCGGCGATCGCGCGCTCGTGGGCTTTGGGCGATTCGCCGTCGGCGAGCGGGAACTCGGTCGCCGCCCACGCCGTCACCGCCGGAATCGAGGCGGCGTAGATCGCGAACAGCTGCTCCATCGTGCGCTCGTACTCCGGGCCGAGCTCGGGGTCCGAGTAGTAGCGGTGGCGCCCGGGACGGGCGCGGTCGATCGGCGTGTCGTAGGCGATGTAGCGGGTCGACTGCTCCAGGTAGGCCGCCAGCCGCGGGCGCTGCAGGATCTTCGTGAGCACGTTGGAGGCCCATTCGCAGGCGACGTGCGCGCCGCCGAGCTGGGCGACCGAGTCGTCTCCGTAGCCGAGGAAGATCCGCTCGTAAAGCTGGGTCGCACGGCCACCGCCCTCGCTCTTGCCGGCGGCCGGGGTGGGCTCGCCGAGGTCCGCCGCGAACTCGTCCAGCAGCAGCCGCCGCAGCGTTCCGGAGTGGCGCGAGTAGCGGGCGAACAGCGCGCCCTTGACCGTCTCGGGCAGGTTCATCAGCGCGAACACCGGCGCGTCGAGGTTGGAGCAGTGCGGCTCGAGCAGCTTGCGCTCGGCGTCGGTGAAGCTCTCGACCGGATATCGCACGGCCCGCCGATCCTAGTCGGTGCCTCGGCCGCCACTCACTAGCCTCCGATACGCGTGCGTACCACCGAGGATGAGCACCTCGATGTCCTGATCGTCGGCGCCGGGCTGTCGGGGATCGGCGCCGCCTGCCACCTGCGCCGCGACGCTCCCGAGCGCAGCTTCGCGATCCTCGAGGCCCGCGACGACCTCGGCGGTACCTGGGACCTGTTCCGCTACCCGGGGATCCGCTCGGACTCCGACATGCACACGCTTGCGTACCCGTTCTCGCCGTGGCGCGAGCCCGAGGCGCTCGCCGACGGGCCGTCGATCCTCGCCTACCTGCGCCGCGCCGCCGACGAGTACGGCGTCGGCGAGCAAATCCGCTTCGGCCGCCGGGTCGTCGCGGCGCACTGGTCGTCGCGGCGCGCTCGCTGGACGGTGCAGGCGCTGCGCGCCGACGGGGAGGTCGAGCGGATCAGCTGCTCGTTTCTGCTCTGCTGCTGCGGCTACTACGACTACGACGGCGGTTATGCGCCGGCGTTCGCAGGCGCCGAGCGCTTCCGCGGTCCGATCGTCCACCCGCAGCGCTGGCCCGACGACCTCGACTACGACGACCGGCGCGTGGTCGTGATCGGCTCGGGCGCGACCGCGGTCACGATCGTGCCCGCGCTCGCCCGCCGCGCCGCACACGTGACGATGCTGCAGCGTTCCCCGAGCTACGTGGTCGCGCTCGCCGCTCGCGATCCGCTCGCGCAGCGCGTGCGGCGGTGGCTGCCGGAGACCGTGGCCGATCGCCTGATCCGCGCCAAGAACATCGGGCTGATGACGCTCAGCTTCCAGCTCAGCCGCCGCCGACCGGCGCTGATGAAGGCGCTGCTGCGCCGCGGCGTGCGGGCGGCGTTGCCGGCCGGCTTCGACGTCGAGACCCATTTCGGACCGCGCTATGACCCGTGGGACCAGCGGCTCTGCGTCGCCCCCGACGGCGACCTGTTCAGGGCGCTGTCCGAGGGCCGGGCGTCGATCGTGACCGACACGATCAAGACGTTCACCGAGGACGGGATCGAGCTGACCGGCGGGCAGACGCTCGCTGCCGATGTGATCGTCACCGCAACCGGGCTGCGGCTACAGGCGCTCGGCGGGATCCAGCTGTCGGTCGACGACCGCGAGGTGGCCGTCCCCGAGACGACCGTGTACATGGGCTCGATGCTGTCGGGCGTGCCGAGCTTCGCGTTCGTGATGGGCTACACGAACGCGTCGTGGACGCTGCGCGCGGATCTGACGTTGGCGTTCGTGACGCGCGTGCTGCGGTACATGCGCGAGCGCGGCTGGGACTGGTGCATGCCGTCGCAGCCGCCGGCCGGCACGCCGCGGCTGCCGCTGCTCGATCTCAGCTCCGGCTACGTGCGGCGCTCGGTGGCCGAGTTCCCCGCACAGGGAGCGGCGGCCCCGTGGCGGGTGCGCCAGAACTACTTCCTCGACCGGCTCGAGCTCCGCCGTCACCGGATCGACGATGGCGTGCTGCGCTTCGGAGTCGCGCCGGCGGCCGATCACGCGGGGTCCGATACGCTCGCCGCGGCGGCGTGAGCTCACCGCCACCGGGGCCCTTAGCTTCCTCTCATGTCGGCCACGTACAACCGTCACCGTGCCTTCGGCAAGCCTCACGGCGCCTGACCGCGCCGACGCGGACGGCTCGACCCTTCCGCCTGTGCTGACCGCCTCCGGCCTGCATCACAGCTACGGCGCTCGCAAGGTCCTGCGGGACGTGTCGCTGACCGTGCGCGTCGGTGAGCGGATCGCGATCGTTGGCGAGAACGGTGCCGGCAAGACGACGCTGATGCGGATCTGCGCGCGGCTGCTGGCGCCCGACGCCGGGACGCTTGAGATCGATGGCCGCGTCGGCTACTGCCCGCAGATCCCGGGTCTGCACGACCTGCTGACGCCCGACGAGCACCTGGCGCTGTTCAGCCCGGCGTTGGGGCTGACGCGTGAGCAGGGGATCGCCCGCGGGCGCGAGCTGCTGGCGGAATTCGGCTTCCCAGGTGGGGACCACGGCGCGCAGATCCGGCATCTGTCGGGCGGCTGCCAGCAGAAGCTCAACCTGACCCTGGCGCTGTTGGGCGGTGCCCGGCTGCTGCTGCTCGACGAGCCCTACCAGGGCTTTGACCATGGCTCCTACATGAACTTCTGGGACCACGTCGCGCGCTGGAGCCGCCAGGGAATCGCGGTGATCGTCGTCACCCACATGCTCGCCGACCTTGACCTCGTCGATCGCGTCGTGTCGCTGACGCCCGTGCACGAGGAGGTTGGCGGGTGAGCGACGTCAGCGCCGCCACAACGCACGCCACGCGCGCGCGGGCGCTGGTCCGCCGCCACTGGGCCGAGCACGTGCTGCTGCCGGCCGAGATGGCCGGCCGCGAGCTGGCTCGGCGGCGCGGAGCGCTCGGGCTGCTGACGCTGCTGCCGCTGGCGTTCTACGCGGCCTCGCGAGCCGACAGCGACTACGCGCCGGTGCTCGGCGGGATCGCGATGGCGTTCTCGATCTCGGGCGCGGCGATCTTCTGCGTGATGAGCTCGCGCCGGCTCGACAGCCGGCTCGTGCTGTCCGGCTACCGGCCTCGCGAGCTGATGATCGGGCGACTGCTGCTGCTCGAGTCGCTGGGGACGCTCGTCGCGCTCGTGTTCGCGGGTGTGATCGTGCTCGGCTCTAATCCCGCCGATCCCGGAGAGCTGTTCTCCGGCGTGTTCCTGGTGACGTTGTGCGCGGTCCCGTTCGGTCTCGCCGTCGGCGCGCTCGTCCCCTCAGAGCTCGAGTCGGTGCTGATCCTGATCGGCGTCGTCGGCGTGCAGCTGACGCTGTCGCCCTCCAACCCGGTCGCGAAGTTCCTGCCGTTCTGGGGGGCCCAGCGTCTCCTCGACCAGGCCGGCGGCGGCGCCGGTCCGACCACGTGGCCGATTGTCGTCGCGTTCCTGTACGCCGCCGGGCTGTTCGTGATCGCCTGCTGGGCGGTCAACCGGCGCTACGCGAACGTGCGCTGAGCGCAGGACCGCCCGCGGGCCGCAAGGGCCGGGCGTCGCGCGGGCGGAGCGCCGCGGGAGGTGGACGGACGCGTTCCGTGCCCGCTGCGACGGTGGGCTCCACGCACCCTGCTCGTTGATGAGTTTGTCGCCAAATCGGGGCGCTCACAGGCAGGTTGGCGACGGATGCGCAACCCACATCGAATCGCCTCCGACCCAGGTTTCGGAAGCCCGGAATGGCGAACATTTCAGGTAGCGACCGGTGGCGCTCACACCAACCAGATCGCGATGCACGTCTTCGCGATCGCGATCGGCGACAACGCGGCGATGGCGAGCCAGGCGCCGAACGCGGTTGTGGGCGCGAACGGGGCGGACGCGGCCGCCGACCAACAGGCTTGCGCGCTCAGCCGAGCGGTCTCACGCGGGGAGGTGATCGCGGGCAGCTGACCGATGCGGGTCAGACCGCCGCCGGGCGGCAGACCGTGTGGACGCGTTCGCGGCGGGTGAAGCCGAGCGACTCGTACAGGCCGAGCGCGTGGTAGTCGGCGTTGGCGACGATCACCAGCGTCGACAACTCGTGCGCGGCGGCCGCGTGCGCAGCGGCGTCGACGACGAGCCGTGAGCAGATCCCCTTGCGGCGGTGGGCGTCGGCGGTCTCGACGGCTTGGAAGCGGCCCCGGTCGCCGGTCGCGACGATGCCGCAGGAGGCGACGAGCTCGCCGTCGTCAGTCAGCGCCGCGTACCAGGCGCCGGCTCCGGCTGCGAACAGCGTCCGTAGCTCGTGCTGGCGGGTGCGGCTGAACTCGCGGTGCTCGTGCTCGGCGATGCGCTCGTCGCGCCCGGCCACCTGCAGCTCCACGACGGCCCGCCACAGCGGCTCGTCGGGGCCGTCCTCGGCCGGGTCGAGCGGACGGA
>DASUHF010000109.1:0-56592 GCA_036273655.1 Solirubrobacteraceae bacterium | reverse complement strand
GAACTCGAGCAGCTGGTCGTCGGCGACCTCGTCGAACCGCTGCATGTCGGCCTCGACGGCCCGCAGCACCGCGTCGGTGAGCGATTCCTCTGGTTGCCGGTCGCGCAACGCTCGAGCCATCTCGTCGATCGCCTCGTCGGCGTTGTCGAGGACCATCGCCTCCTTCGTGGGGAAGTAGTTGTAGACGGTCTTCTCGGAGACGCCGACCCGTTCGGCGACCTCCGAGACCGTGACCTCGTCGAAGCCACGCGTCGCGAACAGCGTCGTCGCCACGTCCGAGATCGTCTGCCGCGTGTGGCGGCGCTTGCGCTCGCGCAGCCCCTCGTCCGGATGCTCGGCGCGGTACCGGGCTTCCTGGGCCCGGCGCACGCGGCGCATCGCTGCGGCGATCTCGTCGCCCATCTCGGCGGCGATCAGCTCGTCGAGCAGCGCGTCGGCGTGCGTGTGGTCGAGCAGCTCGC
The DNA here is from genome assembly GCA_036273655.1 of Solirubrobacteraceae bacterium. GTDB lineage: Bacteria > Actinomycetota > Thermoleophilia > Solirubrobacterales > Solirubrobacteraceae > Palsa-465. The sequence goes on along the minus strand of DASUHF010000109.1, from coordinate 56,131 downwards.
CGCCGGAGGGCGCCGTCGCGTCTTCATGACTGCCCTCGCTCACCGGGTCCTCGTGACTGCGGTCGTCCAACGTTGATCTGGTCCGAAGGGTATCGAACGAAGATTCACTTGCAGTATTTCTTCAGTCTCTGTATTTTTACGGACCATGACCGATGTAGCGATACAAACCAACGACTTGACCAAGCGCTTCGGCACGTTCGTCGCCGTCGACTCGCTCGATCTGCGCGTCGACGACGGGACCGTCGTGTCGCTGCTCGGGCCCAACGGGGCCGGCAAGACGACGACCGTGCGGATGCTCGCGACGCTGATCGCGCCCGATGGCGGCCGCGCGACGGTCGGCGGCTACGACGTGGTCACCGAGGCGGCCCGCGTGCGCGAGCGGATCTCGCTGACCGGGCAGTTCGCGGCGCTCGACAAGCACCTGACCGCGCGCGAGAACCTCGTGCTGATGGCGCGCCTGCGCGGCCGCAACTCCCGCGCCGCCCGCAAGATCGCCGACGAGCTGCTCGAGCGCTTCGACGCGGCCGCGTTCCGTGACCGTCTCGTCAAGAACCTCTCCGGCGGCGAACGGCGCCGGATCGATCTCGCCGCCGGGCTGATCGACCGCCCGCACGTGCTCGTGCTCGACGAGCCGACCACCGGCTTGGACCCGCGCAGCCGCCAGGTCGTGTGGTCGACGATCCGCGAGCTCGTCGCCGAAGGCGTGACGCTCCTGCTCACGACCCAGTATCTGGAGGAGGCCGACGCGCTCGCCGACCGAGTGGTGCTGATCGACCGCGGCCGCGAGGTCGCCGCCGGTACGCCGGCGCAGCTGAAGTCGCAGGTCGGCCAGCAGCGGGTCGACGTCGTCGCCGCCGACGCGGAGGCATTTGCGACGCTGCGCGACCGCCTCTGGGAGCGCTTCGAGATCACCCCGGTGACCGAGCAGCGCACGGTCTCGATCGCCGCGCCCGACGAGGTGGCCGATCTGGAGCGGGTCGCGCTCGCGGTCCGCGAGATCGGCGTCCCCGTCGACGAGGTGGCGCTTCGCCGGCCGACGCTCGACGACGCGTTCCTGGCCTTGACCGGGCACACCGCGACCCACGAGCAGCCGCGCGCCGACAACGACGACGAGCCCGAACTTCAGCGCGAGGAGGTGGCCGTATGACCGCGGTCACCGTCGACCCCGCTCGCGGGCCGGGCGGCGGCTGGGAGGACGGCTCGCGGTTGGGTTCGAGCGGCGGTCCGCTGCGGTTCGTCCGCGACACGCTGCTGTTGACCGGACGCAGCCTGCGCGCGATCCCGCGCGTGCCCGAACGGCTGCTGGACGTGACGATCCAGCCGGTCATCTTCATCCTGCTGTTCCTGTACGTGTTCGGCTCTGCGATCCACGTCACGGGGCTCAGCTACCAGGACTTCATGTTCCCGGGGATCCTCGGCCAGGGCCTCGCGTTCGGGGTGATCAGCGCCGGCACCGCGACCGCCACCGACATGTCCGAGGGCGTGATCGACCGCTTCCGCTCGATGCCGATCAGCCGTCTCTCGATCGTCACCGGCGAGGTGCTCGGCCAGTTCTGCGAGCAGGTCCTCGGGATCGTGATCACGGTCAGCGTCGGCCTCGCGCTCGGCTGGAGCCCGTCGCTGACGCTCGCCCACGGCATCGAGCTGGCCGCCCTGATGACCCTCGGCCTGTTCGCGTTCACGTGGACCGGCGTGCTGTTCGGGATGCTCGTCCGCTCACCCGACGCCGTGCAGGGGATGGGCTTCATCGTGATGCTGCCGCTGACGTTCATGGCGGGTACGTTCGTCCCGATCAGCGGCATGGACGCGGTGCCCCGCGCGATCGCCGAGTGGGACCCGATCTCGGCATTCGTGGCGAGCGTTCGGGTGCTGACCACACCGGGCTTCCACTCGAGCGGCTCCTGGCAGCTGGACCACCCGCAGATCGCGATGGTCGGTTGGTGCCTGGTGTTGCTCGCCGTGTGCGTGCCGCTGGCGCTGCGCCGCTTCAACCGGATCGTCACCGGTTAGGCCGCGCCCGAAGCGAACGTGGTTTCGGCTCGGTCGCCGAATAGCGATGCGAGTGGGAGATTTGTACGTCCATGCCGGACTCGCCTCCCCCTCGCGTCACGATTGCGCCCGACCATGCGGGCAGACGCCAGCTGATCCCGAGCGCAGGCCGACGACTCAGCGCGCCATCTCGAGCTTCGCGCCGCCGGCGAACCAGTCCGCAAACTGCCGGCGGCGCGACTGGTCGACGAGCTCGATGCGGATCCCGGCGGGCGACGTGTAGTACGCGAAGCCGACCGGTCGCTCGCCGTGGCCGCCGCCGAATTCGAGCGCCAGGCCGTCGCCCGGCAGCACCGCGACGTCGACCGCGAACGCGCCGATGTGGTGCAGGCCGTTGGCGGGCGTGATGCCCCACACCGACCCCGGCTCGGGCTGGATCAGCTCGACGTGGGGCGGACCGTCGGCGGAGTAGGTGAAGAGGATGTGCTCCTCGCGCGTCTCGCCGGCGCCGGTGCGCACCTTCTGCACCCGCTCCTGCGTCGGCGCCCAGGAGATGCCGAGGTTGGAGCCGATCGTGCGCATCGCCTGCTGGAGGTCGGGTACCGAGAGGCCGACGTGGAAGACATCGAGGTTGCCGAGCATTGGGGGGTCCTTTCCGCGCCGCCGGTCGGCGCTCGTCAGACGGCCGCGCCCGCCTCGCGGCCGGTCGCGATCGCGTGGGGCATCAGCAGCGGCGCGACCGCGTCGCCGACGACGTGGGTCTCGATCCCGTCCTCGCGCAGCTGCGCGGCCAGCGCCGCGTCGGGGTCGAACCCGGTCATCAACACGAGGAGGCCGGCGCGCACGACCTCGCGATCGTCGGAGTCGAGGCTGCCGAGCGTCACGGTGCCGTCGCCGACCGCTTCGACGACCGCGCGGGTTCGAAGGCTGAACCCGGCAAAGCCATTGAGCCGCTCGAGGATCGCGTCGCGCTGGAAGGAGCGGAACAGGTCCGGCGCGAACTCCGGGTAACTGGTAGCGAACACGACCTCGGCGCCCTGCTGCAACAACAGCTCCGCCGAGCCGATCGCCTGGTAGTTGCCGAGATCGTCGAACACGACCGCGCGCGCCGGCGTCTCGACGTGGCCGCCCAACACCTCGATCGGCGTGACGACCTGGGCCGGACTGAGCTCGCGGATCCGAAGCGCTGGGCGCATCCGCTGGATGCCGTCGCGCCGGGGGGTCGCGCCGGTGGCGATGATCACCGCGTCGGGCGCCGCCGCGCGGATCGTCTCAGCATCGACGCGATGCCCGAGATGGGTCTCGACCCCGGCCCCGCGCAGCTGCTTCCACAGCCAGTCGCAGATCAGCCCGATGTCGTCACGATGCGGCGCCGCACGCGAGAGCCGAACCGCTCCGCCGGGCTCGTCGGCCGCCTCGTACACGCTGACGCGGTGACCGCGGCGCGCGGCCGTATGCGCGGCCTCCAGTCCGGCCGGTCCGGCGCCGACGACCATGATCGACCGGGGCGCGTCCGCCGGGGCCACGCCCTCGCCGAGGTACTCGAAGCCTGCCTCGGGATTGACCGTGCACCCCGTCTGTCCGACGGCGGCCCCGACCGCGAACCGGCGCCCGACGCAGCCTTCGTTGCAGCCGATGCACGGCCGTACGTCGGCCTCGCGGCCCGCGAGGCTCTTGACGACGAGCTCGGGGTCGGCGAGCAGCGCGCGGACCATCGAGACGATGTCCGCGTCGCCGGCGGCGATGATCCGCTCGGCCTGGGCCAATGACGTGATGCGGCCGGTGACGATCGTCGGAACCCGGGCCGCGCGGGTGACCGGGGTCGAGGTCGCGAGCTCGTAGCCCGCGGGCTCGTGCATCGCGCCGATCATCTTCGCGAAGTTGAAATAGCCGCCCATCGAGACGTTGACGAAGTCGATCAGGCCGTCTCGTTCGAGCCGCGCGCGGATCGCGTTGGCCTCGTCGGGCTCGATCCCGCCGGCGACGCTCTCCGAGCCGTTGATGCGAACGCCGACGACGAACTCCGGGCCGCACGCCTCGCGGACCGCGGCCAGCGCCTCGCGGCAGAAACGGGTGCGATTCTCGAGGCTGCCGCCGTACTCGTCGGTGCGCCGATTGGTGAGCGGCGACAGAAACGAGCAGATCAGATACGTGTGCGCGCAGTGCAGCTCGACGCCGGTCAGGCCGGCCTCCTGCATGCGCCGGGCCGCGGCCGCGAACCCCGCGACGACCTCGTCGATCATCGACTTGGGCATCTCCAGCGTGACGCGGCCGGCGATCGAGTCGGCCACCGGGGAGGCGGCATACGACGGCCCGCCGGTCGGCGACGGCGCCTGCGCGCCGCCGTGCCACAGCTGCGCGAGCACGTGCGTGTCGAGCGCCCGGATCCGCTGCGCCAGCGGCGCCATGCTCTCGACAATCCGATCCTCGAACGTCCACAGCGGTCCGGGCGAGGACGGGTGCACGCCGCACGTCTCCAAGAACAGCGAGCCGACACCGCCCCGCGCGCGGGCCTCGTGATAACGGATCAGCCGCTCGTTAGGCTGACCGTCGATCGCGAAGCCGGTCCCATGGGCCGTGCGCGTGATCCGGTTGCGGAACGTCGCCGCCCCTACCTGGATCGGTGCGCCGACGTGTGCGTATGGGTTGGACATCGCCAATCTCCCTCCTACCTGACCGGATCGCTGCTGGCCGGATCGCGTCTCCCACGGGGTTGACTTCGCTCGAGCGCGCGTCATATATTCAACCAGACGTTTGGTTGGGAAGACGGGACGGCCGGGGGAGCACCCACGCAGCGATGAACCGGAGGATCCGATGACCGACGTGATGCTGGCCCTCGCCAACGCCGGCCCCGGGCGCGCGGACGCGTTCGAGGATTGGTACGACAGCGAGTACGTACCTGCGCTGTGCGCCGTCGAAGGGGTACTCGGCGCTCGCTGCATGCGCGCGGCGAACGACCTCGACGAATGCCCCGAGCATCCGTATGAGTTCCTGTCGATCTGCGAGCTCGCGCCGGGGGAGCTGGCGTCCACCGCCGGGCGGGTTGCCGCCGCGGACCTGCCGAGCACCGCCGATCAGTCCGGCGACACCGCGTGGTGGTTCTACGAGGAGATCGGGCCGCGCGTCGCGACGCCGGCGGCCGGCGCCGGGCCGTTCGATCAGATGGTCGTGCTGACCAACGCCAACCCCGGCACCGATGTCGAGTTCAACCGCTGGTACGACGAGGTCCACATCCCCGACATCTTCAACAAGATCGGCGGGTTCGTCGCGGCGCATCGCTTCCGCCGCGCGGCGCTGCCGGTTAACGGCGAACTCGAGTGGGGCTACATGGCCCTGTACGACATCCCGAAGGGAACGATGGAGCATTGCTACAGCCGGCTGCGATGGTCACGCGCCGAGCGCGAGGAGGCGCTCGCGGCCGGCCGCGAGCCGCAGGTCCCGATCGCGCCGCCGATGGGCGACCACCGGATCCTGTGGCTGTACCGAGAGACGGCCGCGCCCGTCCCCGCGGCGGGAATCTGACACCGAACACCGGAGAGGAGGAGCTTGAACGATGCCAGTCACGGTGATTCTCGAGCTGCACATGAAGGCCGAGACGGTCGAGGATGTGCTGCAAGGGCTCGCGGCCGATCTGCCCGACACCCGCGCTTACAAGGGCAACCTGTCGGTGGAGGTCGTGCGCGACCAGGCCGATCCATGCCACATCACCCTGATCGAGCGCTGGCAGGAGCGCGCCGACCAGGAGGCGTACATCGCCTGGCGCACATCGACCGGCTCGATGGAGCAGACCATCGCCGCATCGGCGGCGCCGCCGACGATCACGTACTACGACGAGCTGCAGGACGTGTAGGCGATGACCGCAACCCTCGAAGGCAAGACCGCGCTGGTCACCGGCGCCGGCGCGGGCATCGGCGAGGCGTGCGCGCGCCGGCTGACAAGCGGCGGGGCGCGCGTGGCGATCGTCGACCGCGACCTACCGTCCGCGGAGCGCGTCGCCGGCGAGCTTGACGGCGCGGTCGCGATCCATGCCGACGTGTCCGATCCGGCGGCCGTCGACGCGATGGTCGCAACCGTCGTCGACACGCTCGGGAAGCTCGACATCGCCGTCAACAACGCCGGCATCGGGGGCGTGCGCGCGCCGGTCGCCGAGCAGACGCCCGAGTCCTGGCGCGAGGTGCTGTCGGTCAACCTCGACGGGGTCTTCTACTGCATGCGCGCCGAGATCCCCGCGATGCTGGGCAACGGCGGCGGCGCGATCATCAACATCGCCTCGGTGCTCGCGTTCACCGGCTTTGCGGGATCGCCGCACTACGTCGCCGCCAAGCACGGGGTGCTCGGGCTGACGCAGAACGCCGCGCTCGAGTACGCCACCCAGGGGATCCGCGTCAACGCGGTCGCCCCGGGCTTCATCGCAACGCCGCTGCTGACGGCGAACATGAACGCCGACGAGCAGGCGGCCGTCGGGGCGCTGCATCCCCAGAACCGGCTCGGCGAGCCCGAGGAGGTCGCCGAGGTGGTCGCGTGGCTCGCGTCGGACGCGGCCTCGTTCGTCAACGGGTCGGTGTACCCGGTCGACGGCGCCTACCTTGCCCGCTGAGCCGGCGCCGGCGGGTCGCGCATGCCCGCACCTGACCGGCTTCGACCCGCTCGCCGACGCCGAGATCGAAGACCCGTACCCGAGCTGGAGCGACGCACGCGAGCAGGCGGGCGTCGTGTACGTGCCGCGGATCGACCGCTACGTCGCGATTTCCTACGCCGCGGTCCGCGAGGTGCTGCGCAACGCCGAGCAGCTCTCCTCCCGTGACATCCCCGACGTCGGCGAGGTCCCCGCCGACCTTCGCGACCGTCTGCCCGACGGCTATCCGTTGCAGGCGGAGGCGCTGATCAACTGCGACGGACCGCGCCACACGACGATCCGCCGCCTCACCCAGCAGGCGTTCACCGTCGGCCGGGTCAACGCGATGGCGCCCGAGATCGAGCAACTCGCCCAGGGTCTCGCCGATGCGTTCGACGGCCGCGAGACCGTCGAGCTCGTCGACGAGTTCGCGGCGCCGCTGTCGACGATCGTGCTCGCACGGATGCTCGGGATCCCTGACTCCGAGGCCGGTCGCTTCCGCGAATTCTCGGACACGATCATCGGCCTGACGACGCTCGTCATGTCCGACGGGCGCCGTCGCGAGCTGACGCTCGCCGCGGCCGCCTTTCACGACTACGTGTCGGCGCTGATCGCCGATCGGCGGACGGCGCCGCGCGACGACCTGATCACGGCATTGCTCGCCGCCCGCGACCCGGGCTCCGACGAGACGCTGACGCAACGCGCGGTGATCTCGATCATCTCGCAGCTGATCGTCGCCGGTCACGAGACGACCGCGACGCTGATCGCCAACGCCGTGTGGCTGCTGCTCGAGCGCCGCGAACGGTGGACGGCGGTGCTCGTCGATCGCGCGCTCGTCGTGCCCGCGCTCGAGGAGGCGCTGCGCCGGCAGGCGCCGATCAAGCACCTGCAGCGGACCGCGCTCGAAGACGTCCTGATCGACGGCGTGACGGTTCCGGCCGGCGCTCGGCTGCTCGTCGGCTATGCCGCCGCCAACGCCGACCCGGCCGCGTTCGCCGACCCGCTCGAGTTTCGCCTGGACCGCTCGGCCGAGGAGCCGCACCTCGCGTTCGGGCGCGGCAAGCACTTCTGCCTGGGCGCGCCACTGGCCCGGCTCGAGGCGCGCATCGGCTTGGAGTGCCTGCTCGATCGCTTCCCCGGGCTCGCGCTGGACCCGGCCGACCCACCGTCGCGAGCCCGAGCACTGTCGGTGCTCACGTTCGCCCGGCTGCCGCTGCGCACCGGTGCGCCGGCGTGCTGAGCGGGACGGACCCTACGACGCCGACAGCTCGCCGGCGAGCAGGTCCTTGACCTCGACCATCGCCTTGAACGAGTAGGCCGACAGCTGCGGGTCGCCGAACGACGTGATGTTCCACAGCACGACGTCGCGCAGGCCGGCCTCGTGGTACTCCCGCAGCTGCGCGGCGATCTGCTCCGGCGTGCCGTGCACGGTCGCGTCCTTGACGACGCCCGGGACGATGTGGGATGCGACCCGCTCGGCCTCAGTGCGGCTGACCTTCGTCGGGACGTAGCTGTGAAAGCCCGACCCACCCTCGAACGGGGAGCTTGAGCCGTGGTGCGCCCACGTCTCCGGCGACAGCCCCACCGCCGCGAACAGCAGCCGCACGACGGTCTGATCGCAGAGCCGGTCCAGCGTCTCCTCGTCGGGGGCACACAGGACGTAGGCGAGCATCGACGGCGTGAACGCGTCCGGGTCACGGCCCGCCCGCTCGGCGCTGCGGCGGATCACCGACAGCTTGTCGGCGTAGTCCTCGGCGGTGATGTTGGTCGGCATCCATCCGTCGGCGAGGCGGCCGGCGATGTCGAGCATCCGCGGGCCGTGTGCCGCCAGCCAGATCGGCGGCGTGCGCCCGCCGTAGGGCGTCAGGCCGCAGACGGCGCCGTCGAGGTCGAAGAAGTTGCCGTGGAAGTCGACTGGGCCGTCGGCCTCCCACAGCAGGCGGAGCACCTGCAGCGCCTCCTCGAGGCGGCCGACCGGCTTGCGCCACTCGATCCCGTACGGGGCCACGTTCATCCGCTCTCCGGAGCCCAGCCCCAGGATCGAGCGGCCGCGGGCAAGGTGGTCGACCGTCAGCGACTGAACCGCGAGCTGAGCCGGGTGGTGGCGGATCGTGTCGGTGACGCTGACGCCGACCTTGATCGTCTCGGTCGCGGCGCCGGCGGCGCCCATCATCGTCAGCGGTTCGAAGTACATGTGCGGATTGGCCTGGTAGGCGGCGAGCCCCGTCAGATCCTCGGTCCACACCGAGTCGGGGACCCACCCCATCAGGTGGCACGGCCACCAGATCGCGTCGAAGCCGTCGGCCTCGGCGCGCCGCGCGAACTCGATCGCCTTGTCGGCGGGGGGCATGATCCGGCCCGGCACGCCGAGCGTCACGTTCATCGCGTCACACCTCCAGTCCGGCGTCGGCGCCGGAGTTGACAGCGGCCACGAAGTCTGCGGCCTGGTGGGCGTCGCCGAGCATCATCGTCTCATGCTCGGGCAGCTTGGAGACGAGCACCGCGCCGCGCGGCTTCCAGCCGATCGCCAGCGCGACGCGATCGACGGCCACTTCGCCGCGCTCGCCGTCGGGCGACTCGTACACGACGCGATTTGGCTCGATCATGATCACCTTCGAGTTGGTGAGGATCTGCACCCCCGCGGCGCGCAGGTCCGACAGCAGCCGCCGGCGCGTGATCTGCTCGACGCCGCGGCCGACGGACGGCAGCATCTCGATGATCGAGATCTCGCCGGCGGCGCCGATCAGGAACTCGGCGGTCTCGCAACCGGTGGCGCTACCGCCGATCACCGCCACCCGCGCGCCCGGCTCGATCGTCGCACGGCCGAGCAGCAGCTCCTGCGCGTCGACCACATGGGGTCCCTCAATGCCCGGGATCGGCGGGATCATCGGGTCGGCACCGGTCGCGACCACGAGCACGTCCGGCATCTGCGCACGGACCGCGTCGTCGTCGACCTCGACGCCGGTGTGGATGTCGACGCCGAGCTCGGACAGGATCCGCGCCTGGTAGTCGCGGAAGCGCAGCACGGTGGTCTTGCTCGGGGCGCGGGAGGCGACGTCGAGCTTGCCGCCGAGCTCGTGTTCTCGCTCCCATATCGACACCTGATGGCCGCGCAGGCGGGCGATCCGCGCGGCCTCCATGCCGGCCGGCCCGGAGCCGACGACCATGATCCTCCGGGCCCGCGGCGCCGGTCGCAGCTGCCAGCTGCCGTCGCGGCCGACCTCGGGGTTGACTGCGCACCGCGCGGCCTGCGCGCGAGCGACGAGGTCCACGCAGGCATTGCAGGCGATGCACGGGCGAATCTCGTCCAGACGCCCGTCCGCGGCCTTCGCCGGCCAGTCGGGATCGGCGATCAGCGCGCGGCCGACGCCGATCAGGTCGGCGCTGCCGTCGTCGAGCGCGCGCTGGGCGGTCGCAAGGTCGTCGAGTCGGCCGGCGGCCATCACCGGGATCTCGACGTCGCGGCGGATGCGGGCTGCGAACGGGACCAGGCAGCCCGGCTCCATCGACATCGGCGGGATCGTGTAGTGCAGCGCGTACCAGTTGCCGGCCGACACGGAGAGACACGCGACACCGGCCTCCTGCAGCCACACCGACACCTGCGCGGAGTCCTCGTTGTCGATCCCGCCCTCGGCGCCCTCGATCCCGGAGATCCGGAAAAACACGGGGAAGTCGTCTCCCGCCGCCGCGCGGATCGCCGCGACGATCTCGAGCATGAAGCGGGCACGGCCGCGCAGATCGCCGCCGTACTCGTCCTCGCGCGTGTTGGACAGCGGCGAGAGGAACTCGCACGGCAGGTAGCAGTGGGCGCCGTGGACCTCGACGAAGTCATACCCGGCCTCGCGGCAGTTGACCGCCGAATCGGCGTAGTACTCGATCAGCCGACCGATCTCGTCGAGGCTCAGCTCGTGCGGCATCGGCGTGCGGCTCGACAGCGGGATCGCCGAGGGCGCGATCGGCTTGCCGAGCAGCGTCTGGCGGCCCGGGTGCCACAGCTGCACGCCCACGGGAACGTCGTGGGCGTGGACCGCGTCGGCGAGCCGTCGCAGGCCGGGAACGTAGGAGCGGTCGTGGAGGCGCAGCTCGGGACCGACGCCGAACGCGTCAGGCGAGACGAGGCTCGCCTCGAGGATCATCATCCCGACGCCGCCGCGCGCGCGGCGCTCGTAGTAGGCGATCGTCTCGTCGGTGACGAACCCGTCGTGATCGGGCAGCCCGGTCCCCATCGGCGGCATCACCACCCGGTTGCGGAGCCGCAGCCCCGCGACCTCGTATGGCTCGAACAGTCGCGGCCCTGCCATCGCTCAGCGGATCCCGGTCGCGGCCTCGGCGATCAGGGCGCGGTGCAGTTCGTTGTTGCCCTCGACGATCTGGAACACCTTGGCGTCGCGCAGGTAGCGTCCGACCGGGTACTCGTCGGAGACGCCGTAGGCCCCGTGGATCTGGAACGCCGCGAGCGCGGCGTCCATCGCGGTGTCGGAGGCGAACTGCTTGGCCATCGAGGCTTCGGCGCGGGCGCGAAGGTCGCGGTCCTTGAGGTCGGCGAGTCGCAGCACGAGCAGGCGGGACGCGTCGGTGGCGGTGCTCGAGTCGGCGATCAGCTTCTGGACCATCTGAAAGGACGCGATCGGCTTGCGGAACACGACGCGCTCCTTCGCATACTCGACCATCGAGTTCACGCATGCCTGCGCCAGCCCCGTGGCGCGCGCGGCGACGCCCAGGCGGCCGTTCTCGACGGCGTTCATCGCCACCGCAAAGCCGCGGCCCTCCTCGCCGACGAGCGCCTCCTTGGGCACGCGCACGTCCTGCAGCGCGAGCTCGCCGGTCTTGATCGGACGGAACCCGAACTTGTTGGTGACGGGGTTGACCGACACGCCCCGCAGGTCCTTGTCGATGATGAACGCGCAGATTCGCTTGTGGCCGGTGCGCTCGTCCACGCCCATGTGCGCAAATGTCAAAAACCACTCGGCCACGTCGAGGAACGAGATCCACATCTTCGCCCCGTTGATGATGTAGTCGTCGCCATCGCGCCGGCAGCTCGTGTCCATGTCGGACACGTCGGTGCCGGACCGTGCCTCGGTCACCCCCGCCGCGCCGAACGCCTCGCCCCTGGCCAGCGGCGCCAGATAGCGCTGGCGCTGCTCCTCGGTGCCGAAGCGCTGGACGGAGCTGCCGACCAGTCCGCTCGGCAGCGTCATCGCGACGCCGACGACGTGACAGACGCGCGAGATCTGCTCGACCACCATCGCGTAGCTCTTGAAGTCCAGCCCGGCTCCGCCGTACTCGGTCGGGACGACGCCGCCCATCAGCCCCAGATCGGCCGCCTTGCGGATGATCTCGACCGGGAACCGCTCCTCGCGATCGTAGTCGTCGACGTACGGCGCGATCTCCTTGGAAGCGAAGTCTCGGGCGAGCGCGAGAAGATCCTCCTGCTCCGGGCTGAGCGAGAAGTCCATGACCCGGCCAGGCTACCACGTCTACCAATCGTTTGGTAGAATCGCGCCTCCCTATGAGCACCATGACGACGGACACATGGATCGTCGGATGCGCGGAGGCTCGGTCCGCTCTCTCGCGCCAGGATGTGAGCATCACGGAGTTCGCCTGGGAAGCGATCGAACCCGCGCTCGAGGCGGCTGGCACGCGCCTCGCCGACATCGAGGGCGGCGTCACCGCCAGTCAGGACTTCTGGGACGGACGAACGATCTCGAGCATGAGTGTCAACGAGATCGCGGGCGGGACGTTTCGCTCGGAGGCGAAGATCGCATCCGACGCCTGCCTCGGGCTCGGCTACGCGCTCGCGCGCGTACAGGACGGTGACCAGCGGCTCAACGTCGTCGTCGCCCACGCCAAGGAGTCCCAGGCCGACGCGCACACGGTCGAGCTGGCGGCGTTCGACCCCTACTTCGAACGGGCGCTGGACCCCGACGACACCGTCGTCTGCGCGTTCCAGGCCCAGCAGCTGTACGCGCGCGGGACGTTCACCCCCGAGCACGCGGCGCGCGTCGTCGCCGCGGCCCGGCGGCGCTCCTCGTTCCTGGAGGAGGTGACCGTCCAGGACGTACTCGGTGCGCCGCCCACGGCGGACCCGCTGCGCGAGCTCGACCGCGCGCCGCTTGTCGACGCCGCCTCGGCGATCGTGATCTGCGATGGCGAGACCGCCGACAAGCTGGGACGTCCGCGCGTCCGGCTCGCCGGCGCCGCGTCGCGCACCTCGGCGTACTGGACCCAGCGCGACGACCTCTGTGACGCGATCGCCGCCGCGGCCGCGATGGACGATGCGTTGGAGCTCGCGGGTTGGCGCGCGTCAGACCTCGACGCGATCGAGATCAACGCGCCGTTCGCCCACCAGCACTTGATCGTCGGCGCCGCGCTCGGGCTCGGGGAGGCGGACGCGCTCGTGGCGCGGTTCGAGGGCGACGGCGAGGGCGCCGAGCTCAACGTGTCCGGCGGCTGGCTCGGTGGGAGCGCCGGTACCGTCGCCGGCCTGCACTCGGTCGTCTCGCTGGTGAAGCGGCTGCGCGACCGCGGCGGTCGGGCGCTCGTGCACTCGACGAGCGGGATCGCCGCCCAGAGCCACCACGTCGTCCTGCTGGAGGCCGCGCGATGAGCCCGATCAATCCCGTTCGCACCGCGATCGTCGCCGCCGGCCAGACCGACTTCGGGCGACGCTTCGACGCCTCGATGGCCGAGCTCTGCCGCGAGGCGATCGACCGCTGCCTGGAGTCGCGCAACCTCTCCTTCGACGACATCGACGCGGTGTGCGCCGGGAACATGGAGATGTTCGAGGGCATCTACATGGTCGACCAGCTGTTCGTCGGCGCGCTCGGCGCGCTCGGCAAGCCGGTCTACAAGCTCAACACCGGCGGCACCGTCGGCGCCAGCACGGCGCTGGCCGCGTACCACCTCGTCGCCTCCGGTCGCCACAAGCGCGTGCTCGGCGTCGGCTTTCAGAAGCAGACCGAGGGCTCGACCCAGTCGGCGATCACGACCGTCGGCGATCCCGTGTGGGAGCGGGCCGTGATGGCGGGCGCGATCGGCAACTTCGCGTCGATGGCCTCGACCTACATCTCGATGAGCGGGGTCACCCAGGAGCAGGCGGCCAAGGTCGCGGTCAAGGCGCGCAAGAACGCCTGCCTGAACCCCCATGCCCAGCTGAAGATGCCGGACATCACCGTCGAGCAGGTGCTCGAGTCGCCGATGCTCGCCTACCCGATCCATCAGCTCGACTTCTGTCCGGCCTCCGACGGCGCCTGCGCGGTCGTGATGGCCGCGGAGGACGTCGCCGCAGACCTCGCCGACCACCCCGCCTGGGTCCACGCGGTTGCGACCGCCCACGACCAGCAGTACATGGGCGACCAGCCGGCGCGGCTGGCGGTCATGCGCTCGCTGCAGGCCGCCTCCAAGAAGGCGTATGCGCTGGCCGGCATCGACGATCCCGTGCAGGACTTCGATGTCGCCGAGATCTACGAGCCCGCGACCTACGCGGAGCTGGCGTGGTACGAGAACCTGCAGTTCTGCGAGATGGGCAAGGGCGGCGAGGCGATCGACTCGGGCCTGACGCTGATGGACGGCGAGCTCCCGGTGAACCCGTCCGGCGGTGTGCTCTCGGCCAACGCCGTCGGGGCCACCGCGATGGTTCGTGTCGCCGAGGCCGCCCTACAGGTGATGGGGGAGGCCGGTGAGCATCAGATCGACGGCGTCAACCGCGCTCTGGCGACCGGTTACGGCGGCAACGCGTGGACCGACGTCATGATCCTGTCGCGCGAGCGCCCGCGACCGAGCGCCGAGGTGAGCCGATGAGCACGCAGATGACCGACTCCGAGCGCACCCGGGCGGCGCGCGAGGGGTTCAATCGCGACCAGGCGATCCGGATCGAGCAGCAGATCACGCTCCAGTACCGGTTCGCCGCCGGGCGCACCGCGACGAGGTTCTTCACGGCACTGCGCGAAGAAGGCAGGATCCTTGCGACCAGGGACGCCGAGGGCAACGTGATGGTGCCCCCACGCCCCGTCTGCGGCCTCTCCGGTCTGCCGATGGACGAGTGGGTCGAGGTCGGCCCCGAGGGCGTGCTCGCCGGTTGCACGATCGTCTACGTGCCGTTCATCGACCCGATGACCGGCGTGCAGCGCCCCGTGCCGTACGGCTTCGGTCTCGTCCGCTTCGACGGCGCCGACACCTCGATCTACCACCTCGTCAATGCCACCGAGCCCGAGCAGATCGGCGTCGGGCGACGAGTCAGTCCCGTCTTCAAGGCGCCCGAGGAGCGAACCGGATCGCTCGCCGACATCCGCCACTTCGAGGTGATCGACCGATGACCGAGCTCGTCTTCGACCAGAAGATCGACCTGCCGTACGTCTACACCGCCGGCCCGGTGCAGCGCGCGGCGCTGACCGGACTGAAGGACGGCAGGCTCGTCGCCTCGGAGGGCGGCGGCTACGTGGCCGTGCCGGCCGCCCCGTTCGCACCCGACGGGGGCCATCTGCGCGAGACCCACGAACTGGCGGCCGAGGGAATGGTGGAAGCGGTGACGACCGCGCATCACCGGCCGGGCGCACCGGTCTACGCGCGGATCCGGATCGACGGCGCAAGCCACGCGATGCTGCACCGGCTCGACGCGCCGGTCGAGGTCGGCAAGCGTGTGACCGCGGTGTGGCGCGGTGACCGCGCCGGCGCAATCACCGACATCGAGTACTTCACCGCGGCCTCCTGATGTCCACCTCCGGGGTGCAGCCGCCGCTGCGAGGCTTCGCGCACGTGGGGATCATCGTCCCCGAGGTGGAGACGGCCGCCGCGCTATTTCGCGATCGCCTCGGCGCCGAGGTCCAGGGGCCGGAGTCCGAGGAGGAGCTCGGGCTCACGATCCTGTGGGTCAAGGTCGGCGGCGTGCTGCTCGAGTTCGTCGCGCCGGCCACCGAGGACTCGCGCGCTGCCGCGGCGGTCAAGCGTGGCGAGACCGGCGTGCACCACGTCGCCTTCGAGGTCGAGGGGCTCGACGATCTCCTCGGCGAGCTGATCGAGGCGGGCGTCCCGGTACGCGACACGACGCCGAGGCCCGGCTCGCACGGCAGCCGCGTGGTGTTCCTGGATCCGGCCGCCAGCGGCGGCGCGCTGCTCGAGCTGATGGAGCACCCGGAAGGGCACGACGATCACGGTTGAGCCCGGTGTCCGTCTCGCCTGACGACGACCGTGTGCTCGTGGACGTCGCCGATCGCCTCGCGACGGTCACGCTCAACCGTCCCGCCAAGCTCAACGCGATCGACTTCGAGACCTACGAGATCCTCGAGCGGCTGTCGGTGCAGTGCAGCGAACGCGACGACATCGGCGCGGTCGTGCTCACCGGAGCCGGTCGTGCGTTCTCGGCTGGGGCCGACCTCTCGCAGTTCGCCGACAACATGGACTTCGACGATCCGCACGCGGTCCGCGAGCGCCTGCAGTACGTGGGCAGCGTCGTCTCAAAGTGGGTCCACCTCGACAAGCCGACGGTTGCGGCCGTCAACGGGATCGCGCTCGGCGGCGGCGCCAACCTGGCGCTGTGCTGCGACATGCTGCTGATGCGCGAGGATGCGGCGATCGGACAGTCCTACGTGCAGCGCGGCCTGACCGTCGACATGGGCGGGACGTGGTTTCTGCCCCGGCTCGTCGGACGCGCGCGAGCCGCCGAGCTAGCGCTGCTCGGCGACCTCGTGCCGGCGGCGGAGGCCGTCTCGATCGGCCTCGCC
Source organism: Solirubrobacteraceae bacterium (assembly GCA_036273655.1). Classification (GTDB taxonomy): domain Bacteria; phylum Actinomycetota; class Thermoleophilia; order Solirubrobacterales; family Solirubrobacteraceae; genus Palsa-465. The sequence goes on along the minus strand of DASUHF010000109.1, from coordinate 39,808 downwards.
AACCGGTGCGTTTCGATCCAGGACTGGGGGTCAACGGTCGCCGAATGGGGTCACCGCCTGGCGTCCGGCGCGGGACGCGCGCAGCGCATGATCAAGCGTGGGCTGCTGCGCTCGCCGGGCATGGACCTGGACACGATGCTGGACTGGGAGGCGTTGACGATGGCCTCGATCTTCCAGACCGAGGATCTGCGCGAGGCGTTCGCCGCATTTGCGGAAAAGCGCGAGCCCCGATTCACCGGACGTTGAGCACCAAGGAGACACGACCACCATGCCCGAAGTGAGATTCGACCACGTCGCGATGCTCGTCCACGATCTCGACGCGTCGGTCGAGAAATGGAAGATGCTGCTGGAGATCCTCGACCCCGAGCAGGCCGCCGAGGTCGTCTGGGGCGAGGGCGAGGAGAACGGCGAGAGGATGCGCTGGGCGACGTTCGTCAAGCCCGGCGGCACCGCGATCCAGCTGTTCTCACCGGCCGGAGACGGCTTTCTGAAGAAGGTGCTCGCGAAGCGCGGCGAGATCGTCCACCACGTCGCGTTTCTCTCGAGCGACGTCGATGCGACCGTCGCCGAGCTGCGCGAGAAAGGGCTGCCGATCCTCCAGGCCGAGCAGACCGGTCCTGACACGTACCCCTGGCTGCGCTGGAACTTCGTCTCCAACGACTGGTCGGGCGGCGTCCTGATCGAGGTCGCTCAGCGCTATCAGGTCAAAGACAATGAGTGGGCACCCGTGGAGGGTGATCCGCAGTGATCCGGGAGGGTTGACGATGGCCAGACTCCAGCCGGCCCCTGCTGAGCAGTACGTCCCGCGGTTTGGAGAGGACGCGACGCTCCGAGTGCGGATCTACGCGCAGCGTCCTGAGATAGCGGAGCAGTTCGTGGCGTTCGGTCAGTTCCTGCGTGACAATCACATCCTCCCCGCTCGGCTCATCGAGCTCGTGCGCATCCGGGTAGCGTTCCACAACCAGTGCCGCAGCTGCATGGCAGTCCGTTACAGCTACGGCGTCGAAGACGGCCTCACCGAAGAGCTCGTCTGTTCCCTGGAGAAGCCCGCAGAAGCGCCGGACCTCACCGACGCCGAACGCGCCGCGATCGCCTATGCGGACAAGCTTGCCACCGACCATCATGCGATCGGCGACGAGACGTTCGACGATCTGCGGCGACACTTCACGGAGCCGGAGATCATGGAGCTGTGCTTCCACGTCGCGTTCTACGTCGGGTTCGGGCGCATGGGGATGGCGCTCGACATGACCGACGATCTTCCGGCGGGCTATCGAGGGGACGGCACCGTCACGCCGTGGAGCCAGGCCGAGGTGCTCGAGGTCGCCGGTTGGTCGGCGAACCACTGACGACCGTCATTACCGGACCGTTTGCGTCACTTGTAGGAGGGGATCGCATTGGCCAAGCAACGTACACCGCTTCCCGTGATCGGCCCGCAGGGCCGGCCGCGAATCGATCCCGTCCCCGGGGTGGAGGGGAACTTCAACGGCATCATGGCGTGGCGTCCCGAGCTGCTGGAGGGGTTCTTCGCCTTCTATGCCACGTTGTGGACCGAGGGTGTGCTGGACCTGCGGATCAAAGATCTCGCCCGGATGAAGATCGCGCGGACAGTCGGTTGCCGCCTCTGTCAGAACACTCGGTTCAAAGTCGCGGAGGTCACACCGTCGAGGACGACTATCTGGACATCGATGACGTCGAGCACGGCGACTACACGGATGCCGAGAAGGCAGCGTTGCGCTATGTGGAGACGTTCTGCTGGGGCGCGGCTAACGTCACCGACGAGATGGTGGCCGAGCTGCGGAAGCATTTCTCGGACGCCGAGATCGTGGAGCTGTCGGTGCTGACCGCGATGATCGGCGGGTTCGGCTCGATCAACGTCGCGCTCAACGTCGCTCCGGACGTCGAGGAGCTACAGGTGTTCGATTTCGCCGCGCCCAAAGCGTGAGCAGACAACGCGCGGCACGCGCCGATGGTGATCCGCGGTAGCGACCGCTACACGCCGGCCGGCTGGGCCGGCAGCACGGTCCCGACCAGACGTTCCTTTTCCGCGCGCTCGAGTGCGGCGAAGAAGACGTACTCGAAGCCGCGCGCCTCGAGCTCGTCGAGCCGGCGGCGGACATAGGCGCCGTCGCCACCGAGGCCGTACCAGTCGGCGAACTCGCGGTCGATCGGGCCGGCGTTGCCGTAGTCCTCGTCGGTGAACGTCGTCCCGCGCACGTGGCCGCGGTAGTCGTACTCGTCGCGCAGCCGCTGCGTGACGCGCCGCAGCTGCTCGGGCTGGGCGGAGAGATCGACCCCCTTGACGCTTGCCATGTGCGCCATCGGCGCGACCCGCAGCCGTAACCGGTCCAGTGCCGCGTCGCGGTCGTCGTCGATTGAGGCCATCACGAACGTGCCGATCGTGACGTCGGCGCGGGTACGGCCGGCTTCCTCGAGCCCGGCGTCGACCTGCTCGAGCGCCCAGTCAAGACGCTCGGGGGCGGTGCCGACGTTGATCGTTATCCGATCGGCCAACGCGGCGGCGGCGCGGAGCATCTTCGGGCCGGTCGCGACGATCTCCAGCGGGACCGGCTCATAGTCGAAGCGCTCGAGCCACTCGAGGCGGCTCTGGGCATCACCGATCGCGATCGTCTCGCCTCGCAGGTAGGCGCGGAGCATCGCGGTCCGCTCCAGGAACGGCTTGTGGCGCTGTGGCGGCTGCCCGATCACCGCGACCGCCGAGTCGCCCTTGCCGACGCCGCAGATCACGCGGTTGCCGGACACGACCTGTACGCCGGCGATCGCGGTCGCCACCGCGGACGGGTGCCGCGTGAGCGTGTTGGTGACCGACGTGCCGAGCTTGATCTGCGAGGTGGCGCGGGCGGCGTCGCGCAGCTCGGAGAACACGTCGGAGTGCATGCACGTGTTGTCTCCGAAGTAGCGGATGTCAAATCCGAACCGCTCGTCCTCCAGCGCCAGCTCCGGTCCCTCGAGCGTCGGCGCCCATGTCAGGTGACCGATCTCCATCCGCGCAACCTACCAGACGGTTGTTTGGGCTACAACGCGCGACCCGTCACGCCTCGGCGATTGCCCACACGCGCCGCCGCCGCTCGTCGAGCACGCTGGTGACGCGGCCACCGAGCTCCAGATGCTCGAGCACGCACAACGCCTCGGCGAGGCTGCGCTGATAGTGGTCGTTCAGCGCTCGGGCGGGCGTCAGCGCGACCGCGACGTCCCACGCTGTCATGCCTGGCTCGACGAGCGCGGCCAGCACGCCGTCGACCCGCCCGAGCACCTGGGCACGGCAGCCATGCAGCACCGCGGTCGCGTCGTGCGCCGGCCGCCCGTGTCCGGGCAGCAACAGCTCGGGTCCGAGCGCGATCGCCGTCTCCAGTGATCGGAGCTGATCGGCATGCGGGTCGGGGCGGGTGCCGTACTCCAGGTAGGACGGCAGACCGGCGAACGCGAGGTCCGCGCTCAGCAGGTATCCGAGCCGGCGGTTGAACATCCCGATCTGGTCGGCCCCGTGACCGGGCAGCGCGAGCACCTCCCAGCTGCCGACCTCCGTATCGAGGACCGAGCCCGGCTCGAGCACGAGCTCGGGCGCGGCGTCGGGATACAGCCCGTCGCTGCCGGGCAGCTCGTCGACGATCGCGGTGGCGGCGAACTCGGGCACGCCCTCGCGGAGAGCGCGCTCGCGGCGGATGTCGAACGGTATCGCCGGGTCGCGGATCACGTCCAGCAGCGGATGCGGCTCGGCGGAGGTCGCAAGCCGTGCGCCGGTGCGGCGCACGAACTCGGCGGCGAGGCCGCGGTGATCGGTGTGCGCATGGCTTGCGATCAGCAGCGTCACGTCGTCCGGGCGCACGCCGGCCCGTCCGAGCGCCAGCTCCATCGCGTCCCAGCCGGGATCCAGCTGCGAGCCGCAGTCCCAGACGATCCATCCATCCGCGGAGCGCAGCAGGTAGGCGTTGACCGAGCTGACCGTGAGGTAGCAGAGCGGCAGCTGCAGCGACCACAGCCCCGGCCGCAGCTCGCGCGCTCTGGCGTCGGCGGCCGGCCGGGCGATCCGTTCGTAGGCCGGCGCCGGTCGCTCCGTGAGCCGGCGCACCATGGCAGCCCGTTGCTGTCTGCCGCGCGATGCGACGCCGGTGCCCGTCAACTCGCGAGCGGGTGGACGGCGTCGGGGTCCGGGCTGAGATGGAGGGCGCGCATCGACGCTTCCAGGTCACGGACGATGATGCCGATCTGCGGCGTTTCCGGGAACATCCCCGGGCAACGCTATCGATTACACTGCGACCAGTCAACCAAGCGTTTGGTAGGTAAATCGGGAGACCGAGGCGATGGAGATGCACCGGACAGAGCTCGACCAGCTTGCCGGCGAGATCGATGACGGAGCGGTCATCGGCATCGGCGGAGCCGGTCTGCAGCGCAAGCCGATAGCCGCGCTCGCCGCGCTGGTGGCGGCCGGACGCCGCGATCTGCGCGTCGTCTCGTTCCTCGGCTCGCTCGACGTCGAGCTGCTGCTCGCCGCCGACGCGGTCGCCGAACTGCACAGCGCCGGCGTGTCGCTCGACGGCGGCGGCCTCGCGCCGCTGTACCGAGCCGCCCGTCAGGACCGGACGATCGATTTCCACGAGTGGTCGGAGGGCACGTTGCTGTGCGCGCTGCAGGCGACCGCGCGCGGCGTCCCGTCGCTGCCCACGTGGATGGCTCTGAACACCGACCTGCCGCAGATCAACGAGCGGCTGCGCGTCGGGAACGATCCGTTCACCGCAGACCCGGTCGTCAACGTCCGTGCTCTCGCGGTGGACGTTGCGCTGCTCCACGTCCCCGCCGTCGACGCGCTGGGCAACGCGTACGTCGACGGCGACCTGGCGCTCGACGGCGCGCTCGCCCGCGCCGCCGGACGCACGGTCGTCTGCTACGAGCGGGTGATCGAGCCCGAACCGAGCCGCGCGGCGCTGTCCCGGCTGTGGGTCGATGCGGTGGTGCCGTCGCCGGCGGGCGCCTGGCCGACCGGCTGTCACCCGAGCTACGGCGCCGACCTCGACGCGGTCGTCCGCTGGGCCTCCGGCGGCAAGCGCGGCGAGGTCTCGCTGCTCACGCGCGAATCGAGCCCGGCATGAGCGCGACCGCCGACCTGCTCTGCGCGGCGCTGGCTCGGGAGATCGCCGAGTCCGGCATCCGCGTCTACGCCGTCACCTCCCCGGCGACGGTCGCCGCCGGCCTCGCCGCACGCGAGCTCGGCGCGCCCGGGCTGGCGCTCGCCTCCGGTTTCACCGCGCTCGACGGCTCTCCGGTGCCGCAGCTGACGCTCGGAGAGCGCGGCTTGTTCACGGCCGGCCCGGCACTGCGCGACGATCCGTTCGACACGTTTGCGCTGCTCGCCCGTGGTCGCGTCGGGGTGGCCGTCGCCCCCGCTCAGCTCGACGTCCGGGGCCGGACGAACCTGTCGGGCGTCGGCGGCGAGGCGGGCCGGCCGAAGGTCGCGCTGCCCGGAGCTCGCGGGCTGCCCGACAACAACGCCGGGCCGTCGCGTGTCTGGTACCTGCTGCCCGCCCACGGTCCGCGGCAGCTGGTGGCGGCCGTCGACGTCGTCTGCGGCGCCGCGCCACCGCCGACGTCGCTACGACGGCTGCTGACACCGGCTGGATGTTTCGAGCTCGGTCATGGCGGGTGGACGGCGCGCTGGCTGACCGCGTCCGGCGCCGAGCTTGTCTCGGCGGTGGAGGCGTTCCCGATCGTCGCCGACGGCGCCCCCGTCGTCGACGAGCCCGATGCCGACGCGCTGGCCGCCGTGCAGCGTGCCGATCCGCGCGGCGCGCGGACCGTTGAGTTCGCCGGCGGCCCCGAAGCGGCCGAGCTGTTCGCGAAGATCGGAAAGCTCGAGCGGGACGCAGTCGATTGAGCATCTGGCGCGTGCACCGGCGCGGCGCGGTCGCGGTCGCCGCGTTGAACGCGCCCCCGCGGAACGTGATGACGTTCGCGGGGATGACCGCGCTCGAGCGGCACATCGAGTCGCTCGCGGCCGATGGCTCCGTCGCCGCGCTCGTGATCGGCTCAGACGTCCCGGGCTGGTTCATCGCGCACGGCGACCTCGAGGACCTGGTCGCGCTCGGACGCGGCGAGCCGTTTGACGGCGACGCCGCGAGCTGGCCCCGCACGGCGGAGCTCGTCGCCCAGATGCCGCAGATCGTCGTCGCGGCGATCGACGGGCAGGCCGGGGGCGGCGGCTGCGAGTTCGCGCTGTGCTGCGACCTGCGGGTGGCGGGTCCGAGTGCGCGGTTCAGCTTCCCCGAGATCGGTCTGGGGATGATCCCCGGCGGCGGGGGCACCCAGCGGTTGCCGCGGCTGATCGGTCCCGGCCGTGCCGCCGAGCTGATCCTGACCGGCCGCGCGATGGAGGCCGAGGAGGCGGCGCGCGTCGGCCTCGTCGACGCCGTGCTGGCCGATGAGCCGTTCCTCGAGGCGGCGATCGAGTGGACGGCGCGTCTCGCCTTGCAGCCGCGCAACGCGTTGATCGCCGCCAAGCGGGCGCTGCGCGCGGCGGCCGAGCTGCCGCTCGGCGAGGGGCTGGCGCGAGAGGCGGAGCTCGTGGCGCCGCTGTTGTCCCAGCCGGAGACGATCGCGCTCGAGCAGGCCGCGATCGCGCGCTGTCGCGGCGACGGCGGGTAGGCCACCGGCCACACCGACCGCAGCAGGCCGTCACGGCCGTGCGGGTTCGTGAATGATCGCCAACGTGGTCGCCGTCAGGCGAGTTTGGCGGATGCCGGCAGGCAGGGTGGGCGGCGATCGCCAACCTGGTTTGAGCGGGTCCGCTTTGGCGATTTGTCACGGTTGGGGCGACCGGCGGCGACCGCCCGTGGTGGCGCGACTCTCGCCGGCAACCCCGTTGCGGATGCTCGCGCGCTCGGGTTCTACGACATGGGGGCGGGCGCAAAGCGCGCGTGCAGCGGCCGGTAGGAGCGCATCAGAAACCCCTCAAAGCGCGGCGGCTCGGCGTCTGGGTCCAACCGTGCGTCCGGGAAGCGCTGCAGGAACGCGGCGATCGACTCCTGCAGCTCGACCCGTGCCAGCGCCGCGCCGATGCACGTCCGGGGCCCGGAGTGGAACGCGAGATGGTCGCGCGGCGCCGGGCGATCGAGCCGCACATCATCAGGCGAGGGGTAGTGCTCGGGGTCGCGGTTGGCCGCCATGTTGACGGTCAGCAGGTGCTGGTTGGCGCCGATCGGGCAGCCCGCGAGCTCGACGTCCCGGTTGGCGACGCGTGGGCGGAAATGGATCGCTCCGTAGAGCCGCAGCGCCTCCTCGACGAACCGGCCGATCGTCTCGGTGCCGCCGGCGCGTACCGCGTTGGCGAGCTCCGGGTCGGTCATCAGCACGTAGAAGGCGTTGGCGAGCACGTGCGTGGTCGTGTCCGAGCCGCCGAAGAAGATGATCCGCACGTTGGCGCGCATGTCGATCTCGTCCCAGCCGTCGAGCGCCTCCGCGCCGCCACGCCACAGCCGGCTGATGAGGTCCTCGCCGTCACCATCGCGCCGCTGCAGGATGTAGGGCATCAGCAGGTCGTTCATCCGATTGGAGGCGGCGATCGCCCGCTGCACGACCTCGTCGTCGTCGACCGAGAACGCCTCGAGGAAGATCGCGATCTCGTCCATGCAGTGCTTGCAGGTGCGGATCCACTCCTCGTCTCGGTAGGGGAGGTCCATCAGCGCCGCGATCACGCGCACCGGCAGCAGCTCGGCGAACTCGTGCGCGAGCTCCGCCGATCCGGTCGGGGCGAACGCGTCCATCAGCGATCGCACGAGCGGTCGGACGAGCGTCTCGCGGTGGACCTCGACCGCGTTCGGGTTCAGCAGCCGCAGCAGCAGCCGGTGAACGCGCTGGTGATCGGCGCCCGGCAGGAACAGCAGGTTGCGGGGCCCGCCCTCGACCTCGACGAACACGTCGGAGCCCATGTCGAGGTAGGCGTGGCGGTACGCCTGCTCCTCGCTGCGCTGCACCTCCTTGCAGGCGGACCGGGATGTGACCAGCCACGACCCCATCGAATCGTCCCAGACGACCGGTCCGGCCGTCCGCATCCGTTCATAGAAATCGAACGGCTCTCGGTCGGCGGTCTCCCGCAGCGTGCGCGGCATCCATCCCTCCGTCACTGACATTCGGTCTCCTTCCTCGATGCCCGAATACCGTATACGACCAGGCAATTCGTCAAACACATGTTGGGTATGTTGAGACGTGCGATCCGGGGGCCTATTGGTAAACTGCCAAACGTTTGGTAGAAAGAGCATCGCGCCATGCCCTCCTCCTCATTTTCATCCTCCGTCGCACCCGTGATCAGCGAGGACGAGCGCGACGCGCTGGTTCGCGCGACGATCGAATACGTGTGGGAGAACTCCGCGTTCTACCGCTCGCGACTGGAGGCCGAGGGAGTCCAGCCCGCGGACATCGCCGGCGTCCACGACCTCGAGCGGCTGCCGATCCTGCTGCGTAAGGACGACGAGCGCGAGCTGCAGGAGCGCAGCCGCGCCGAGCTCGGTCATCCGTTCGGCGAGCATCTGTGCGCCGACCCCGCCGAGGTCGTCGCCGTCGCCTCGACCTCGGGGACGACCGGGACCCCGACGTTCTATGCGTTCACCGCCGAGGACGTGGCGATCACCGACGAGCTGTGGGGCCGCGCGCTGCGACAGGCGGGCGTCACCGCCGGAACCGTCGTGCTCCAGGGCTTCGGGCTGTCGATGTTCCTCGCCGGCTATCCGCTGCTGCGCGCGGTCGAGCGGCTCGGCGCCCAGATCGTGCCGGTCGGCGCCGAGGCGGGCACCCAGCGCCTGCTGAGCATCGCGACGCTGGTCAGACCACAGGTGCTGATGTGCACCCCGAGCTATGCGAGCTACCTGATCGAGCAGCAGCCCGACACGATGCGCGAGCTCGGCCTGCGCTCGATCGTCTGTGCCGGCGAGCCCGGCGCCGGATTGCCCGAGCTGCGCTCGCGGATCGAGGAGGCGACCGGCGCCACCGTGTACGACTGCCTCGGCGGCGCGCACGGGATCATCAACGCCTCCGACGGCGCCTGGCCCTACGACGGGATGACCGTGCTCGGCGACGACTGCTCGGTCCAGCAGCTGTGGGACTCGGACTCGAATGCGCCGGTGCCGATCCCCGACGACGGCACGCCGGCGTACGGCGAGCGGGTCAAGACGAGCCTGCGCTGGCGCGCGCAGCCGCAGCTGCGCGGCTCGGTCGGCGACGTCTACGAGATGCGCAGGGTGACCACCGCGGACGGAACGCGAGCAACGCGCATCAAGGTCATCGGGCGCACCGACGACCTGCTGATCGTCAAGGGGGTCAAGCTGTACCCGGCAGCTGCGCGCGACCTCGTCGCGAGCTTCATGCCGCGCACCACCGGGCAGCTGCTGCTCCGTGTCGTCGGTCGGCCGCCGCGCGTGGAGCCTCCGCTGCGTCTGCTGGTCGAGCGCGGCGCCGACGAGCGGGCAGACGGTGACGAGGCGCTCGCGCGGGATATCGCGAGCGCGATGCACTCCGGCATGTCAGTGCGACCGGAGGTGGAGATCGTGGATCCGGGCACGATCGAGCGGACCGCGCTGAAGGCAAAACTCATCGAAGTCGTATCCGAGGGGAGCACATGATCAACGAGGGGATCCCCGCCATCGACGCGTGGTGTAACCCGTTCACCGAGCTGGGGATCAAGACGATCTTCACCGAGAACCCGGAGGTCGCCTTCATGATGGGCGACCAGTGGGGTCGCCACGACAACATGCGCTGGCATACGGCCGACGAGTTCGTCGCCTACATGGACGAGCACAACGTCGCTCGCGTGTGTACGCCAAGCCTCAAGATGATGCAGTACCGGACCAAGCTGATGCTCTCGGACATCCCGAACGAGCACATCTACGAGCAGGTGGCGGCCTATCCGGATCGGATCGTCGGGCTCGCGGGGATCAACCCGATCTCCGGCATGGAGGGCGTACGCCAGCTCGAGCGCGCCGTTCTCGACTACGGCTTCAAGGGCGCCCACGTGCACCCGTTCGGATTCGGCATCCCGATCAACGAGCGCGAGTGGTGGCCGTTCTACACCAAGTGCGCCGAGCTGGATGTCCCGGTCATCTTCCAGGTGGGCCATTCCGCGGAGTTCATGCCCTCGGCGGTCGGCAAGCCGATCCTGCTCGACGACATCGCGATCTGGTTCCCCGAGTTGCGCCTGATCGGCGGCCACACGGGGTGGCCATGGACCGAGGAGCTGATTGCGATGGCGTGGAAGCACCCGAACGTCTACATCGCAGTCTCCGGCCACGCGCCCAAGTACTGGGACCCGAAGCTCGTGCAGTTCCTCAACGCGCGCCGGCGCGGCATCGGCAAGGTCATGTACGGGACCGACTACCCGCTGATCATGCACGAGGAGGGTCTCGCCCAGATCGACGCGATGGATCTCAAGCACGAGGCCCGGGTCGCGCTGCTGCATGACACCGCGGTGAGGGTGTTCAAGCTCGACGACCCGCTGATCGGCGAGGCCGCGCCGACCATCACCGGCTCGCTGGGCGAGTTCTGATCGACGCCGGCGCGATGACCGGTGCCGAGCGGGCCGCGCTGGTCGCCTGTCGCCTGTCCCGGGAGATCGCGGACGGCGACGTCGTCGGCGTCGGTCTCGGCACGCCGCTGGCGCTCGCCGCGGCGCTTGCCGCGCGCGCCGGTCACGCCCCGGGCGCGCACGTGCTCGTCGCCGGAGCGCTGTCGCCCGATGCCGACGTGACGGCCTGCATGGGTGGCGCGGCGGCGTTGTGCGGTCGCACCACGGCGTTCGTGCCCCACGTGCTGACGATGGAGATGGCCGAGCGGCGATCGATGACCCTGCAGTTCCTGCGGCCGGCGGAGGTCGACGGACGGGGCGCGGCCAACGTCAGCCGGCTGGTCGCCGGAGACGGCTCGGTGCGACGGCTGCCCGGTGGGCTCGCGACCGCCGACGTGTTCCGAATCCTGCCGCGGGTGGTCCTGTACCACACCGATCACCGCATCCGCTCGCTTCCCGCGCGGGTCGGCTTTACGACCGGCGCCGGCGGCGGCGACGAGGTGACCGGCACGCGCGGGCCCGAGCGGCTGATCACCGACCGTGCCGTGTTCGTGCTCGGCCGGGGAGCCCGCGGCCGAGCAACGCTCGAGTCGCTGCATCCGGGCGAGGTTCTCGACGAGGTCCGTGAGCTCACCGGGTTCGACTTCGACGTCGACCCGGCCGGCGTCGCGACCACCGAGGCGCCGACCGCGGACGAGCGGGTGGCGCTCGAGCGAGTCGATCCCGACGCGCTGCGCGAGCTCGAGCTGCGCGAGACCCGTGCCGACGCGGCGCGACGGCTGGCGACAGTTCACGGCTGACTCGTATTATTCGACCAATCGTTTGGTAGAGAAAGGAGGGAGAGCGAGCGTGAGCAAAATCATGTCCGCGGCGGACGCCGCCGCGCTCATCGGCGACGGTGATCACGTGGCCGTGCAGAGCATGGGCACCCAGGGGATCCCGATGCTGATGGTGCGCGAGCTCATCCGCCAGCAGCGGCGGGATCTCACCGTCACCTCCGTGGTGGCGGGGATCGGGATCGATTGGCTGTCGTTCAAGGGCGTGATGTCGCGGTTCTGCGGTCCGATCGTCTCGATGGAGCGCTTCGGCCTCTGCCAGGGCTTCCGCCGCGGCGTCCAGGCCGGCGCGATCAATTTCGAGGAGTACTCGGAGACCGGCATCCTCGCCCGACTGGCCGCCGGCGCGCGAAACCTGCCGTTCCAGATCACGCGCGGCATGATCGGCACCGACATCCCGGCGCTGCACCCGGACACGATCAGGGAGCTGGCCGACCCGTTCACCGGGGAGATCGTGCTCGCCCTCAGGGCGCTGCGCCCCGACGTCTGCATCCTGCACGCCCATCGCGGCGACGAGCGCGGCAACATCCAGTACGGCGGTGGGACGATCTGGCCCGACGTCCAGATCTACCCGAAGGCGTGCGGCAGGACGATCGTCACCGTCGAGGAGCTGATCACCGAAGATCAGACCCGCGCCAACCCGCAGGAGACGGTGATCCCGCACTTCGCCGTCGACGCGGTCGTCCATGCCCCCTCTGGCTGTCATCCGACCTCGTTCTTCCCGGGGTACGTCTACGACGAGGCGTTTCACGAGGAGTGGGTCAGGGTCTCGCGCGATCCCGAGCAGGCGATTGCGACGATCGATCGCTACTGCGCCGCCGACACCCAGCAGCAGTATCTCGAGCTGATCGGAGAGGCGGCGCTGGCGGCCACCCGCAACTGGAGGAAGCTGGCATGACGACGCCCGACTACACCGTCGACGAGCTGATGGTGGCGGCGCTCTCCAGGCACCTGGAGAGCGCCGACCAGGTGTGCAACGGCGCTGCCTCGTTCATCCCCGTGTGCGCGTTCGCGCTGGCGCGCGCGACCCACGCCCCCGATCTCGTGTGGCTCGCGGGAGCGGTCGGCCTCGACGCGCGCCCGCGGCGCGTCCCGGCCTCCACGCTGGAGGCGCCGCTGTGGCACCGCGCATCGATGTACATGCCCCAGCTCGAGGACTTCTGGTCCTACGCGCTCAACGGCCGCTGGCTGACGAAGTTCTGCGTCCGCGGCGCGCAGATCGACCGCTACGGCAACGCCAACAACTCGGTCATCGGCGACGACTACCACCACCCCAAGGTCCGGCTTCCGGGCTCGGCGGGACTTGGGGACATGGGATCGATCGGAAAGCGGCTGCTGTACTGGACGACGACCCACAACCCGCGCACGCTCGTCGAACGTGTCGACTTCGTGACGTGCGCCGGCTGGTTGCGCGGCGGCGACGAGCGCGAGCGCCTGGGACTGGCCGGCGGACCGGAGGTGGTGGTCTCGGACCTGGCGGTGATGGACTTCCACCCCAGGTCCAAACGGATGCGGCTGCGCAGCGTGCACCCGGGCGTGACCGTCGAGCAGGTCGTCGAGGCGACCGGCTTCGACCTGGTGATCGACGGCGATGTCCCCGAGACCGAGCCCCCGACCGACGAGCAGGTCCGCCTGATCCGCGAGGAGATCGATCCCGACGGCGCGCGGCGCCGGGAGTTCGCGTGATCGCCGCCACGGGCTGACGAGATGGATCCGCCGCTCACGATCACGTCGGCAGCGAGCGCGCTGCGCGCGGGGAGCGTCTCCAGCGTCGAGCTGGTCGCGGACGCGTTCGCGCGCGCGGACCGCCTTGACGAGCCGCTCGGCGTCTATATCGCCCGCTTCGACGAGACCGCTCTGGATGCCGCACGAACCGCCGACCGCGAGCGTGCGGCCGGAGTCGACCGTGGCCCCCTGCACGGGATCCCGATCGGCGTCAAGGATCTCATCGCCACCCGCGAGGGGCCGACGACCGGAAACAGCCGCGTCGACTACCCGCAGTGGCGTCGCCCGCGGGACGCGCCGGTCGTCGCGCGCCTGCGGGCCGCGGGCGCCGTGATCACCGGCAAGGTGACGCTGATGGAGTTCGCGCTCGGGATCCACGATGACGAAAAGGGATTCCCGATGCCCCGCAACCCATGGAGCCCGGCCCACTGGCCCGGCGGATCGAGCGGCGGCAGCGGCGCCGGCGTGCCGGCCGGGATGTTCCTCGGCGCTCTCGGCTCGGACACCGGTGGCAGCGTCCGGCTGCCGGCGTCCTACTGCGGGATCAGCGGGCTCAAGCAGACGTTCGGGCGCGTGCCCAAGAGCGACGTCATCCCGGCGGGAGCGAGCCTCGACCTCGTCGGGCCGATGGCGCGCAGTGCGGCCGACTGCGCGGCGATGCTCCAGGTCATGGCCGGGCACGACCCGGCCGACCCGACGTCCGCGCGCGAGCCCGTGCCCGACTTCTCGACGCGACTCGGAGCGCATCTGGGCGGCATGCGGATCGGCGTCGACCGGCGCAACCATCTGTACGGCGCGCACGTCCAGCGCGAGCTGCCGAGGGTGTTCGAGGCGGCGGTCGACGAGCTCGGACAGCTGGGGGCGACGCTCGTCGAGGTCGAGCTGCCCCATTACCGCGAGCTCGTCGGGGCGACGCTGATCACGTTCTTCACCGAGGCGCTCGCCTACCATCGCCGCGCCCTGCGCGAGCAATGGGACGCGTTCGGCGCGGGCGCTCGCCTGGCGATGGCATCCAACGCCTGCTTCACCGCCGACGACTACATCGCCGCGCAGAAGGCGCGCACCGTCGTCCGCGCCCGGGTCGACCAGATGTTCGATCGTGTCGACCTCGTGGTCTCGCCGAGCACCTCGACCTCGGCGCCGCTCGTGGACGGCTTCGACCTCGCCGGGCTGCAGGCGACGCTCTACACGATCTACTGGAGCGGCGCCGGGAACCCGGCGATCTCGATCCCGATGGGCACCGACGACGTGGGCCTGCCGTTCGGCCTGCAGATCGCCGGCCGTCCGTTCGACGAGGCGGCCGTGGTGCACGCCGCCGACGCCTACCAGCGCGTGACCGACTGGCACCTGCGCGCGATGCCCGAGGAGCTCGCCCGTGTCTGACGCCGAGGCCGCCGTCCGCGCGTACCTCGCCGCCGAGCGCTTCCCGGCGAGCGAGGAGGAGGTCGCGGCGCTCATCGAGCTGTACCCGGGCCTGCGTTCGATGCTCGACGGGCTCGACGAGCTCGCCGGCGCGCAGGACGCCGATCCGGTGGTCGTCTTCGACGCCTCGTCGCGTCCGCGCGCCGCCGATGACTCCTAGCGTCGGCGCTGCGTCAGCGCACCGGCGACTCAGTGACAGAGGCCGTTGACCGACCAGCCGCCGTCGACCGGATAGGTCAGGCCGGTGGCAAAGCTGCCGTCGGCGGAGAACAGGTAGGCCATCATCCCCGCGATCTCCTCGGGGCGGCCGAGACGCTTGATCAGATGCGAATTGGCGTTCTGCTGGCGCATCTCGGGCGTGATGTCGGCGAGGATCGGGGTGTCGATCGTGCCCGGGGCGATGGCGTTGATGAGCACGTTGTCCTTGGCGTAGGTGTACGCCGCCTGCTGGGTCAGGCCGATCACCCCGCCCTTCGCCGCGGAATAGGCCGCCAGGCCCTCCATGCCGGCGAGCGCCGCGAGGCTCGAGATGTTGACGATGCGGCCGCCGCCCCGCTCCTGCATGGTCGGGATCACCGCCTGCATGCCCAACCACACGCCGCGCAGGTCGGTGTCGATGACGCTGTCCCACCCCTCGTCGGTCAGCCCGAGCACCGAGTCCTCGGAGAACATGTTGACCACCCCGGCGACGTTTCCGAGCAGGTCGATCGTGCCGTAGGTGGAGAGCGTCTCCTGCACCGTTCGCTGCCAGTCCTCGCGGCGGCGGACGTCCATCACGACCTGGATCGCCTCGCCGCCGTCGGCACGGATCTGGTCGACCGTGGTCGTCCCGTCCTGCCGGTCGGCGACCACCACCTTCGCGCCCTCCGAGGCCACGCGCTGCGCGCACGCTTGGCCAATGCCCTGGACGGCACCGCTGATGATCGCCACCTTGCCGTCGAACCGGGCCATGGCACATCCTTTCCGCTGCGGATCGTCAGTTACGTGCGCGCGAGGCTAGGCTCCGCGCGGTTTCGCTGCCGGTCACTCCGTGTGCGGCATTGGGGAGCGCCACAAGGTCGGACAGCTCGCCCCCCGGCAGGCGGCCTTCCAGGCGCAGAATCAACAGTGCCAGCTGCGCGGCGAACTGGTCATCGCCGCTCACCGCGACGTCCAGTCCGGAGATCTCGGCGATCCGAGCGAGCCGGTAGCGGATCGTGTTCTCGTGGACGTCGAGCGACTCCGCCGCTCGGCGCACGCTCCGGGAGCAGGTGATGAACGCCTCGAGGGTGTCGAACAGGTCCTTGATGCCGGGGTCGCGGCGATCGAGCAGGCTGCCGAGCGTGTCCCGGACGAAACGGTCCGCCTCGCTCTGGTCGGCGGCGGAGAGCAGCAACCGGCCGGCGCCGAGGTCGTCGGCGGCAAGCACGTGGATGCGGTCCGGGTTGCCGAAGGTGGAGATCGCGCGCGTGATCTGGCGCGTCTGCTCATACGCCCCCGGATAGTCCGCCGCGGACCGGCACACCGCCGAGATCCCGCCGATGACCGAGCCGTCGGGCGCCAGCGCGCGGATCACCTCGCTCACGATCGCCTTGGCGCGATCGATCGACTGCGCGCGGTTGGGCTCGGCCGGGGCGTCGAGGATCACCGCGGCACCGCGGTCCACCGAGGTGACGAAGGCGCGCAGGTCGGGCGCGGCGCGTTCGAAGGCCGCGCCCACCGCGGCGCTCGACAGGCGGCCGTGGGTCTGACCCTCCCGCAGCGAGAGCAGCACGGCCAGGTGCGCCTGCCCCAGGGGGAGCCCGTGATAGTCGGCGCGCCGCGTCAGCGAGCCGGGATCGTCGGAGCCGTGCAGCAGGTCCCGCCCCAGCGCCTCGATCGCGTAGCTCTCGGCCTCGGCGGCGCGGCGCTTTCCGCTCAGCTCGAGCGCGATCAGCGCGGCGGTGCGCCGTGCCACGATCATGTCGCGAGCGCCGAACCGCCCGCCGGACTCGGCCAGCACGAGATACCCCCAGTCGTCGCCGCCGGCGCGAACGCGCGCGACCAGGAAACGGCCGTGCAGGCCGGTCGACGGCATCGGCCCGATCACGCTCGGACGGCGCGCGTCCAGTGCCTCCAGCGCCTCCTGGACGGCTGGATCGGCGCGGCAGTCGGCGGCGAACAGCCGCGCGGCCCGGCCGTCGTCGTCCGGGGCGGATGCGAGCAGGCGATGCTCGGCGTCGTGGATCGCGCATGCCTTCGCCGTCATCTCGGAGATCGCCGCTGCGATCGCTCCCAGGTTGGCCCCGCCCAGAAGCAGCTCGGTGAGTTGGTCCTCGATCGCTGCCGCGCGGCGCAGGGCGGTGTTCTGCTGCGCCGCAGTGCTCAGCGTTGCCCGCAGCTCCGAGGTCAGCTTCGCCTGCGAGATCGCGATCGCGGCCAGGCCGGCGAACGTGAGGCTGAGCTCCTGCTCGGCCTCCGTGTACTCGTGCGGAACGTCTTCGTTGTCTAAGAACAGCAGGCCGGTCACCGCCCCCCGCAGCACCATCGGCACTCCGAGCATCGCGTGGACGTTGAACGCGACCATTGCGGCGCGCACCGGCCGGGGGTCCGATTGCGCGTGGGAGATCAGCACCGGCCGGTGGGTGGCGACGATCTCACGGGTGAAGCCGTCGGACTCGATGCCCGCGGTCAACCGTTTGATCGCCATGTCGATATCGCCGTTGGAGTGTGCGACCTGGCCTCGGAAGACGCTGCTCGAGCCGTCCTTGAGATACACGCTGCAACGACGCACCGACAGCAGCAGGCAGACCTTCTCGGCGATCAGATGCAGCAGCGGATCGAGCTCGATGCCATCGTTGATGGCGGCCGCGACCTCGCTGAATGCGCCGACGACGTCCGGGCCCGTGTCGCCGACCGCCCGCCCCGATTCAGGCACCGCAAGCCATCCGCTCTCTCCTTTCCCGACAGGGACGTCTCGGGCGCCCGAGCCGCGGGCGCCGCCCCCTCTCCGCGCCGAGCATACCGGCGGTTGTCGGGTTCTCCAAAGCATCCTCTCCAAGCGCCGCCGGCCGACCTGCGTCCGCCGAAGAGCCGGGCATCAAAACGCCGATATGCGCACGTTTCATGCCCGGGCTCGAGGCTTGTCGGCTGCTACAGAGCGCCGAGCCAACGCCGGGGCGCGGCCGCTGCCGAGCGTCAAGATGTGTCCGGGATGCTCAGCACGATGCCGGATTTCCCGCTGACGACGGCGGTCATCTTCAGCCACGGTCGTCAGCTGTACTCGGGCAGCGAGGTCATCACCTACCGCGACGGAGCGGCCGGGCGCTCGAGCTTCGGTCAGGTCGCGACCACCGCCGACCGGTTGACGGCCGGGCTGCAGGCCGCCGGCCTGCGAATCGGCGATCGCGTGGGCACGCTGTGCTGGAACACCGACGTCCATCTCGCCGCATATCTCGCAGTCCCTTGCGCGGGCGGCGTTCTGCACACGGTCAATCCTCGGCTCTCGCCCGCGCAGCTGCGTTATGTCATCGATCACGCCGGCGATCGATTCGTCCTGGTGGACGCGTCCCTGGTGCCCCTGCTCGCCGAGGTCGCCGACGACCTCAGAGCGGTGGAGCGCTTCGTCGTGGTCGCCGACGGCGACGGCGGCCCGGCGGCCTTCGGCCCGCGTGGCATCGCGCTGGCGGAGTTCCTCGCCGCGGTCGGGACGGCGCCGGCATGGCCGGAGCTCGACGAGCGAGCCGCCGCCGCGCTCTGCTACACGAGCGGGACCACCGGGCACCCGAGGGGAGTCGCCTACGGGCACCGCTCCACGTTCGTGCACTCGATGGCGGCGTGCACGTCGAACACGTTCGGCGTGGGCGAGAGCGACCGCATCCTGTTGATCGTCCCGATGTTCCACGCCAACGCGTGGGGACTGCCGTACGCGGCCTGGATGGCGGGCGCGGACCTGGTCATGCCAGGTCCGACGCTCGACCCCGCGTCTGTGGCGAGGATGATCCACGAGCAGCGTCCCACGTTCACGGCCGGGGTGCCGACGCTGCTCAACGACCTGCTGCAGTACGGGCGCGAGCACGCGCTTGACCTGTCGAGCCTGCGAATGGCGGTCTGCGGCGGCTCGGCGGTGCCCGCGGCGCTGATCGACGCCTACCGTGACCGGTTCAGCGTGCCCGTCCTGCAGGGCTGGGGGATGACCGAGACGAGCCCCCTGGCCGCGCTGGCCGCGCCGCCGAAGGGCGCGCCGGAGGCCGAGGACACCATGTGGCGCGCCAAGTCCGGCCGTCCGGTCGCCGGCGTCCAGATGCGCATCGTCGACGAGCACGGCGCCGAGTTGCCATGGGACGGGCGGTCGGTCGGCGAGATCGAGGTGCGGGGGCCGTGGGTGACCGGCACCTACCACCTCGATCCCGCGCCCGAGAAGTTCCACGACGGCTGGCTGCGGACCGGTGACGTCGGGTACGGCGACGACCGCGGATACGTGCAGCTGACCGATCGCACCAAGGACGTGATCAAGTCAGGCGGGGAGTGGATCTCCTCGGTCGAGCTCGAGAACCTGATCATGGCGCACCCGGACGTGATCGAGGCGGCCGTGATCGGGATCCCCGACCCACGCTGGGACGAACGACCGATGGCCTGCGTCGTACGGCGCCCCGGGACCGACGTGCAGCCGGCGGACGTGCGCGCCTTCCTGGAGGACAAGGTCGCACGCTGGTGGCTGCCCGAGCACTGGGCGTTCGTGTCCGAGATCCCGAAGACCAGCGTCGGCAAGTTCGACAAGCGGCGCCTGCGGGCCGAGCATCGTCAGCTGCAGCGCGCAGAGCAGGAGCCGGCGTGTGGCTGAGCGTGCGCTTGGAGGAATCTACGAGCGTCCGGCGCCACCGCCCCGGGCCTCGACGCGCCGCTGGTTAGCGTCACGATCGCCGGCCCCGATGACGAGGAGGAGGTAGCAGATGAGCGGCGGGCGTATGCATCCGGAGGAGCTTCACCGATGAGCGACGGCGGCGGGGGCCCGGTCCGCTTCGGGCTCTGGTACGACTTCCGCAATCCGTCCGCGGCCGGCCGTTCGCACGAGTCGTTCTACGCCGAGGTCCTGGACCAGATCGCCTATGCCGAGGAGCTCGGCTTTGGCTCGGTGTGGTTGACCGAGCATCACTTCGTGGCCGATGGCTACACGCCCTCGCCGCTCGTGATCCTCGGCACGGTCGCCGCGCGCACGCGCGAGATGTTGCTGAGCACCAGCCTGATGCTGCTGCCGCTCGCCGATCCGGTGCGCATTGCAGAGGACGCCGCGGCGCTCGCGATCCTGAGCGGCGGCAGGTTCGACCTCGGGATCGGAGTCGGCTACCGGCAGCTCGAGTTCGAGGCCTTCAAGCGCCGCGTGAGCCACCGTCCGAGCCTGATGGAGGAGGGCATCGAGATCATCCGGCGGGCGTGGGCCGGGGAGTCGATGCATTGTGCCGGGAAGCGCTTCTCGCTCCCGGACGTGCGCATGGCGCCGCTGCCCACACGCCCGCCGCGGTTGCTGATCGGCGCGATGACCGAGCCGGGAATCGAGCGCGCAGCCAGGCTTGGCGACGGCTTTCTCAGCACCCAGAACGCCCACATCCCGCAATACCTCGAGGCGATACAGCAGGTCGGCAAAGACCCGGCGCAGGCGCAGGTCCACGCCGGGCAGTGGGTGATCATCGATGAGGATCCCGAGGCGACGTGGGCGCGGATCGGCGATCACGCGCTCTACCAGCTCAACGAGTACATCACGTGGGGCGCGTTTGGCCCGCCCGACCAGGTCCCTCGCTTCCCCGACCGCGACGCGATCGTCGCCGGCGGTGCCTATCAGCTGTGGGACGGGCCCACCGCCGTGGCCGAGCTCGGTGCGCTGATGCGGGCGCATCCCCAGATCCGCGACATCTACTTCTGGGCCCAGCTGCCCGGCGAGTCCGTGGAGAGCGGCACGCGGCGGATCGAGTATTTCGCTGACCAGGTCGCCCCGAGACTGGCCGCCACCGTCGACGCGCCGGCGCCGACCGCCTGACCGCAATCCCGCCTGACCAGGAGCACACATGTCAAGACTCGCCGTCGAGGGACCGAAGACCATCTACTACGAGCGCCACGGCGGCAGCGGCCGGACGATCGTGCTCGTGCACGGGTGGGGGATGAGCTGCCGCGTCTGGGACCTCACGCTTCCCGCGCTGCTCGAGGCCGGGCACGACGTGGTCTCGTTTGACCAGCGTTGTTGCGGCTCCTCGGACAAGGACTTCGACGACACCTCCCCTGCCGCCGCGGCCAACGACGTGCTGGCGCTGATCGAGGAGACCGGGGTCAGCGATCCGGTCGTCGTCGGCTGGTCCTTCGGCGCGGCGGTCGTGGCCCAGGCGGCGATCGACGGCGGTTCGAGGTTCGGCGCCATGGTGCTCGTCGGCCCGCCGACTCCGCGGTATCTGCAGGCGGACGGCTTTCCCCACGGCGGTACTCAGGAGATCATGGACCAGACGCTCCAGACCTTGCGCGACAACCGGCCGGAGTTCCTGCACGGGCTCGCCCAGGCGGTCTGCCACGCCGAGGTCGGTGCCCCGACCGAGCAGTGGATGTGGCAGATCTTCATGCAGGCCAGCCCGCGGGCCGACGCCGGCCTCGGCGAGCTCGGGCAGATCGATCACCGTGACGCCTTGCCGTCGGTCGAGATCCCCACGCTGGTGTGCAGCGGCGACCACGACGTCATCGTCGATCCCGCGGTCGCGGCTCGCTGCGCGGAGCTGCTCCCCAACGCGCGCCTGCTGCGCTTCGCCGACTCCGGTCACGCGCCGTTCATCGAGGAACGCGAGCGCTTCAACGCCGCGCTGTTGTCGTTCGCCGCCGATCCGGCCGCGGCGCCATCGCCGGCGTGAGCCGCGACGCCGACGGGCGACCAGTCAGACCGCGCCGGGATCGAGCAGCCGGCCGTACTGCTGCAGCGCTGCCGCGCGCCGGGTAGGGATGTGCTCGCTGGGTACGTCTCGCGGTTCGTAGCGGCGCAGGATCCGGCGCGCGACGGTCGTGCGGTGAACCTCGTCTGGGCCGTCATAGATGCGCGCCGCACGCGCCCAGCGATAGAGATGCTCCAGCGGCAGATCGGTCGAGTAGCCGAGCGATCCGTAGATCTGGATCGCACGGTCGATCACGTCGTGCATCACCGGCGCCCCGTGGTACTTGATCATCGCGATCTCGGTCCTCGCCGCATCGACCCCGAGGCGGTCGATCTTCCACGCCGCATACAGCGTCAGGAGCCGGGCCGACTCGATCGCGGCGGCCGAGTCGGCGACCCAGTTCTGCACGGTCTGGCGATCGGACAGCGAGCTGCCATGGGTGGAGCGGCTCACCGCTCGCTCGCAGAGCGCATCGAACGCCCGGCGGCAGACGCCGACCCACCGCATGCAGTGATGGATCCGGCCCGGCCCGAGTCGGCGTTGCGCCAGCGCGAACGCCTGGCCCCGCGCCCCGAGCAGGTTCTCTCGCCCGACTCGCACATCGACGTAGGACACCTCGGCCTGGGTGTGCATCGAGGGCACCGGGTAGGGATCGTTCATCGACCCGATCGCGCGCAGATCGATCCCAGGAGTGTCCGACGGGACGATGATCATCGATGCGCGTCGAGGTCGGTCGGCGTCCGGGTCGGTCACGGCCATCACCAGGTGAAAGTCGCTGCGGTCGGCGTTGGAGATGAACCACTTGCGACCGTTGATCACCCACTCGTCGCCGTCGAGCCGGGCTGTCGTCTGAAACTGTGTCGGGTCCGAGCCGGTCCCCTGCTCGGTCATCGAGAAGGCGCTGAGCAGCCGGCCGTCGAGCAGCGGCTCGAGCCAGCGCTCTCGCTGCTCGGGGGTGGCGGCGATCGCGAGCAACTCGGCATTGCCCGAGTCAGGCGCCTGGTTGCCGAAGACCGGAGGGGCGAACTCGCAGGCGCCGAGGATCTCGTGCATCAAGCCGAGCTTGACCTGACCGAAGCCCTGGCCACCGAGCTCCGGGCCGAGATGTGCGGCCCACAGGCCGCGCTCCTTGACCTGGTCGCGAAGCGGCGCAGCGATCCGCCGGAAGGTCGCGTGGTCGAGCTCGAGCGTCTCGAGCGGATAGATCTTGTCGCGCACGAACTCCCGCATCCACTCGAGCTGGCGCTCGAACTCCGGCTCGGTTTCGAAGTCCCACGCGATCGTCAGACCGTAGAGCACCGACGTGGCGACGGCCGCGCCCGCGCAGCCGGGTTTGGAGGGACCTCCAGCCCGGAGGCGGGACGGTGCGACGCGGCCCCGCGTCGCTCGTCACGATGGCCATCATGAGCACAGTCGACGCGCCCGGAGACCCAGGCGCGGGCGCCGCCGGCATGCAGCGGTGGCTCGAGCGTGTGACCGAGGATCCCGGACCGTTCACCGTCGCGCCGCTGCGTGGCGGGAACTCCAACGACAGCGCGCTCGTGACCGGCGCGCACGGCCGGCGCCTGCTGCGCCGACCCCCATCCGCCGCGATCGATCCCAGCGCGCACGCGCTGGACCGCGAGTACCGGATCCTCGTCGCGCTGATGGATACGCACGTGCCGGTGCCGAGGCCACTCGCCGTCACGGGCGATCACGGCGACGGCGTCGGGCCCGCGATCCTCATGGAGTTCATCGACGGCGTCTCGATCACCGACGTGGTGCCACCCGGCTACCCCGCCGAGGCCGCCGGCTCGGTCGGCGAGCAGGCGCTCGACGCGCTGGCGGACCTGCATTCGCTGCCGTGGCGCGAGCTGGGCCTGGAGGACTTCGGGCGGCCCGCGGACTTCCTCTCCCGCCAGGTGCCGCGCTGGCGCACGCAGTACGAGCGCTACCGGCATCGCGAGCTCGCCGACCTCGATCGCGTCGCCGACTGGCTCGCCGAGCACCGCCCGCCCGACGTCGAGCCGGGCATTCTGCACGGCGACTTCCACGTGGACAACTGCCTGTTCAGCCGCGGCGCCCCGGCGACCCTGCTCGCGGTGATCGACTGGGAGATGTCGACGATCGGCGATCCGCTGCTGGACGTTGGCCTGATGCTGGCGTTCTGGGGCTCGGATCGCCGGCAGCCGCTGGCGATGCCGCGTATCCAGGGATTCAGTCGCGGTACCGGCGCCCCGACGCGAGACGACCTGCGGCGCCGCTACGAGCGGCGCAGCGGCCGCTCCTTGGAGCGCCTCGACTTCTACATGGCGCTCGCCTTCTGGAAGCTGGCGGCGATCGTCGAGGCCGCTCACCTGCAGTTCGCCAACGGCCAGCTGCACAGCGAGTACGCGCGCGGCCTCGAGCACGATGTGCCGCGACTGCTGGCCGAGGCGGCCTGGTTCGCCGGGCTGGATTGATCTTCGCGCCGCGCCGCGACCCGGCTCAGCGTCAGGAGCCGAGCGCGGCCATGAGCCCGCCGTCGACCGGGATCAGCGCCCCGGTCATCGACGGCGACCCGGCGACCCAGTGCACGACATCGGCCACCTCCTCGGGCGTACACGGCCGTCCGAGGGGGATCCGCTCGCGCAGCCGCTTCCGCGCGCGCTCGTCGACCGCGGCGGTCATCTCGGTCTCGGTGAAGCCGGGGATCACGCAGTTGACCGTCACCCCGCGCCGCGCGAGCTCGATCGCAAGCACCCGGGTGAGGCCCGCCACGCCCGCCTTCGAGGAGCCGTAGGCGCTGTCGCCCGGGAACCCTCGCAGCCCGACCACGGCACCGATGTTGACGATCGCGCCACCGGCTCGGAGGTGGGGCGCCGCCGCGCGGCAGAGCCGCAACGGGGCGCGCAGGTTGGTCGCCAGGACACGTTCGAAGTCCTCATCGAGCAGCGTCTCGATCCGTCCGCCGCGATGCAGGCCCGCGTTGTTGACGACGACGTCGATGCGCCCGAACGCCTCCAGGGCGGCGGCGACGACGCGCTCCCCCGCGTGCTCGGCGGTGAGATCCTCGGCCAGCTCGAGCACCCGCGCACCCGCCGCCCACGGCCGACCCGACGGGCTGCGAGCAACGCACGCGACGGCGTCGCCCCCCGCGGCGGCCTTCGCCGCGATCGCCTCGCCGATCCCGCGCGAGGCACCGGTGACGATCCACACACGTTGCATCGCTGAATGTCTATCGGCATCGGCTCGGCGGCTCCGATTTGGCGGAGCCGACAGCTTGTGCGCGCCCACAAGCCCGCGCCGCGTTGCGGCAGCGTCACCGAGCGCTTGCGGTCAATCTGGCCGACATGGGACTGCCGTCGCCAACGATCGGCGGTGGGCCGCTCCTCGACGTCGTCGACACCTGGGAGCAGGCTCGCCGCCTCGCCGCGCCACCGCTGATCGTCCGCGAGGGGCTGGGTGCGCTGTTGCGCTCCGACGCGCTCCCGGAGGTCACGCGCGTCGACGCCGGGCATTCCAACGCGACCTTCTTCGTGTCCACGGGCAGCCTGCGCTGCATCCTGCGCCGCCCACCTCGCCCGCCGTTCGAGTCCGGAGCCCACGATGTCCTTCGCGAATACCGGTTCCTGGCCGCACTGCGCCCGCATGCCGTGCGGATCCCGGCGCCCTTGCTCGCGTGTCGCGACGCGCGGGTGATCGGCGCGCCGTTCTACCTGATGGAGGCACTCGACGGAGTCGTCGTCTCAGACCGAGTACCCGAGGCGCTGGACGGTGCGCAGCATCGCCGGCAGTTGGGGCAAGAGCTCGTCGAGGCGATCGTCGAGCTGCAGGGCGTCGACCTCGGCTCACTCGGTCTCGGAGATCCCGCCGCCGGCAGGACGTATCTGGCCCGCCAGCTTCGCCTCTGGGAGGACCAGTGGACACGTAACCGGACGCGCCCGATCCCGGCGCTCGAGGAGGTCGCCGCCTGCCTGCGTTCGGAGATCCCCGCGACCGACCGCGTGACGCTCGTCCATGGCGACTACAAGCTCGACAACGTGCTGTTCTGCTCGCGCGCGCCCGTGCGGTTGTTGGCGATCCTCGATTGGGAGATGGCGACGCTCGGCGACCCGCTCGCGGACATCGGATATCTGACGGCCACGTGGAACGACCCGGGTGAGTCGTCCGACCGGCTCCACGGGCTGTCCTCGGTCACAACGCTGCCGGGATTCTCGAGCCGCCGCGAGCTGGCCGACGAGTTCGCGCGACGGACCGGCGCCGACCTCGAGCGGCTCTCGTGGTACCAGGCGCTGGCGCTGTGGAAGCTGGCGATCCTGCTCGAGGTCGGCTACCGGCGCTTCCTCGCGGGCACGACCTCCGATCGGTTCCTCGGAACCCTCGAGACCGGCGTCCCGAAGATCGCCGCCGCGGCGGCGCAGGCCGCGGCGGGCGAGCTCGTGTGACCCGTGAGCGACAAGGACTCACGCAACCGCGGCCTTGACGCCGAGCTTGCGCAGCTCCGGGACGACCTCCTCGGCGATCAGGCGGAGGCTGTCGCGCGCCAGCTCGAATGGCAGGCCGGCGTAGGACACCGCCATCGCCGGGCGCAGCTCGCCGGTCATCTCGACCCGCCTGGTCCACTCCTCGATGATCTGCTCGGGCGTGCCCCACGCCTGCGACTGCACGAACCCTTCCGCCGCCGCATCGAGTCCGGCCTCGCGGATCGCGTCGGCTCCGGCCTGGTAGGCCGTGTAGCCCTTGGTATCTCCCCAGTGCTTGCCGTCGAAGTCGTAGTGCTTGATGACGGTCAAGAAGTACTTGGAGAGATACTCACGCGCGATCGTCTCCGCCTGCTCGGGATCCCTGTGGCAGTAGGTGAAGTCCGAGAACACCGGAGCGCCCGGCTCCTTGTCGGGGTGCACCTCGCGGAAGCGAGCACGCCAGGCCTCGACGGCGGCGTGATGCTGGTCCCAGGGCAGCTGCACGAACGACATCATCGTGCCGCCCAGGTTCGCGGCGGCGATGCCCGAATCCGGCGTCATCGCCACCGAGAAGAAGCCGCGCTCGCGGAAGCCGCCGCGGGGCTTGGGATGGAGCTCGGCCCGCGTCTGCTTGAAGTAGGGCGTGTCGTACTCGGCGATCCCGGTGTCGAGCATGTCGAGGATGATCTCGGCGGCCTGGTCGAAGCGATCGCGCGACTCGTTCATGTCGATGCCGAAGGCCTCGTACTCCTGCCGGGCCAGCCCCCGCCCGAAGCCGAGCAGGAAGCGGTCGCCGAGCAGCACGTCGAGCATCGACACCTTCTCGGCGACACGCGTCGGGTGCGGCCACCACGGCAGGATGATCGCGCCGGTGCCCAACTTGATGCGGCTGGTCCTGCCGGCGAGGTACGACAGCCACTGCATGTTGTCGGGCATCATCGAGTAGTTCGGATCGAAGTGATGCTCGGGCATCAGCGCGAAATCCATCCCGACCTCCTCGGCCAGGAGCACTAGTTCGGTTTCGCGGCGCATCATCTCCGCGTCGGAGAGACCCTCGTGGGTGTTCTGAAAGATGAACTGCAAGCCGACTTCCATCGTCTCCTCCTCATGCCTTTCGGGCGTCTTCGGCGGCGCATCGCTGCCGGGCCGACGGGGGTTCCCGAGCACGGGGAGCCCTCGCCAAAGTGTTGCTCAGGACTCGCGGGCGTCGGCACCATGGCGCAGGAGCAGTTTGTCGAATCCTCCAGGGGGTTGATCGACGGCGGGTAACCCGTGGGCGCCGGCCGGTGCTGAGGTCGAGAGCACCGAGACGCGGATTGCACGCCGATTCGTCAAACTATCTGACGTTATGAGCGTTCCCCGCCACGGGCGTCCTCAGGAGGAGGACGAATGCGACATGACGAGACGGTGAATGCAACTGCATCGGTGAGGGAGAGATGGCAAGCAACGGCAATCCGCGCGGCCGGTTCATCGTCGGCGTCGACATCGGCGGCACCTTCACGGACGCGGTCGCGATCGATCCGCGCAGCGGTGAAGCCCGCGTCGGCAAGGCGCTGACCAGGCCGAGCCGCGAGGAGGACGGCGCGCTCGAGGCGATCGCCGACGCCGGCGTGCCCGTACATGAGATCGCCGAGATCGTCCACGGGCACACGACCGGCTTGAACGCCGTGCTCGCCCGCGACGGTGCGACTGTCGGTCTGCTCGCCACTCAGGGCTATCGCGACCTGCTCGACATCGGCCGCATGGACCGTCCCTACGAGGAGCAGTTCAACCTGCACTGGAAGCGCCCTCACCAGCAGCGGCCCTTGGTGCCGCGCCGGCTGCGTCGTGAGGTCCCCGGACGGCTCGACGCGGAGGGCGCCGAGCGGCTGCCGATCGATCGGGAGGCGGTGCGGCGGACCGTCGCGGAGCTGTGCGCGGCCGGCGTCACCTCGTTCGCGATCTGCCTGATGAACTCCTACCTCGATCCGCGCCACGAGGACGAGGTCGAGCGGATCGTGCGCGAGCTCGCCCCCGATGCCTACGTGCAGACGTCGCGCGTCTACCCGCTCGCCAAGGAGACCGAGCGGACGACGACGGTCGTCCTCGACGCCTACACCGGCCCGCTCGTGATCGACTACCTCAACCGGCTCGACGCGCGGCTGTCCGAGAGCGGACTGACCGGGCCCGTGTGGATCATGGGCATGAACGGCGGCGTCGGGACGCTCGAGCACTCCAAGCGCTTTCCGGTCACACACCTGCTGTCGGGCCCGGTCGGCGGCGTCGCCCACGCCGTCGCCGCCGGCGACGCGCTCGGCGCAGACCTCGTCACGCTCGACATGGGCGGGACCTCGACCGACGTCGCCGTGATCGGAGACGGCCACCCGACGCACACCGACCACTGGCCCGTCGAGTGGGGGCTGAGCCTCTACCTGCCGATGATCGAGATCAACACGATCGGCGCCGGCGCGGGCAGCATCATCGCGATCGACGACGTCGGGTCGCTGACCGTCGGCCCACGGTCGGCGGGCTCGGTGCCCGGCCCGGCGTGCTACGGACGCGGGGCGACCGAACCGGCGCTGACCGACGCGTTCGTGATGCTCGGGCTGATCCAGCCGGAATGCTTCTTCGGCGGCCGGATGCTGCTCGACGCCGCCGCCTCCGAGCGCGTGCTGGCGCCCGTCGCGCAGGCTGCCGGAGTGCAGCCGCACGAGCTCGCCGACGCCGCGTACCGGCTGTCGGTGTCGCACATCTCGGAGGCGATCAGGGCGATCAGCACCTACCGCGGGCTCGACGTGCGCACCCACGCGCTCGTCGCCGGCGGCGCGGCAGGTCCGCTCGTGGCGGCCGAGGTCGCGCGCGCGCTGAGCTTCCGCGCCGCCATCATTCCACGCGACCCCGGGCAGTTCTCGGCATTCGGGCTCGCCGTCGCCGACGTCCGGGTGACCGAGTCGGCGGCGGTGATGAGCCCGCTCGCCGTCTACACGCCCGAGGAGCTCGACGGCGCGTTCGTCGAGCTCGAGGACGCCGCTCGCCACCAGATCGCCGATCAGGGCCTGCCCACCGACGACGTGCGCCTGATCCGCGCCTACAAGGGGATGTACGCCGGCCAGACGTGGGACAACGCCTATCCGGCGCCGCCTGGTCCCTACGGTCCCGAGACGCTGGTGGAGATCGAGCGGGCGTTCCACCGGCTCTACGAACGGCGGTCCGGGAGCTCGTCGGCGGAGCTGCCGATCGTCGTCACCGCACTGGAGGTGACCGCCGTCGTGTCCCGCGGCGCGACGGATCAGTACGCGCCGGACGCCGACGGCGCCGGTGGCGACGGCGCGCCGCAGAAGACGGCGCCGGTGTGGTGGGGCGCCGAGGCGCGCCCGACGCCGTTCATCCAGCGTCGCGACCTGCCGGTCGGCGTCCCGATCGACGGACCGGCGGTGATCCTCGAGCCGCACGCGACGGCGACCGTTCCTCCGGGCGTCGTCGTGCAGGCCCACCCCGAGGGCCACCTGACCCTGACCTGGACCGATCGGATGGAGGAGCGCTGATGGCCACACAATCGAAGCTGGAGTCGGCCGGCCGCGAGCGCCACGGGCTCGACGTCGCCTCGGCCGAGGTCCTGGCGTTCGCGCTGCACCAGGTGAGCGTGCAGATGCAGCAGGCGCTCGTGCGCAGCGCGTTCTCGGCGGTCGTCCGCGACATCGTCGACTGCGCGTCGTCGATCAGCATGCGCACCGAGGCCGGCTGGGAGACGGTCGCCGAGACCGCGCCCACCCACCACGCCGTCGGCTCGCAGCACGTGTGCAACTTCGTGATGGACGAGTGGGGCGCGGAGAACCTGCGCCCGGGCGACGTCATCTTCCACAACGACCCATGGCGCGGCGCGGTGCACCAGTCCGACGTCAGCGTGATGCGCGGGGTGTTCGTCGACGGCGAGCTGATGTTCATGCTCGAGACCAACTCGCACCTGGTCGACATGGGCGGCCCGATCCCCGGCGGCTATCCGACCGGGGCTCGGACGCTGTACGAGGAGTCGATCCGGATCCCGCCGAACCTGCTGTACGCCGAGGACGTCCCCGTGCGGGGAATGTTCAACCTGATCCTCGAGGCCACGCGGGTCGCGTCGCTGAACCTCGGCGATATCCGGGCGCTGTACGGCGCGGTCGTGGTCGGCGATCGGCTTCTGCAGGAGTTGTGCGCGCGCGAAGGCCGCGAGCGGGTTCGATCCGCGGGTCTCTACGCGCTCGACGCCGCCGAGGCCAACATCCGCGCCGCGATCGCGCGCGTGCCCGACGGCGACTACACCGGCGTCGACTACATGGATGACGACGGCATCACCGCCGAGCCGATCCGCGTGCAGGCGACGATCAAGGTCCGCGGTGACAGCATCGAGTGCGACTACTCCGGCAGCGAGCGCCAGCCGGCCGGCAACAGCGTGACCGGCTGGGTCGAGGCGTCGCGCGGGTTCATCGCGGTCAAGAACCTGCTCGATCCCCACAGCCTCTACAACGGCGGGGCGATGCGGGCCTATGACGCGCTGATGCCGCCGGGCAGCGCCGTGTTCGCATTGCCCCCGTCGAGCGTCTCAGACCACGCGACGATCGGGTCGCGGACGTGGAGCGCCGTGCTGCTGGCCCTCAACGAGGCCGTGCCGCCCGAGACGGCGGTGGCGCCCGACAACGGGCAGTCGATGTTCCTCGGGCTGCAGGGTCTCGACGGGCGCCCGGGCCGCAACATGGCGCCGTTCGGCACGTTCGTCCTGCCGGGGATCGGCTGGGGCGGCACCTCCGACGGCGACGGCATCGCCTTCTCGTCGCCGCCGATGACCGGCGGGGTCGTGCGCCAGAGCGTCTACGAGCACGTCGAGCGCGAGGCGCCGGTCGTCTTCTGGGACCACTCCTACATCGTCGATTCGGGCGGCGTCGGCAAGTACCGCGGCGGCGCCGGCGCGTTCGTCACGATCGAGGCACTGTCCGAAGTCGAGATCACATGTGTCGCCGACCGGATTCGCAAGGGGGGACCGGGCTACGGGGGCGGCGGCCACGGGATGGCGGCTTACGTGATGGCGATCGAGACCGGCGGCGGCCCGCCGCCGCCCGTCTTCAACGGGGTGACGGCCGTCTGCGACTTCGAGCCGGTGTTCGGCTGCTACGACGAACGCGGCCGTCCTGACCCGGAGGGGGCGTTGACCAACGGCACGCGCTACGACGTCTCGAAGTTCTCCGGTCTGATGCTGGCCCCCGGCGATGCGCTGCGGGTGCTGTCGGGCGGTGGCGGTGGCTGGGGTGATCCGCTGCAGCGCGATCCCGAGCTCGTGCTGGCCGACGTGCTCGACGAGGTCGTCTCCCCCGAAGCCGCGTTCAGCGAGTACGGAGTCGTGTTCGCCGTCGACGACGATGGCACGGTCCTGGTCGACCGGACCGCCACCGAGAGCCGGCGCCGGACGCTGGCCGAGCAGCGCCCCGACAGTCGCGACCGCGTCGCGATCCCGCGGCCCTGGCCGCTGACGCGCGCCGACATGGAGCGGCTGATGCGGCCGGTCGCGCGGCGGATCGACGAGTTCAACGCAAACGGCCGGCCGGTCGATCCGTGAACGAGCCACGCATCGCCGGCAGCCAAGCCCAACAGCGCAACCAGCGAGGAGACCGATGGGAGTCGAACGCCTGATCTTTCCCAATCCCGCCGAGCAGTTTTTGACGGTGACGCGGGTTCCCGTCGATCGGACCTGTCCGGCGTGTGGCTCAGGTGACGTCGCCCGCTACCCGATCGCCAACTACATCGGACCGCGGATCGTCACGCGGTGCCAGGCGTGCTTTGAAGTACTGCAGCTCGACGTACCGACGGCGGAGGACATGTGGCCGCCGTTTCGCTCGGCAACGTACGGATGGCCGGCCTCGCGCGCCGGCTGACCGTCACATGGCGTGAGGCTAGGATCCCGGCCGTGATCGACGACGCGTCCGCGCAGCGGTTGCGCTCCACGCCAGTCGCCTGGCTGACCACGGTGCGAGCCGACGGCCAGCCGCAGAGCTCCTACGTCTGGTTTCACTACGACGGCGACGACATCGTCCTGCTGAGCGAGCCGAAGACGCAGAAGGTCCGCAATATCGGCAATAACCCGAAGGTGGCGTTCAACCTCGACGGCAACACGGTCACCGGCGACGGGGTGCTGACGATGGAGGCGATCGCCGAGATCGTCGGCGGGATGCCGAGCGACCGCTGGACCGCCTACCTGACCAAGTACGAGACCCGGATGCGCAAGGGGCCGTGGGGATCGCCGGACGGCTTCAACGACGTGTTCTCGCTGGCGATCCGGCTCGTCCCCGGCCGCGTCAGGGCCTGGTAGCCAGACCGGCCGCATCGTCAGCCGACGAGCGCGCGCAGGTGGTCGTTGAGGAAGATCCCGTTCGGGTCCAGTTCGCGCCGGATCCGGGTGAAGTCGTCGTAGCGCGGGTAGGCGCGCTGCATGCGCTCGCGGGTCATCAGGTGGTTCTTGCCCCAGTGCGGCCGGGCGTCGAACTCGTCGATCAGCAGCCGGTCGATGTCGGTGAACAGCGGCCAGTGATCCTGCTCGGTCGAGAACCCCGATGACAGCGCGATCGAGTCGCGCTCGTGAAAGGGCGACAGGAGCGCCGGATCGCCTGCGACGAAACGGATGTAGAGCGGATACGGGTGATCGGGATGGCGCTCGCGGTACAGCGACCGCATCGCCGCCACCGCCTCCTGGCCACGCTCCGCGGGCACCATGTACTCCTGCTCCTCATAGAGCAGCGGCATCGTGCCGCCGCCGAGCGACATGATCTTGTAGGCCGGCTGCAGCCGACGACCGAACTCCTCGACGAGCTCGTCGTCGCTCGCTGACTCGACCGCGTTCCAGCGCTGCTCCATGACGTGGTCGGCGACAGCCTGGCCGTCGGGCCGCGGCACGCTGTACAGATCGGCCGACACGTCGTGCGGGAAGTACATCACCGCGTAGTGGCGGTTGGCGGCGGCGTCGGACCAGTGCGACATCGTCTCGTCCCAGGTCGCGTAGCGCGCGTCCTCGGCCAGCCAGAAACGCGGCACGACCTCGAGCTCGACCTCGGTGATCACCCCGAGCGTCCCGAGGCTGACCTGCGCGGCGTGCAGCAGGTCGGGCTCGTCGTCGCCGATCTCGCGGATCTCGCCGGAGCCGTCGACGAGCCGGAGCCAGTGCACGTAGGACGCCATGCAGCTCAGCCCGGTGCCGCTGCCGTGGGTGCCGGTCGACAGCGCGCCGACGATGCTCTGCGCGTCGAGCATGCCCGTCTGGGGCAGCGACCAGCCCGCGTCCCAGAGCGCCTCGACCAGCTGCCACACCTTGGTGCCGGCGAGCACGCGGGCACGGCGGCGCTCTGAGTCGATGCCGGTGATCCCGGTGAGGCCGTCGAGATCGAGCAGCACGCCGCCGGTCTGGTGCACGGCCGAGAACGACAGGCCGCTACCGATCGGCCGCACCTGCAGCCGGGCGTCGAGCCCATAGCGGACGGTGTTGACGACGTCGGCCTCGGCCTCGGCATGCATCGTGTGCGCGGGGACGCACCCCTGGCTGCCGGTCCAGTTGCGAAACGGCCGGTAGGGGACCAGACGGTCGGCGACCGGGTTGCCGGTGATCGTCGCGCTCTGGGCTCTGCTGGTCACGTTCATCCTCTCCGTCCATGGCCGACACGCCGCCCGGGACCGCCTACCGCGGACATCCGGGCCGCGCGGGACGAGATCGACACTGTATCCAACCAAATGGTTGTTTGGCAAACGGGGGGCTTCGTGTCTTGAGCTCCCGCATACGTTCCGAGCGGTCTTACGACCGCAGGGAAGGAAACTCGCTGACGCGGCGTCTGGCGTGGATAGGCACCGGCCAGAAGCACGCGCGACTGGCGCATGGGGTGCAGACCGTCCCGACGACTACAGGAGCCGCGACCGTGAGCGTCATGACAAGCCCATCCACGAATCACGCCGACCCTGCAGCCCGCCGCGCGCTGGCCGCACAACCGTTTACGCCGGTCGTGATCAGCGAGTCATCGGCCCGGATGCTGGCCGTGCTCGGCATGGCCGCGATCGCAGTAATCCACATCCTCGACGCGGCCGGGACCTACTCTGACAGCCGATACATCTTCTGGCTGTATATGGCGATCGTGGCGGGCGCGGTCCCGATCTCGCTGCTGCTGCTGCACTGGCGGTCGCCGCTGGCGTGGACGGGTGTGGCCGCGCTCGCCGCCGGTCCGCTGCTGGGCTACGTGCTGACCCGCGCCGTCGGCCTGCCGGGCGACAGCGCCGACATCGGCAACTGGCTCGACACGCTCGGGCTGGCCTCGCTGTTCGTCGAATCCGGAGTCCTGGGCCTGGCGGCCACGCGGCTGGTGCTCGCGTGGCGTCTGGATCCGACCGCCGCTTCGCGCTGACACCCGACACGCTCGCCTCGTCGTCGCCGGTCAGGTGCCGGCCGGGGCGGGATCGAGGGCGAGCACCAACTCCTCGAGGTAGAGCATGTGCTGGGTCATCGCGCGCGCCGCGGCGGCCGGGCGGCGGCGCCGGATCGCACGGAGGACCGCGCGGTGCTGGTCGACGATCTCGTCGGTGCCGACGACGGGACGTAGGCGCGCCACCAGCGTGGGGACGAGCACGTCCTGGGTCCAGCTGGTCAACGCGATCAGGAGCTCGTTGCCGGTCGCCGCCGAAATGATCTGATGAAAGCTGATGTCGGCATCGGCGAAGGCGTCGTCGAGCACCTCGCACGCGGCCATCTTCTCGACCGAGTCATGCAGTGCCGCGATCGCGTCCGCGTCCGCGCGCGACGCCGCCAACTCGGCGCCGGCGCTCTCGAGCAGGCGGCGCATCTCCATGATCTGCGGCAGGCCGCCATTGCTGTTGGAGAGCATGATCGCGATCGTCTCCGACATGTGCCGGCCCATGCTCTGGTTGAGCGTGTTGGCGACGAAGATGCCGCCGCCACGGCCCTGGGAGGACCGCGTCAGGCGTGAGCCGGCGAGCAGCCTGACGCCTTCGCGGAGCGTCGCGCGGCTGACCCCGAACTCGCGCGCCAGTTCCGCCTCGGTTCCGATTCGGTCGCCAGGGCCGAGGCCGTTGCGGTCGATGTAGCGGGCGATCTCGTGCGCGATGCGCTCGCTCGCATCCGTGTGCACGACCGAGAAGCGCGGCGCCGGAGGCACGGTGACGGGGTCGCTCATCGATGGTTGCTCGGCGGACTGATACGGTCATGATAGATAAACATCAGACAGTAAGTCTGAAAAGGTGGCCGGACGGCCGACAACGATCCGGAGGAGAGCGCGTGTACCAAGTGGGCATCGACATCGGTGGCACCTTCACCGACGCGGTCCTGGTGACCGACGGCGGCGAGGTGTCGGTGGCGAAGGTCCCCACGACCCCGGCCGACCTGCGCGACTGCTTCTTTGACGCGATCGACGCGGTCTCGGCGGCGGCCCAGGTCGACGCCGGCGCTGACGTCGGCGAGTTGCGGCGGATCGTTCACGGCACGACGGTCGCGACCAATGTGATGGTGCAGCACGCGGGCGCGACCACCGCGCTGCTGACCACGCGCGGCTTCAGCGACACGATCCACATCATGCAGGGGCACGGCTACACCGTCGGCATCCCCGACGAGATGGTTACCCGGATCCAGGAGCTCGAAAAGCCCGCCCCGATCATCCCCAAGCGCCTGATCCGCGGCGTTCCGGAGCGGATCGACGCCTCCGGCGCCGTGCTCGTCGAGCTCGACGAGGTGGCGCTGCGCGACCAAATCGCCGAGCTGCTGCAGGAGGGGGCGGAGTCGTTCGCGATCTGCTTTCTGTGGTCGTTCGTCAACGACGCGCACGAGCGACGAGCGCGAGAGATCGTCGCCGAGCTCGCACCCGACGCGTTCGTCTGCATCTCCAGCGAGGTCTCGGCGCGGATCGGCGAGTACAACCGAACGGTCGCGACCGCGATCAACGCCTACGTCGGCCCCGCCACGTCGCGCTATGTCGGCGGGCTCGAGAACAACCTCGCGCAGCGAAACCAGCAGGCGCGGCTGTCGATCCTGCAGTGCTCGGGCGGCGTCGTCTCGCCCGAGGAGGCGCGCCAGTCGCCGATCCGGCTGATCGGATCCGGTCCGGTCGGCGGCACCGTCGCGTCCCAGACGCTCGGCGCCGCCCTGCAGGAGCGAAACCTGATCGCGTGCGACATGGGTGGCACCTCGTTCGACGTCTCGGTCGTCGCCGACGGCGAGCTCGTCAAGCAGAGCCTTGGGATCATCGATCAGTACGAGTACGCGGTGCCGAGCGTCGAGATCCAGTCGATCGGGTCGGGCGGCGGCTCGATCGTATGGCTCGACGAGGGCACCGGGACGCTGCGCGTCGGACCACACAGCGCGGGCTCGCAGCCTGGGCCCGCATGCTACGGCCGCGGCGGCACGCTGCCGACGGTCACCGACTGCGACCTGATCGTCGGCTACTTGTCAGAGGCCCACACGCTCGCGGGAGGCCTCAGGCTCGACCTCGAGCGCGCCGTCGACGCGGTCCGCTCTCACGTCGCCGATCCGCTCGGGCTGTCGGTCGTCGAGGCGGCGCAGGGCGCACTGCGGATCGTCGATACGCAGATGGCCGAGCTGATCCGCCAGCTGACGGTCGGCCGCGGCATGGATCCGCGCGACTTCGTCCTGTTCGCCTTCGGCGGCGCGGGCCCGCTGCATGCGCCCGTGTTCGCGGGCGAGCTCGGCGTCAAGTACGTGGTCATCCCCCGCGGTGAGGTCGCGTCCCTGTGGTCGGCGTTCGGAGCGGTGTCGGGCGACGTCGTGCTGCCGCTGGAGCAGTTCTACTCGGGCCGCGCGCCGTTTGATGCGGCGGCGCTCGAGGACGCGTTCGCCGAGCTCGAGCGGGCCGGCACCGAGTCGATCCTGACGATGGGCGTGACCCGCGAGGAGATCAGCTTCCGGCGGTTTGTGGACTTGCGCTACGGCGCGCAGGTCCACGTGCTCTCGGTGCCGGCGCCGAGCGGGCTCGACGATGCGGCGATCGAGCGCGTGCTGGCCGACTTCGACGCGCTCTACGAGGCGCGCAACGGGCCCGGCACCGGCTACCGGGACGCGGGCGTCGAGATGACCGCGATCCGCGTCGAGGTGGTCGGCCGCGCCGGTCGCGTTCCGCTGGCGCAGCCGTCGAGCAACGGCTCAGGCGGAAGCCTGGATCTGTCCGGATCGACCACGCGCACCGTCCACTGGGGTGCTGCTGTCGGCTCGCTGGAGACGCCGATCGTGCACGCCGACCACCTCGCCGCCGGCCAGTCGCTGCGGGGCCCGGCCGTCATCGAGCTGCCGACCACGACCGTGCCGGTCCGGCCCGGCGACGCGCTGCGGGTCGACCCGCTCGGCAACTTCGTCCTCGACCTCGGATCACGCCGCTAGCGCACGAAGGAGGCAACGATGCAAGCGATCACCGATCTGCGTCCGTCCGTCGAGTTCCACACCGATGCCGCCGCCGAGATCGACCCCGTCACCTTCGAGGTCGTGCGCAACAAGCTGTGGAACATCAACGTCGAGCACGGCAACACGATCCTGCGCGCCTCGGGTGGACCGATCGTCGTCTACGGCCATGATTTCAACCCCGCGATCCTCACCGAAGACGCGGAGTTCCTGTTCTACGGCCCGTACATCCAGTTCCTCGCCTCCGCGCAGGACCTGATGGTCAAGTGGACGCTGGAGCACCGCGCCGAGAACCCCGGCATCCACGACGGGGACATGTTCATCTCCAACGACCCCTTCATCGGGGCCACGCATCAGAACGATGCGGCGCTCCTGTGCCCGGTGTTCGTCGACGGCCGGATCTTCTGCTGGGTCACCAACTCGATGCATCAGACCGACGTCGGGGGCACGACCCCGGGCTCGTTCTGCGCCGACGCGCCCGACATCTTCCACGAGCCGACCCCGATCCAGCCGATCAAGATCGTCGACCGTGGTGAGGTCCGCTCCGACATCCACGACATCTATCTGCGCCAGTCGCGCGCGCCCCACCTGCTGGCGCTCGATCTGCGCGCCGGGATCTCGGGCAACAACGTCTCCAAGCAGTCGATCCTGGCGCTCGTGCAGCGCTACGGCGCCGATGTCGTCAAGGGCGTCATGCGGCGCATCATCTCCCACTCCGAGCAGGTCATCCGCGAGCGCCTCGAGCGCCTGCCCGACGGCGTCTTCCGCGACCGGCGATACGTCGAGTGCGCGCTGCCGGGCGACCGCGGCCTGTACGAGCTCGGGTTCGCGATCGAGAAGACCGGCAGCCGCCTGAGCATCTCAAACGAGGGCTCGGCACCGCAGACGGGCGCGCTCAACTGCTCGTTTGGGGGCTGGCGCAGCGGCGTCATCAATGCGCTCGCGATCGCGTTCTGCACCGACCTCTACTACGCGATCGGCGGGCTGATCCGCTGCATGGACTTCTCGGCCGTCGTGCCGCGCACGATCTGCACGGCCGAATACCCCGCGTCGGTGTCCAACGGGCCGAACGCGATCATCATGGCCGAGCTCGGCCAGATCGGCAACGCGCTCGGGCGGATGATGGTCTCAGATGAAACCCAGCGCTCGAAGATCTTCACCAGCGCCGGCATGAACGGCGCGTCGGTCGACGGCATGCACGCGACCGCGGCCGACGGCAACATGTGGGCCTCGATCAACTTCGAGATGATGAGCGGCGCAATCGGCGCGTTCGCGACCAAGGACGGCGTGCCCAGCGGCGGCCTGATCTTCGACCTCAAGGGCCGCGCTCCCGACGTCGAGACGCTCGAGCTCGGAGGACCGGTCCTCTACCTCTACCGTCGCGAATACGCGGACTCGGCGGGGGTCGGCCGGTGGGCGCGCGGCAACTCGGTGGGTGCCGCGTTCGTGCCGCATGGCACCGATGCGGTGTTCCACAACCCGTCGGGAGTCGGGGTCGGGGTGCCGATCGCGACCGGGCTGTTCGGCGGCTTTCCGGCCAACACCAACATCCTGCGCCAGATGCGCGAGACCGACATCCACGAGCAGCTGCGCCGCGGTGAGATCCCGCTCGATCTCGATGACATCAACGGCACGCTGCGCCGCCTGCAGCCTCGGGAGACCGGGGTCCGGCAGGGACCCGAGGACGTGCACCTGTTCCTGCAGAGCGCCGGCGCCGGCTACGGCGATCCACTGCTGCGAGAGCCCGAGCGCGTGCTCGAGGACGTGGCGCTCGGGTACGTGTCGGTGCCGGCGGCGCGCGAGCTGTACGGCGTCGTGATCGCGGGTGACGCCGTCGACGATGACGCCACCGCGGCACGCCGTGCCGAGATCCGAGCCGAGCGGGTCGGGGCGGCGCCGCCCAACCCGATCTCCGAACGTGACGGCGTCCGCTTCACCGAGACGCTGATCGTCGAGGGCGACCGTATCGTCTGCCGCATGTGCGGCCACGACGTCGGTGCGCGCCACGCGCCCTACAAGGACGGGCTGGCCCGCCGCGACCGTCCCGTCACGGCCGCCGGGCCGCTGATCGACGACCCGTCGCACTTCATCGACGCCGAGCTGCAATTCCGCGAGTTCTCCTGCCCCGGCTGCGGGACGCTCGTCGAGACCGAAGTGGCGCGGGCCGAGGATCCGGTGCTCAACGACATCGAGCTGCGCTAGTGGTCGCGGGACGCGAAAACGAACGACGCGGCGACGTGGGCGAGAAGGTGGTGCTCGCGCGTGCCGCCGATCTCGCCGATGGGGAGCGCCTGATCGTCACCGTCCAGGGGCGCTCGATCGGGATCTTCAACGTGAGCGGACGGTTCTACGCGTTCCTCAACCGCTGCCCGCATCGCGGCGCGGAGCTCTGCAAGGGCGACATCCTCGGCTCGCTCGAGTCCGATCGCCCCGGGGAATTCAGGCTCGATCCCGAGCGCCGCTTCCTGGCGTGCCCGTGGCATGGATGGGAGTACGACCTGGAGACGGGCGAGTCGTGGTTCGATCCTGCGCGCACGAAGGCGCGGCCGTTCCGGGTCGACGTCGAGACCGGG
>DASUHF010000108.1:0-106788 GCA_036273655.1 Solirubrobacteraceae bacterium | reverse complement strand
CCCGTCACGGGAGATGCCATGCCATGCTCTGGGCCGTGCGCCGGCTGGACCCAGGCACGCTGCATCAGCACATCGATCCCATGTACCGGGCGGCGTGGGCGCTGACCGGATCCCGCGAGGACGCAGAGGATCTCGTTCAGGACACGTTCATGCAGGTGCTGTCGCGTCCGCGGATGATTCGCGGCGACGCTCCGGAGGGCGCGGGCGAGCGTGCCTACCTGATGCAGGCGCTGCGCAACACGTTCTACACACGGATGCGAACCGCATCGCGGCGGCCGCGGACGACGACGATGCCCGAGGAGCTGACGCCCGCCGACCCGCGGGCGCCGGCGCCCCAGCGAGTGGCCGAGGTCAACGAGATCCTCGACGCGGTCTCCGAGCTGCCCGAGGATTTCCGGCTCGCGCTCGCCGCAATCGACATACTTGGGTTGTCATACCGGGAGGCGGCGACGGCGCTCGACGTGCCCGAGGCGACGATCACCACGCGGCTGTACCGGGCGCGGCGGCGGATCGCCGAGCGGTTCGCCGATCCATCCGCCCCCTCGCGGGAAGGATCCGGCGCCGGCGGCGTCATACCAGGTGGATAACCAGATGAGCGAACGCGACACCCCAGAACCGACCGACGCGGAGCTCGCGCTCACGCAGCTGGCCGACGGCAGCCTGCACGAGGGCACCGCGGAGCAGCTGCGTGCGCGTGCCGAGGCGTCGCCGGAGCTGCGGGCGCGACTGGCCGAGCAGGAGCGCGCGGTCTCGCTGATGCGATCGGTCGACGTCGCGGCACCTGAGGCGCTGCGGGCGCGGGTCGCCGGCATGCTCGACGAGGCGAGCGGCGCAACCCGCGCCGATGACGATGCCGTCGCGGACGACGATCCGGCGGCCGCGCAGCCAAACCGCGAGCACGCCCGCCGGCGGCGGTCGCGCAGCCGTCGCTGGGCGCGCGGCTCGCGCTGGCGCAACACGATGTTCCTGCCGGCCGCGACCGCGCTTGCGATCGTGATCGTGGCGCTCGTGTTCGTCATCGGAGGCGGGACGAGCGCACCGAGCATCGACCAAACCGCGAAGCTCGCGCTGGCGCCGGCGACGGCGCCGGCGCCGCCGCGTGACGTCGCCCACCCGCGCCTGCTCGCTGCGTCGGTCGACGGGATCCCATTTCCGTACTACGGGGACCGCAGCGGCTGGCATGCGATCGGCAGCCGCTCAGACGTCGTCCACGAACGCAAGATCGTGACGATCTACTACCGTGCCCAGGACGGCACCCGCGTCGGCTATTCGATCGTACCCGGCGGCTCGCTGTCCAACGGCGGCGGCCCCAGCACCGTCCGCGGCGGCGTCCGCTACTGGTTTGGTCGCGAGCGCTCGGGACGCTACGTGACCTGGGTGCGCGACGGCCACACGTGCGTGATCGCGGGCCGCACCGCCTCCGACCGCGCGCTGCTGCGGCTCGCGATCGCAGACGAGAACACCGCGGTCTGAACGACCCCGGGGAGAGGAGCGCCGGCGCGGGCGCCACGCCCCGCTCGCGTGATCACTTGACCGTACCTGGGTAGACGCCGGACAACACGCGATCAAAGCTAGGCAGCACCTATGCATTTGCTAGCGTGACGCACCCCGGAGAAGGACGTGGTGAGCGAGTTGATGCGGAGTCGGCTGATGGCTGGACGGTGGTTGCGCCGGCGACCCGCCATACCGATCCGTGGCGTCTGCGTGGTCGCGGCAGTCCTGGCCCTGGCCGGCTGCGGGTCATCATCGACAGCGTCGCCGTCCTCGTCGTCCGCGTCGTCGCCGGCCGCGACCGCCGCCGCGGGCTCCTCGTCGCCGGAATCGGTCGACGTGCTGTACGCCGCGTCGCTGGAGCACCTGATGGACACGACGGTCGGCCCCGCGTTTCACCGCGCCACGGGCGACACGTTCGTCGGCTTTCCCGCCGGCTCATCCGACCTCGCGTCGGAGATCAAGGGCAAGGTACGGCAAGGCGACGTGTTCCTGAGCGCGTCGCCGTCGGTCAACGCGACCCTGAGCGGCGCCGACAACGGCAACTGGGTCTCCTGGTACGCCCAGTTCGCAAGCACCAAGCTGGTCCTCGGCTACAACCCGTCCAGCACGTTCGCGGCGGCGCTGCGCAGCAAGCCGTGGTACGAGGTCGTCACCAAGCCAGGCTTCCGGCTGGGATTGACCGATCCTAAGCTCGACCCCAAGGGCGTGCTCGCCGTCAAGGCGCTGGACGAGGTCGGGAGCGAACGCCACCTGCCGGCGCTGCGCACGCTCGCGACCGACCAGTCCAACTATTTCCCCGAGCAGGACCTCGTCGGCCGCCTGCAGTCGGGCCAACTCGACGCGGCGTTCTTCTACACCGTCGAGGCGAGCGCGTCGCACATCCCCACGGTCGGCCTCGATCCGATCGACGAGACGGCTCCGTACACGATCACGGTGCTGCACCGCGCCCCGCACGAGGCCGGCGCCGTCGCGTTCGTGCGGTTCCTCCTCGGGCCGCGCGGCCGCGCGCTGATGCGGCGCGCGGGGTTGTCGGTCACGGCGCGGCCGTCCGCGACCGGGCACGGCGTCCCGTCCGGCGTGACGTCCGTGCTCAGCGCCGAACCGTGAGCCTGCGGGACCGACCCGCCGCCGAAGCCGGCCACCAACGCGGCCCGGACCATCGTCGTTCGCCGTTGCGCAGCCCGCTTGCGGCGCTGGGCGCGCTGCTGGTCGTGTACCTGCTTGCGCCGGTGGTCGTGTTCCTCATCCACCTCGAGTCCGGCGCCCACTCCGGCCTGGCGACCGCGGGGTTGGGATCGGCGCTGTGGATCTCGGCGTCGACGGCGACGGTCTCGATGGCGATCATCACGTTGCTCGGCGTCCCGCTCGGGTGGGCGCTCGCGCACGGCCGCGGCTGGGTGTGGGAGCTGGTCGGGATCATCGTTCAGCTCCCGCTCGCGCTGCCGCCGCTGATGAGCGGGATCCTGCTGATCGATGTCGTCGGCCCCTATACGTGGGTGGGGCGACTGTTCGGCGGACGGCTGACCGACACCGCCGCCGGCATCGTGCTCGCGCAGACATTCGTGGCCGCGCCGTTTCTGGTGATCGCCGCGCGATCGGCGTTCGCGGCGATCGACCCCGCGCTGCTCGACGTCGCCGCGACGCTCGGCCACGGCGGCCTGTCGCGGTTCTTTCGCGTGAGCCTGCCGCTCGCCGCGCCGGGCGTCCGCGCCGGCATGCTGCTGTCGTGGCTGCGCGCGTTCGGTGAGTTCGGCGCGACCGTGATCCTCGCGTACCACCCGTATTCGCTGCCCGTCTTCACGTTCGTGCAGTTCAGCTCGACCGGCGTGCCGAGCACGCTCGCCCCGACGGGGGCGGCGCTCGGAACCGCCGCGGCGATGCTCGTCGCCGTGAGGCTGCTGTCGGTCCGACGTCGCGCGCCGATCCCGGCCGCGCTGCGCGGGATCGTTCCCGGAGGCGACGCCGGACGCGAGCATGCCGACGGCCGCGACGGCGCGCTCGCGATCAGCCTCGACGACCTCGGACCGGAGCCGTTGTGGCGGACGGCGGCGACGGTGTCGTTCGACCTGCGCGCGCGCGTTGGCGCCTTCGAGCTCGAACTGCAGCACGCCGGCCATACGCCGTACCTCGCCGTGCTCGGGGCGTCGGGAGCGGGCAAGTCGTTGACGCTGCGCTGCCTGGCGGGGCTGCAGGGCTCAGACGTCGGCCGCGTGACGCTCGGCGATCGCCGACTCGACGAGCTGGCGGCCGAGCACCGGCGGATCGGGTGGGTGCCACAGGACGCCGCGCTGCTGCCCCATCTGGACGTGTGGAGGCAGCTGACGTTCGCCGTCGACGCCGACCCCGCGCTTGCCGCCACCTGGCTGCACCGCCTGGACCTCGATGGGCTCGCGCACCGGCTGCCGCACCAGCTCTCGGGCGGCCAACGCCAGCGCGTGGCGTTCGCCCGCGCACTCGCGACCAGGCCCGACCTGATCCTCCTCGACGAGCCGTTCTCCGCGATCGACCGGCCGGTCCGCGACGCCCTGCGCCGGCAGATGCGCCGCCTGCAGCGGACGGTCGGCGTCCCAACCGTGCTCGTCACCCACGACGCCGAGGAGGCGGCGCTCCTGGCCGACGAGATCATCGTGCTCGCCGACGGACGCGTCCTGCAGAGCGGTCTGCGGCCGGACGTGTTCGCGCGGCCGGCGTCGCCGAAGGTCGCCGAGCTGCTCGCCGTCGACAACCTGCGCAGCGGACACGTGGTCTCGGCCACGACCCTGCGCTCGCACGGAACCGATCTTCACGCGCAGCTGGGAGCGATCGAGCCGGGCGCCGCGGTCAGCTGGTGCGTGCGGGCCGAGCATGTGCGCGTGCGGCCCGAGATGGATTCGCGGCCGGCGGACCCGGACGCTCCGTGCACCGGCGCGACCGTCATCGACTCGCTCGATCTCGGTGCCTGGCAGGAGGTGACCGTGCGGTTGGATGGCGGGCTCGAGCTGACCGCCCGGACGACGCTGCGAGACGGGCTGCTGCAAGGAAGTCGATGCGAGGTGCTGATCGAACCCGAGGCGATCACCGCGTGGCGCGCAAACGGCCACTCGATCGCGCACGGCGAGCCGGTCACGAGCGGATCGTCCGCCTTCCCGCAGGATGCGATTTGACGGCTTTGTCATGCTGGCACCATGAGCGCCCCGGAACCGACCTGCACCCACCTGAACACGATCGAGCTGACCGAGCTCCCCGAATCGGTCGACGGCTGCGAGG
This sequence comes from Solirubrobacteraceae bacterium, assembly GCA_036273655.1. Taxonomy (GTDB): domain Bacteria; phylum Actinomycetota; class Thermoleophilia; order Solirubrobacterales; family Solirubrobacteraceae; genus Palsa-465. Next base: position 102,048 of record DASUHF010000108.1, on the reverse strand, counting down.
ACTGCCTGCGCGACGGCGGCGTCTGGCTGCACCTGCGGATCTGCCTGCAGTGCGGGCACGTCGGCTGCTGTGACGACTCGCCCGGCCAGCACGCAAGCGCACACGCCGCGATGGCCGACCATCCGCTGATCCGCTCACTCGAGCCCGGCGAGCGGTGGAGCTGGTGCTTCGTCGACGAGGTCGGGATGATCCTCCCGCAGGTCACCGGCCAGACTCAGATCCCCCCGTCGCCGATGCTGCAGTGATGCCCGCTCCCGTGAACACGTCCGCATCCGACCGCTGATGGCGGTCTCCGAGAACGAGGAGCAGGCGCCGGCCACGGCCGAGGGCGCCGAGCGCTCGCGCCGGCCCGCGATCGTCGCGATCGACGACGAGCCGGCGGTGCTGGCCGCGGTCTCGCGCGACCTGCGGCGGCGCTTCGGTGCCGACTACCGGATCGTCCGCGCCGGCTCGGGCCCGGACGCGCTCGACCTGCTCAAGGAGATGCGTGCCCGCGGCGACGACGTCGCGCTGATGGTCTCCGACCAGCGGATGCCGGGGATGGAGGGGACCGAGTTCCTGACGCGGGCGCGCAAGATCTACCCGGAGGCCAAGCGCACGCTGCTGACCGCGTACGCCGATACGCAGGCCGCGATCACCGCGATCAACGACGTCGACCTCGACTACTACCTGCTCAAGCCGTGGGACCCGCCCGAGGAGCAGCTGTATCCGATCGTCGAGGATCTGCTGCAGACGTGGCAGTCGGGCACGGCGATGCTCGCCTCCAGCGGCGTGCGGATCGTTGGGCACCGCTTCAGTCGCGAGACCCACGACCTGCGCGACTTCATGGCGCGCAACCGCGTGCCGGGTCGCTGGTTCGACGTCGAGCGCGACGTCGAGGCCAAGCAGCTGTTGGAGGTCGCGAGCGTCCCCGACGACCGCCTGCCCGTCGTGTTCCTGGAGGACGGCTCGGTGCTCGAGCGCCCGAGCGTGCTCGAGCTCGCCGAGCGAATCGGGATCGCGGCGACGCCGGCGGCCGATCACTACGACCTCGTGATCGTCGGCGGCGGCCCAGCCGGCCTGGCCGCGGCCGTGTACGGCGCGTCGGAGGGACTACGGACCGTGATGGTCGAGTCCGAGGCGCCCGGTGGGCAGGCGGGCCAGTCGAGCCGGATCGAGAACTACCTCGGCTTTCCCACGGGGCTGTCGGGGTCGGATCTGGCGCGGCGGGCCACCACCCAGGCGCGGCGGCTCGGCGCCGAGCTGTTGACGGTCTCAGACGCGGTCGCGCTGCGGGTCGAGGGCGCCGGCCGGATCGTGCAGCTGTCGGGCGGTCAGGAGCTGAGCGCGTCGAGCGTGCTCGTGTCCTCCGGCGTCGCCTACCGCAAGATGCCGGCGCCCGGATTCGAACGGTTCACCGGCACCGGCGTCTACTACGGCGCGGCGATGACCGAGGCCAAGTCCTGCTCACAGCAGCACGTGGTCGTAATCGGCGGGGCGAATTCCGCGGGCCAGGCGGCGGTCTACTTCTCCCGCTACGCGTCGCGCGTGACGATGCTCGTCCGCGCCGACTCGCTCGCGAAATCGATGTCGCACTACCTGATCGAGCAGATCGCACAGATCCCGCAGATCGAGGTGCTGACCAGCACCCAGGCGGTCGAGGCGCTCGGCTCCGAGCAGCGCTTGGAGCAGCTTCGAATCGAGGGCCCCGACGGCGAGCGGATGCTCGACGTCGACGCCTGCTTCGTGTTCATCGGCGCGGCGCCGCGGACCGACTGGCTCGACGGGGTCGTCGCCCGCGACGAGCGCGGCTTCATCCTCGCCGGGCCCGACGTCCGCGACCGCGGCTGGCAGCTGTCGCGCGAGCCGATGACGCTCGAGACGAGCATTCCCGGCGTGTTCGTCGCCGGCGACGTGCGCGCCCGCTCGATCAAGCGGGTGGCCAGCGCGGTCGGGGAGGGCTCGATGGCGGTGTCGCTGATCCACCAGTACCTGGCGGAGGGCTGATGGCGTCGCTCGACACCGGCCGTCCCACCTCCGGCGCGGAGCGCGCGCCGGCGCCGATCGGCCATCCGACGATCGCCGAGCTGCGCACGATCGACCTGCTCGCCGGCCTCGACGACGAGCAGCTGCAGGCGTGGTCGGACGCCGCTGAGCTCTACGAGGTCGGCGACGGCGCCATCGTCTCGCGCGAGGGCGAGGAGTCGCTGGGGACGATCCTCCTGTTCGAGGGAACGCTGCGCGGGACGATGCGCGACGGCGAGCGCGAGGAACCGCTGTCGGATCAGGTCGCCCCGACCTGGATCGGCGCGATCCAGACGTTGACCGGCGATCTCAACACTGGCCTGACGCTCCGAGCGACCGGACCGGCGCGCTACGCGATCGTCGCACCGGAGCCGTTCACCGACCTCGTCGTCGGCCAGCGGCCGGTGTTCCGGCAGGTGATGTCGCGGATGCGGCCGGTGATGCAGGCGGTGACCCAGCGCGAGCAGAACCGCGAGCGGCTGGCGTCGCTGGGCACGATGGCGGCCGGACTCGCCCACGAGCTCAACAACCCGGCTGCGGCGGCGCGGCGCACCGCGTCCGACCTCGCCGACGCGCTCGAGATCCTCAGCCGCTCGACGGCGGTGTTCGTCGAGTCCGGGATCGAGCGCGAGCAGGCCGCCGAGCTGGTGGCGCTGCAGACGCGGGCGCTTCAGTCCTGCGTCAACCGCAAGGCGCTGGACGCGCTCGACGCCGCCGACCGCGAGGACGACCTGCAGTATGCGCTGGAGCGGGTCGGCGTTGCCGAGCCGTGGACGATGTCGGAGGCCTACGCGTCGGCCGGCCTCGACGCCGCGTTCGTGGCGGAGGTCGCCGAGAAGGCCGGACCGGTGACGCCCTCGGCGCTGCGCTGGATCGCGGCGTCGCTGTCGGCGCGGCACATGGCGTCAGAGCTCGCCGACTCGACCGACCGGATGGGGAAGCTGGTCAAGGCAATCAAGCAGTACGCGTACATGGACCGCGGCGAGATCGTCGAGGTCGACGTGCGCGAGGGGATCGAGAACACGCTCACGATCCTCGGCCACAAGCTCAAGAAGACGACGATCGAGATCACCCGCGACTACGACGAGTCGCTGGGCACGATCACCGCCCATGGCGCTGAGCTCAACCAGGTCTGGACCAACCTGCTCGACAACGCGATCGACGCGCTCGGCTCCGACGGGCACATCTCGATCGTCACCCGAGCCGACGGCGACTGCGCCGAGATCGACATCGCCGACGACGGACCGGGCATCCCGCCCGAGATCCGCGACCGCGTGTTCGATCCGTTCTTCACGACCAAGGAGGTCGGCCGCGGCACCGGCCTCGGGCTCGACACCGCGCGGCGGATCGTCGTCGACCGCCATCACGGCAGCCTGACGGTCAACTCGCGGCCGGGCCACACGGAGTTCCGGGTGCGAGTGCCGCTGAACGCGGCCGCGCACAAGTAACCGCCGGCCGGCCGCCCACCCGCGTCGGCGTTGTTACCAAGCGCACCTATAGGTGCTGCGAGCGAACAATCGTCCAGGGTCGCGGCTCGGCGTCGTCAGATCAGGCCGGCCGGCGGGCCGGGGATGAGCTCGATCGCCCCGTTGGGCAGCGGCGCGCCGGGCGCGAGCAGCGCCAGCACGCTGCCCCCGAAGCCGCCGCCGACGATTCGGGCGCCGAGCGCGCCGTGCTCGCGCAGGCGCGCGACGGTCGCGTCGACCGCCGGCGTCGAGATCTCGTAGTCGTCGCGGAGGCTGGCGTGCGACGCGTTGATCAGCTCGCCGAGATGGTCCATGTCGCCGGCGATCAGGGCCGCGACCGCGACGTCGACGCGGACGTTCTCGTAGACCACGTGGCGGACGCGGCGGTTCAGTGGCGCCGGCAGCGACGCCGCGTCGGCGACCGTGGCGTCGCGCAGGCTCTCGATGCCGAGCAGACGGCAGGCCTCGGCGCACTCCTCACGACGCGTGTTGTAGCCCGAGCTCTGCAATGACCGGGCCTCGCCCGAGTCGACCGCGACGAAGCGATGGTGGCCGAGCCGCAGCGGCACGTCACGGCACTCGAGCGTGCGGAAGTCGATTCGCAGCGCGTTGTCCTCCGAGCTCTGCAGCGACGCGAGCTGGTCGAGCAGGCCGGTCTGGGCGCCGACCCATTCGCGCTCGATCCGTGAGCAGATCCGCGCGAGCGCGACGCGGTCGCCGATCGGAAGGCCGGCGACGCCGAGCAGCGCCAGGCACAGCGACACCTCGAGCGCCGCAGAGGACGACAGCCCACGTCCTCGGGGCACGTCGCCTGAGATCGTCAAGTCGGTCGCGGTCAGCGCATGGCCGGCGCGCTGCAACTCGGCCACCGCGCCGCGCACGAACGCGCGCCAGCCGCGGGCACGGCCAGGGTCGACGAGCGAGAAGCTGTCGCGCTGATGCAGGTCGGACGCGCGCACGGTCACCGTGTCGGGCCGCGCGGGCGGCCCGGCAGCCACGGTCACCCCGGCGGTGATCGCGAACGGCAGCGCCAGCCCGTCGTTGTAGTCGGTGTGCTCGCCGATCAGGTTGACGCGACCTGGCGCGAACGCCGTCACCATCGGCGAGCCGCCGGCCGGACCGTCAGGGCTGTCCGTAGTAGGCGTGCGGTCCGTGCTTTCGCGCATAGTGCTTGGCGCGCACCGCCTCGGCCAGCGGTGGGGACTCGGCATCGAGGATTCTCGTGAACAGGGCCATCCGCGCCACCTCCTCGAGCGTGACCGCGTGCTGCACCGCAGCCGCGGCCGTCTCGCCCCAGCAGAACGGCGCGTGGCCGCGGACGAGTGCGCACGGCATCTCGGCCGGACCGTGTTCGCGCACCGCCTCGATCAGCACGTCGCCGGTGGCCTCCTCGTAGCCGGCGTCGATCTCGGCCTCGGTCAAGCGGCGGGTGAGCGGGATCGGGTGCGGAGACAGATCGGCGTGGGTGGTGCCGAGCAGCGGGATCGGTTGCTGCGCCTGCGCCCACACGGTCGCCCACGTCGAGTGGGTGTGGACGACGCCGCCGACCTGCTCGAAGGCGCGGTACAGCGCCAAGTGCGTGGGGGTGTCGGTCGAGGGCCGGCGCGACCCCTCGACGACATCACCGTCGAGGTCGCAGATGACGAGGTCCGAGGCCGTCAGGCGGTCGTACCGCACACCGCTGGGTTTGATCGCGACCAGCCCGGCGTCGCGGTCGATCGCGCTCGCGTTGCCCCAGGTCAGCGTCACCAGCCCGTATTCCGGCAGCGCCAGGTTGGCCTCGAGCGCCTGCTCGCGAAGCTGTGCCGTGTCGGTGGTCACAGCGCCACGTGCTCGAGCGCGAGCTGCTCGGCGAACGCACGCCAGCGCGCCCGGTGGTCGCCGAGGTTGGTGACGAAGTGATGGGGCGCCCCGAGCGCGAGCCAGCGATCCATGAACGGCTCCATGCCGGCATCGGGCCGGAAATGGAAGTGGTGCATCTCGACCTTCGGCAGCTCGGGTGTGTCGAGCACCTCGCCGTAACCCACGACGAGCCGCATCCGCTCACCGTCGAGCTGCACGAGCGCCGCGGTCGTCGCCGGGCCGGGCTGCGCGGCGAACACCGGCGTCGGCGGGTTGTCGAGCCGGCCGATCCCGAGCGGACGGTCGATCAGCCTGACCGGGCGGTCACGACGCGCGATCCGCCAGTTGCCCTCGCCCATGTGGCTGACGAGCACCGAGCCGAGCTCCCAGTCCATCGCGTACAGCTCGGAGAAATGAGCCGCGCCGTCGCCCGACATCGCCTGCGCCGCACACATCAGCGAGGCGGTGTTGACGTCGCCCTCGGCCGCGAACCCGTAGCCGTCGGCCATCAGGTTCGAGGCAGCGAGCAGCGGCAGCTGGCGGAAGCGGCCGTCGCCGCCGAGCGAGTCGAAGTGAAACGTGAAGCCGGCGTAGCCGCCCTCCTGCAGCAGCGCGCGGATCGCCAGCTCGATGCGAGCTGCATATGCATGGCGCTCACGCGGCAGCTCGCCGTCGATCTCAAAGCGGTCGCGGTCGCGGGCCAGCTGTGCGTCGACCGCGTCTTCGCCGACTGCGTCGATGCGCTCGATCAGACCGCCGAGCTCCTCGGCGACGATCGTCACGCCGAGCCGGCGCAGGAGCGCGTTGAGGTCCGGGAGGATGTCTCCCATCCCGTTCATGGGGTTGCCGAGCAGCGCGACTCGGGCCTCGCGCATCGTTGTCACGGCGTGGGCGGCCCGCGCCCAGTCTTCGAAACGGGCGGCGAATTTCTCGGAGCGCCAGTCGCCGGTCACGACCGAGAACGGGATGCCGGAACGGACGAGCGCGTTGGCCTGGTCCTGCGCGCCGTGGATGCCCTGGTTGTAGGTCAGGTCGTCCATCGTCCAGTCGGCGGTGATCGTGCGCTCCGGCTGGATGTTGGCGAGCAGCAGCGGCACGCGCGCGTCCAGCAGCGCGCGGACGGTGCGCATCGCCGGCCCGTACGTGAGCATCGCGATCGCGATCCCGTCGACGCCGCCGGCGACGAGCTCGCGGGTGATCGCCTCGATGTCCTCGCGGTTGCGCGCGGGCCGGAGGAACCGCACGTCGGCGACATCGTCGAGTCGCGCCGCGACCTCGGCCGCATACGCCGCTTGGCGCTCGGTGATACCAGGCACCATGTCGTCGTAGAGCTCCTGCATGATCCCCAGCAGCCCGATCCGCGGTCGACCGGTCATGAACCTCTCCTCTCGGCGCGGATGCGCTTGAGCTCATGCAGCAGCTCGGCGTGCGAGCGCCCGAGCAGGTCGTGCAGCTCCGCGAAGATCGGGTACACGCGCTCGTATGTGGCGACGGCACCGGGCTCGGGCCTGTAGGTCCTGGCGACCGCGGGCCTGGTCGCCTGCACGGCCGAGCCGATGTCGGCGTACGCTCCCGCGGCGACGGCGCCGAACAGCGCGGCGCCACGGGCGGGCACCTCGGCGCTGGCGGGCACGTCGACCTCGCGGCCTGAGACGTCGGCGATGATCTGCATCGTCAGCGGGCTGCGCTCGGCGATCCCGCCGCACGCGACGATCCGGTCCAGCCCGAGGTCGTGCTCTGAGAAGTTGTCCATGATCCGGCGGTTGCCGAACGCGATCGACTCCAGCAGCGTCCGGTAGATCTCGGCCGGCGTCGTCTGCAACGTCAGCCCGACGATCGACCCGGTCAGATCGGCGTCGGCGAGGATCGTGCGGTTGCCGTTGAACCAGTCGAGCGCGATCAGCCCGCTCGCCCCTGGCTCGATCTCCGCCGCCTCGCCCTCGAGCGCCTCGTGGCTTGCGCCGGCGCCGAGCGTGCGCACGAACCAGGCGAGCATGTCGCCGACGGCCGCCTGGCCGGCCTCGTAGCCGTACAACCCCGGCAGGATGCCGTCGCGGGCGACGCCCGTGATCCCCGGCAGTCGCACCTCGTGCGGGTCGACGACCATGTCGCAGATCGAGGTGCCGATCACCATCACGAACGTCCGCGGCTGCTCGACTCCGGCACCGGGGACCGACACGAACGAGTCGACGTTGCCCACTGCCACCGCGACCGTGTCTGAGAGCCCGAGCGTGGACGCGAGCTCGGGCCGGAGCGTCCCGGCGCGCGTGCCCAGCGGCTCAAAGCGCGTGCCGAGCTTCTCCGCCGGCTCGTCGAAGCCGGGGTAGGCGGCATCGAAGTACGCAGCCGGCGGCAGCCCCTCGTCGGGAGACCACATCGCCTTGTAGCCCGCCGTCGTCGACTGGCGCACGAGCCGGCCCGTCAGCCACCACACGATCCAGTCGGTCGCCTCCAGGAACACGTCGCAGGCCTCGTAGACCTCGCGGTCCTCGTCCCAGAGCTCGATCAGCTTCGGGAAGTACCACTCCGACGAGATGCGGCCGCCGTATCGCGCCAGGAACGGTTCATCGCGCTCGGCCGCGACCTCGGTGAGCCGATCGGCGACGCGCTGGGCGGCATGGTGCTTCCACAGCTTCGGCCATGCGTGCCGGCGGCCCTGCCAGCGTGGCATCAGGCACAGCGGCACGCCCTCGGCGTCGGCCGGCAGCACCGTGCACGACGTGAAGTCGACGCCGAACCCGGTCACGCGCTCGGGGCTGATCTCGGCCTGCGCGACCGCCGCCGGCACCCCTTGCTCGATCACGTCGGTCCAGTCGCCGGGATGCTGCAGCGCCCAGTCGCCGGGCAGCGGCTCGTCGGTGCCGACCAACCGGCGGTCGATCACGCCATGGGCGTACGGGACGACCTGGGCCGCCAACTCCTCGCCCGAGTGCAGATCGAGCACGAGCACCCGCCCTGACTCGGTCCCGAAGTCGACACCGATCGTGCAGAGCTTCTCGCTCACGGTGACGATGGGTCCGGCGCCGCGGGGTCAGCCGCCCGGCGGCGCGTCCGCGGTGCCGGGCTTGCCGGCCGCGGAGTCGTCGCTGGGGCCGGGGGCGTTGCCGGAGCCGGGATCGTCGGTGGGGGCGGGGTTGGTGGCGGTGCCCGGGCCGCTCTCGGCGCCAGGGTCGGTCGTGGCGCCGGGGTCGGTCGTGGCGCGGGGGTCGGTCGTGGCGCCCGGGTCGGACGTCGCGCCGGGCTCGCGTGCGCTGCCGCTGCCTTCGCCCGCGCCGGGCCGGTCGTCGACGCGCATCTCTGCAGCCATCGCGCGCTGGGCCTCCTGCCGGGCGCGGCGGTACTGCTCGACGACGATCTCGTTGAGCTCGTCGACGCTCGTCTCCGACGTCGGCTTGTCGAACGTGATGACGCCGTCCTGAATCAGGTTGACGCGGTCGCAGATCTGGAAGACCTGGACGTAGTTGTGGACGATCAGGATGATCGACACGTTGCCCGAGTCGCGCAGCCGCTGCACGAGATCGAGGATCTGCGCGCCCTCCTTGGCGCCCATCGCCGCCAGCGGCTCGTCGAGCAGGATGATGTCCGGCTCGCCGGAGATCACGCGCGCGACCGCGATCGCCTGGCGCTGCCCTCCCGACAGCCGCGCGACCGGCAGGTCGATGCTCGGGATGTGGATCCCGATGTCGTCGAGCGCCGCGCGTGTCCGCTGGCGCATCGCCCGGTTGGTCAGCAAGGGCAGCGGCTTGGCGACAAGCTCGCGGTTGAGGAACATGTTCTGGAACACCGTCAGCTGGCCGACCAGCGCCAGGTCCTGGTAGACGGTGTCGATCCCCGCCTTGCGCGCCTGCTGGACCGACCGTGGCGTATAGGGCTCGCCCTTGCACCACATCGTTCCGCTGTCGGGCTGGTGAAAGCCCGACAGGATCTTGATCAGCGTCGACTTGCCGGCGCCGTTGTCGCCCAGCAACGCCAGCACCTCGCCCTTGCGCAGGTGCAGATTGATGTCGCGCAGCGCGGTCGTCGGCCCGAAGCGCTTGGCGACGTGCTCGACGCGCAGCACGTCGTCCTCGGCGGTCTCCAGTCCGACGATCTGCTCGCCGGCGTAAGCGGCGTCAGCCACGGCCCGTCCCCCTTCGCACGCGTCTCACCAAGACGTAGATCGTCATCGCGATGATCACCGCCACCCCGAGATAGAGGAACTCGTAGTTGGCGTTGACGCTCTTGAGCACGAGCCCGTCCTGCAGCACGCCGATGAACAGCGCCCCGATGATCGCGCCGATCACGGTCCCCTCGCCGCCCGTCATCACGGTTCCGCCAATGATCACGGCCGCGATCGCGTACAGGAGGAACTGCTCGGAGCCGGACGGATCGGGCGTGATGCTCGAGGTCCGTACGCCCTCGAGGATCCCGGCCAGGCCCGCGCACATCGCCGACAGCATGAAGTTGCGCAACATCACCAGCCGGGTGTTGATCCCGGCCTCGGCCGCCCCGAGCCGGTTGCCGCCGACCGAGACCGTGTAGATCCCCCATCTCGTCAACGACAGGACGATCTGCAGGACGACGGCCAGCCCGAGCATCCAGAACAGCTCGGAGAACGTGCCCGCGCCGAAGATCTGCGCGAACGTCGGCACCCCGACGATCTGCGTGCCAGGCGTCGTGATCTCCTCGGAATGCGAGACGATCAGCGCCAGCCCGTCTAAGAAGAACAGCATCGCCAACGTCGCGACGAACGACGGCATCCCGACCCATGCCGTGAAGAAGCCGTTGATCGCGCCGAACCCGCCCGCGATCAGGATCGCGAGGATCACGCTCGGCACGAGCGGGATCCCTGCCTGGGTCAGCTTCCAGAACGCGAACGGCGTGATCAGGTACAGGGCGCCGATCGACAGGTCGATCTCGCCGAGCGTCATCACGAACACCTCGCCGATCGCCATGATCCCGAGGAAGCAGAAGTACGGCAGCAGGTTCTTGAAGTTCGAGAACGTCAGGAAGTTGCTCGTGGTGATCGCGAAGTAGACGATCGCCGCGACCGTGACGACGATGATGCTGCCTTCGCGCAGCGCCAGGAAGCGCGTCAGCAGTGTCAGCGGGCCGCCGGGCCGCCGCGTGGGCGGCCCGGACGACGGCGCGCCGGGGGTCGTTTGCGAGGTGACGGCCATAACCGAGCTGAGACTCAGATCCGCGACGCGCCGATCACGACTTCTGGACGCCCGGCGAGCTGCTGGTGCCCTCGTACCGGCTCTTCGTCGAGCTGTACGGAGTGACCGTCGTCTTGTCGAGGAACTTCAGTCCGGTGTCGACCTCGGCGATGCCCGAGAGCCCCTTGGAGGCGTTGTACATGTACAGCTGCAGGATCGGCAAAAAGCCCTGCAGATACGGCTGCTGATCGATCGTGAACTGGATGTAACCGGCATGCAGCAGCTGCTCGGTGATCGGAGTCAGGTCATAGCCGCCGCCGACCCAGCCCTTCTGCTTGAGCCCCTGCTTCTGGATCGTCTGTGCGACGCCCTGGGTGCTGCCGGCGTCGACGGCGAACATGCCCTTGGCGCTGGAGTGGCCCTGCGCCCACGAGTTGATCGCGGTCAGCTCGGCCGGAACCGCGGCGCCGGTCGCGACGACGTCGTACTTGATGTTGGAATGGGACTTGAGCGTGTCCTTGGCGCCGTCGATCCGCGGCTGGATGTTGGCCGCCCCCGGCGTGGCGATGAACAGCGCGATCTCGCCGCCGTTGGGCAGCAGCTCGACGATGTGCTTGCCCATCTCCTGGCCCGACACGAACAGGTCCTGGCCAATGTACGACAGCCGACCGGTCTGCGGCTCGTCGGCGTTGTAGGCGACGACCGGGATCCCGGCCTTGAGCGCCTTCTGCACGGGGCCGGTGAACGCGGTCGGCGAGATCAGTGAGGTCGCGATGCCGTCGACGTTCGACGAGATCGCGCCGTTGATCGAGTTGACCATCTGGCCGACGTTGCTCGTCGCCGAGCCCGTCCACGTGTACGAGCAGCCAAGCAGCTTGCAGGCGTCCGCGGCGCCGTTCTGGGTCGGGGTGAAGAACACGTTCGTGGTCACGTGGTTGACCATCGTGAACTTGTAGCCGCCGCCGACGCCGAAGATCGAGCTCGCCGAGCTGGACGAGCCGCCCGACGCCTTCGCGGTGCCGGTGCCGGTGCTGCCGCCGCCGCCGCTGCCGCCGCAGGCCTGCAGCGCCATCGCGGCGATGCCCGCAGCCCCGCCGGTCAGCGCCGCCCGGCGTGAGATCTGGCGCATCTTCTTGCCGGGACTGTCGTCCTCCTTGCGCTCGTCGAACTCCAGACGCTCGATCGCATCGCCCATGGTGTCCTCAGGGCTCTCCATCATTCACTCTCCTCTCGCAATGACTTGAGATCCGTCGCCTCCGCCCGGCGTCGCACGCCGGCTGCGCGAGCCGGGTTCCGGACGGCACCTCGTTCATTCGCACGACCGCCGGCTTCGCTCGGGCGGCCGACTGCTCCGGCCATGCGAGCGCGTTCGACTGCCGTCGTCGCCGCATCGGTCCTGAGATGACGCGCGCCACCGCCGATCTCCGTCCTCGTATCGGTCACTCGGCCGCGCCTGCCGCCGTTGATCGCAACGCTGCGCCGCAAAGGTTCCCTCCTCTCGTCCCCAACCACGGTGTGTGAACGCTAACACACCGAGGGGCGAAGCACCACTGGTGGGTGTTGACTCATCGTTAAGCGGGATCGTGCTCATCTCGGCGTGGCGCGGGCCGGTGGGCATCGCCGTGGAGCGACGGGGTCCGCAGGGCGGCGGGGCCACACAGAGCGATGGGGAGTGGCGGGACGGCACTCCCAAGCGACGCGGAAGCGTGGGATCGTGCGCCGAACCCCCCGCGAGCGCCACCGGCGAGGGCGCAGTGCGCCGAACCCCCGCGAACGCCACCGGCGACGGCGCAGTGCGCCGACCCCCGCGAGCGCCACCGGCGAGGGCGCAGTGCGCCGAACCCCCGCGAACGCCACCGGCGAGGGCGCAGTGCGCCGAACCCCCCGCGAGCGCCTCCGGCGAGGGCGCAGCGCGCCGAACCCCCGCGAACGCTTTCGGCACCGGAAGAATCGCCAACGTGGGCGTTCGCCGACCGGGTTGGCGAATCTCGGGCGGCACAACATGAAGCGATCGCCGATTTACTGCGCGGGGGCGGCGTTTGGCGAATCCCTCAGGAGCGCTCGGCCGGCTGATCAGTGGCTCGGTGACCGAGCTTGATGCGTCTTCACTGCTGCCGTTCCGGCCGGCACCCGGCTCGAGAATCTCACGCACAGCCGCTGACGATCTTTTCATGGTCGAGCCGTCTGGGATCTTTCTTTCGGCAGGTGCAAGCAATCGCCCAAGCGCGCGGCGGGGGCGACCGAGCCCGCTCATGCTCCGGCCGGCGGCGGTCCGGTGCTCGCCCTGACGAGCAGTTCGAACTCCAGCACCTGGTGCGTGGCGGGGCCGTCGCCGTTCTCGATCCGGTCGCGCAGCGCCTCGAATCCGCGCCGGCCGATCGCGACGAAGTCCTGGTGGATCGTGGTCAGTGGCGGTGTGAAGAACCCGCTCTCGGGGACCGCGTCGAAGCCGACGATGCTGACGTCGGCGGGCACGCGGCGGCCCGCCTCGTCGAGCGCGCGCAGCGCCCCCAGCGCCATCTGGTCGTTGGCGACGAAGATCGCCGTCACATCGGGATCCTGCTCCAGGAGGCGCACGCAGATCTCGTAGCCGCTGCCGGCGCTCCAGTCGCCAAACCCCGTCCCCGCGGGCAGGCGATGGCCCGCCTCCGCCAACGTGTCGCGGCAGCCGGCCAGCCGCAGCTGCGCCTCGAGCGAGCCGGCCGGGCCGGCGATGTGAGCGATCCGACGGTGGCCGAGCTCGAGCAGGTGGCGGGTCGCGGATACGGCGCCGCCGTACTGGTCGATCGTCACGGTCGGGATCCCGTGGATCGGCTCGGCCTCGAGCGCCACCAGCGGCAGCTCGCGTGAGACCGGGGCGAGCGCCGCGATCGCGCTCGACTCCGACGCCAGCAGGAGCACGCCCTCGACGTTGTGGCGCCGCAGCCGCTCGACGGCCAGCAGCACCGAGTCACGGTTGACCTCGGGCATGCTGACGACGCTGGTCAGATATTCGGCCTCGTGGGCGGAGCCCTCGATCCCGTACAGCGTCGACGCCGGGCCGAACAGCGTCGTGTTGAAGCCGATCACGCCGACCGTGCGCGAGCGACCGGTGACGAGCGCCCGCGCCATCGAGTTGGGCCGGTAGTCGAGGAGCCGCATCGCCGCCTGCACGCGGTCGCGGGTGGCGGGGGCGACCCGCTCGGAACCGTTGATCACCCGTGAGACGGTCTGATGCGAGACGCCGGCGAGGCGCGCGACGTCGGCCATCGCGGGTTGGCGGCGGCGCTTCGGCCGAGGAGCAGCAACCCCATCGTCACCGAGTACCTCATCCGCCATACGCGGCACCCTACTATGTGAGCGATAACACGGACACCGCGGTCCGGACGGACGGACAGGTCGTGAGCCACGCGACGGCGCCGGTATGGACCCGGGAACGTGGCGGCGAGGGCCGCGTCGGCGGAGATGGCGGCGACGGCCGCGCGCGACAGCGGTGCGGCGAGGGTCGCGTCGGCGGAGATGGCGGCGACGGCCGCGCGCGACAGCGGTGCGGCGAGGGCCGCGTCGGCGGAGAGGGCGGCGACGGCCGCGCGCGACAGCGGTGGCGGCGAGGACCGCGCATGGCGGACGTGGCAGCGAGCAATGCCTGCACAAACCACCGCCCGCGCAGCATGATTACACGGCGGCGGCGAGCAGCGCCTCGATTGCCGCTGCCTGACCGACGGCGTCGTCGCGGCCGAGCAGCGGCCGGGCGGTGCCGGCGATCGCCGCCGACAGGTTCTCGACCTCGAGCCGGTAGGCGTCCGCCGGCTCGATCGCGATCCGGCGGGTCTCCCCGTCCCGGCGCCAGTCGATCCCCGGTTCGCGACAGTGCCACGGATCTGACAGCAGCAGCGCGCCCCGGTCGCCGACGATCTCGAGCTGACTGCGGTCAGACAGGACGAGCCCGGAGTCGAAGTGGGCAAGCACGTCGCCCGCGAACCGCATCACGCCCGCGAACGTGACGTCGACGCCGTCGCCGCCCTTGGTCTCAAACGCGCGGACCTGCTCGGGCTCGCCGGCGAGCATCCTCGCGGCGTTGACGCAGTAGCACCCGACGTCCATCAGCGCGCCGCCGTCGAGCGCGGTCGACAGCCGGACGTCGTCCTCGCGCGCGATCGGGAAGCTGAACGCGGCGCGGATCATCCGCAGCGTCCCGACCGCCCCTTCGGCGACCAGTTCCTGCACGCGGGCGGTCTGCGGGTGGTGGCGGTACATGAACGCCTCCATCAGCACAAGGCCCCGCTCCGAGGCGCGGTCGAACAGCTCGGCCACCTCGTCGGGATGGCGGCTGATCGGCTTCTCGCACAACACGTGCTTGCCGGCGTCAAGCGCCCGGCGCGTCCACGCGACGTGCAGCGAGTTGGGCAGCGGGATGTAGACGGCGTCGACCTCGGGGTCGGCGAGCAGCGCCTCATACCCATCGTGCGCGCGCGGGATGCCACGGTCCGAGGCATAGCGCTGCGCCCGCGCGCCGTCGCGCGACGCGACGGCGACGACGGCCGTTCCCCCCGCCTCGCGCGCCCCGGCCAGCCACTTGTCGTTGATGTTCGCGGTGGAGAGGATTCCCCAGTTGACGGTTGCCACGGCGAGCCTCCGAGCGGTCGGGTCGGCGATCCGACACGATAGCCCTCTGATGTCCGCGACCGCCGACGCTCACACCGGTCCGCCGCCCGGCGAGCGTACGAAGAAGCTCGCGCTTGTCTCGGCGATCCTCGCGTCGACGATCGCGGCCGTGGACTCGTCGGCGGTGAACGTCGCGCTGCCGGCGATCGGGCGTGACCTCGGCGGCGGCTTCGCGGCTCAGCAATGGGTCGCCAACGCCTACCTGCTGACGCTGTCGGCGCTGATCCTGCTGGCGGGCTCGCTGACCGACCGGCTCGGCGAACGCCGCGTGTTCGTGGCCGGCGTCACCGGCTTCGGAGTCGGCTCGCTGCTGTGCGGGGTTGCGCCGTCGATCGGGGTGCTGATCGTCGCCCGTGCGCTGCAGGGGATCTCCGGCGCGCTGCTGACGCCGGCGGCGCTGGCGATCATCGTCGCGGTCTTCCCGAAGGCCGAGCGCGGCGGCGCGATCGGGACGTGGACCGCGTGGGGAGGAATCGGGGTGCTGGCCGGGCCGGTGCTCGGCGGGCAGATCGTCGACTCGGCGTCGTGGCGGTGGATCTTCATGATCAACGTGCCGATCGTGATCGTCGCGCTCGCGATCGGGCGGGTGGCGGTCCCCGGCCGCGCGGCCCGAGCCGGCACCGGCGCCGATGAGCCGGTGCCGATCGACTGGACGGGCGCGGCGCTGGCGGCGAGCGGCCTCGCGGGGATCTCGTTCGGGTTGATCGAGCAACCGGTGCTGGGCTGGTCGGATCCCGGCGTGTGGGCGACGCTGGTCGCGGGCCTCGGTCTGCTGGCGACGTTCGTCGTCTACGAGGCGCGCACGAACGCGCCGATGCTGCCGCTCGAGCTGTTCGCGCACCGCAACTTCTCGGTTGCCAACGCGCAGACGTTCGCGATGTACGGCGGGATCGCGCTGCTCGGCTTCTTCGTGACGATCTACCTGCAGCAGGTCGCCGGCTACAGCGCGCTCGAGTCGGGCGTCACCGGGCTGATCCCAACGGTCGTGATGTTCGCCCTGTCGGCCCGGATGGGCAAGCTCGCCGACCACTACGGCGCACGCCCGTTCCTCGTCGCAGGTCCGATCGTCGTCGCCGCCGGGTTCGGGCTGATGCAGCGGTACGGCACGAGCGTGTCGCTGCTCGGGGACGTCGTGCCGGCGCTGCTGGTGTTCTCGTTCGGGCTGGCACTGACGGTCTCGCCGCTGACCGCGACCGTGCTCGCCGACGCGTCGGAGTCAGACGCCGGGATCGCGTCGGCGGTCAACAACGCGATCGCGCGCACCGCCGCACTGGTCGCGGTCGCCGCGGTCGGCGCGGTCGTCGCCGCCGATCATGCGAGCAAGCTCGACGCCAACCTCGGCAATCGGCTGCCTGCCTCCGCCAACCAGGCCGTCGTCATGGCCAAGCGCCAGACGTTCGGGACGATCCAGAGCAGCGCGCTGCCGCCGTCTGACCGGGCGTTCGCCGAGCACGCAGCCGCGAGCGCGTCTGCGAGCGCCTTCCACCTGGCGATGGGCATCGGATCGGCGCTGCTCGTGATCGCCGGGATCGGCGGCCTCGCGCTTAAGCCCAAGCGCCGCACCGACGTGCACTGCGCCGAGTGCGGCGCCGGTCAGTTCGCCGGCCAGCCGAAGGCCGTGCTCGAGGGCTTAGAGACACCCGGCGAAACGCACGGGGGCGCGCGGGTCGGGGCCGTCAGCGGGCCACCAGGTCGGCGTATTCCGGGTGGCGATCGATGAACGCCCCCACGAACGGGCACTGCGGGCAGACCGTCAGCCCGCGTGCGCGGGCGTCGTCAAGCGCGAACCGCACGAGCTCTGAACCGAGCCCGCGGCGGCCGCGGGCCGGCTGGACCTCCGTGTGCCGATGCGTGATCACGCCCCCGGCGGCGTCGAGCCGGTACGTCAGCACACCCACGAGCTCGCCGTCGAGCTCGAGCTCGTAACGGCCGCGGTCGGGACGGTCGGCGACCGTCACCTCGTCACTGGGCACGAGCGATCGCCCGATCCATCGCCGGCACCGGCGCATGCACGGCGGGCCCGTGTCCGACGACCATCAGCGACGGTTCGAGCGCTCGAAGCGCCCGCGCCGATGCCTGATCCTGGCGCCGGTCGAACGTCCCCATCACCGCCAGCGGGAAGATCCAGTTCGAGGCGCTTGTCGTCGCGACGCGGCCGATCGAGGTGAACACGTCGCCCGCGATCAGGGTGTTGTCGCGAATGTCGAGGAACGAGACGTGGCCGGGCGTGTGCCCGGGACTGTCGACCACCCGCAGGCTGCCGACCATGTCGTCGTGCGCGAGCCGTACGTCCGGCACCGTCGCAATCTTGGGCCAGCTGCCGGTGAGCTTGCCGTCGACGACCCGCTCGCCGGCATGGATCCGCGCGTCGAGCTCTGGCATCAGCACCTGGACGCCGGGCCCGAGCCGCTCGCGCAGCGCGTCGAGCGAGCCGACATGATCGCCGTGGCCGTGCGTCAGCGCGATCCGCTTGATCGGTCCGCCGGCGGTGCGCGCGGCCGCGAGCAGCGCATCGGCCCCTCTAGGCAGCGTCGTGTCGACGAGCGTGAGCCCATCGTCCTCGCGCACGAGGAACGCGTTGACGAAGCCGTATCGGGTGAACTGCGCGAGGTTCTCGGTCAGCCGTTTGGTGCTCACGGTCCTCCGGTCCTGGTCTGAAGAGATGCTCCGCGACGGGTCACAGGCGTCTATTCTCGCGGTCGTGGCACGGCGGTGGCTTGCGACCCACGTCGCCGCGGCGATCGTCCTGAGCCTGCTGGTCGCCGGCTGCGGCGGCTCGAGCGCGAAGCCGCAGTCGACGCTGACACCGTTTCTGAACGCCTGGTCCCGTGGCGACTGGACGGCGATGCGGAAGCTCGTCGCCGACCCGCCCGCGGACTTCGTGTCGGTCAACCGCAAGGCGTTCGCTGCGCTCAGCGTCACTCACGCGACGTTCACGGCGGGCCGCGTCGTCCAGACAAAATCCGGCGATCGCGCCCGCGCACACCTGACGGGGCACTACCAGCTGCCGCACGTGGGCGCCTTCACCACGCGCTCGACCGTGCACCTGGTCAAGCGTGACGGTCGCTGGCTCCTGTCGTGGTCGACGCGCACGATCGACTCACGGCTCGGACCCGACGAGTCGCTGTCGGTGCAGCGCCGCTGGCCCAAGCGGGCGCCGATCCTCGGTGCCGGCGGAGTGCCGCTGACGAGCAACCGCGACGAGGTCGTGGTCGGCGTCGTCGGCGAACGCGTCAAGCACCCGAGCGCCGTTCGCAGGGACCTGATCCTCGCCGGCGCAACCGCCGCGCAGGCCGACCAGTCGCTGACCGCGGCCAAGGCCCATCCGACCTACTTCGAGCCGGTGTTCACCGTCTCTGAGGCCCGCTTCGCGCACCTCAAGGCCGCCGGCGGGCCGCACAACGTGTACGCCGTTCCCGGCACGCAGTTCGAGTTGCAGGCCAGGCGCCATGCGATCACCACACAGCTCGCCGATCAGCTCGTCGGCGCGGTCGGACCGATTACCGCCGAGCAGCTCAAACAGCTCGGCACCCCTTACGACAGCACCTCGATCGTGGGCCAGCGCGGCCTCGAACAGGCCCAGGAGCGGCGGCTGGCGGGAACGCCGACGACCCAGGTCAACGTCGCCGACTCGACTGGCGCGCCGGTCGTGCGCCTGGCGACCTACCGCGGCCGGCCCGGCCGGGCGGTCCACACGGGCATCGACGCGCGCGTGCAGCGTGCGGCGGAGGCGGCGCTTGCCGGCGACACCCACCACGTCGCGATGGTCGCGATGCGGGCGTCGACCGGCAAGGTGCTCGCGGTCGTCTCCGAGCCGGCCGACTACGGCTTTGACCAGGCGCTGCAGGGCCACTACCCGCCCGGCTCGACGTTCAAGGTGCTGACCTCGACCGCCCTGATCCGCAAGGGGCTGTCGCCGAACTCGCCCGCCAGCTGCCCGCCGACGATCACCGTCGACGGCGAGACGTTCCACAACGCCGCGCCCGACGAATCCGCCTCGACCCTGCAGCAGGCATTCACGGTCTCGTGCAACACCGCGTTCATCGGCCTTGCGACCCAGCACCTGCAAGCAGGCGACTTCCCCGCGACCGCGGGGCTGTACGGCCTCAACCACACGACCAAGATCGGAATCCCGGCGCTGATGGCGAGCGTGCCGAAGCCGTCGGACCAGGCGGATCTGGCGGCGAGCGCGATCGGTCAGGGGTCGGTCGTGTTCTCGCCGTTGGGGATGGCGACGGTCGCTTCGGCGATCGACTCGGGAACCGTGCGCCTGCCGCGGCTTGTGCAGGGCGCCGACGACGACTCGGTGGCGCCGACGAAGCTGCCGTCGAACGTGTCTGCCGACCTGCGCCAGATGATGGCCACGGTCGTCACCAGCGGCACGGCGGCGGGCACCGGGCTACCTGCCGGCACCCACGCCAAGACCGGGACCGCGCAGTACGGGACCCGCTCGCACCTGAAGATCGACGGCTGGCTCATGGGCTACGACGGTGACATCGCGTTCGCGATCGTCACCCAGAACACTGGCGGCCAGGACGGCGGCCCGGTCGACGGCCCGTTGATCGCGAAGTTCTTGAACGCGCTCGGCCCCGGCGCCTGAGTTAGTGCCCGTTTGGAGTAATTCGATCGAATTACTGCTGGAGTTGGCGCCCGCGACGACCGTTACAGCGCCGCAAACTGAACAAGCAGCTCGCGCGCGGCGGCGATCCCGCGGTCGACGTACTCCACCAGCAGCCGCTCATTGGGCGAGTGGATGTTCGCGTCGGGCAGCGAGAAACCGGTGATCACGGCCGGAACGCCGCGCGCGCCGAGCGCGGGCACGATCGGGAGCGTGCCGCCCGAGCGGATCAGCAGCGGCCGCACGCCGAGCGCATGCTCGAACGCGTCGAGTCCGAGCTGGATCGCGCGCGCGCCGGGCTCCACCAGCCCCGGCGCCGCCGACGACAGCCGCGCGACCTCCACGGACGCGCCCTCGGGCACCGCTTCGCGCACGAGCCGCTCGAACGTCTCAGCGATCGTGTCCGGGTCCTGACCGGGCGCCAGCCGGATCGAGACGTTGGCGTCGGCGTTGACCGGCAGCACCGTCTTCTGCAGCTGCGGCGAGCCCGACTCGATGCCGTTGACGTCGAGCGCCGGCTCGGCGAACGTGCGCACATAGAACTCGTCGGCGGCGCTCGGATCGGCGGGCCGGGCCCCCTGTGCTGCAAGCTCGCCGGCTCCCGCCGGCAGCTGGGCCCAGCCGTCGAGCTCCTCCCGCGTCGGCGGCGCGACCCCTTCGCGCAGCGGCTCGGCGAGACGGCCGTCGGAGGCGATCAGCGACGACAGCGTCTCGATCAGCGCGTGCGCGGCGTTCATCGCCGCGCCGCCATAGACGCCCGAGTGCAGGTCGCGCTCGCCGGATACAAGCGTCAGGTGGAAGTAGACGAGGCCGCGGGTGGCGATGTTGAACGCGGGCACCCCGCGCGCGACCATCTCGGAGTCGAAGATCACGGCGGCGTCGGCGCCGCGGTCGTCGGCGGCTAGGAACTCGAGGATCGAGTTGCCGCCGGTCTCCTCCTCGCCGTCGCACGCGAAGCGGACGTTGACGGGCAGTTCCCCCGCGCGGGCGAGCTCCCGGGCGGCACTCAGCAGCAGATACAGCTGCCCCTTGTCATCGGCGACCCCGCGCCCGTACAGGTACTCGCCACGGATCTCGGGCTCGAACGGCGCCGACTCCCAGAGCTCGAGCGGGTCCGCCGGCTGCACGTCGAAGTGGCCGTAGCAGAGTACGGTGGGCGCGTCCGCGGCGCCGGTGGACGCGCGCAGCTCGCCGATCGCCAGCGGCTGCCCGTGCCACTCGTGCAGCTCGGCGCTGCCGCCCGCGCCGGCGATCAGGTCGCAGACCCAACCGCCGGCGGCGCGCACGTCGCCCGCGTGTGCCGGATCAGCGCTGATCGACGGGATCCGCAGGAAGGCCGAAAGCTCGTCGAACCACGGTGGCATCGGCACGCGAGCCTACTCGACGCCCGGGCAACGCCCTTGGCGACGCGCGGACGGCAACGGATCGGCTTCAATGAGGCCCCGTGGGCGTCCCCGTCAAGACGCCGCGAGCGCTCGTCGCGCTGGCGGTCACCGCACTCATGCTTCTGCTCGCGCTCGCCGGCTGCTCGTCGGCGAACGCCAAGCACGACTCGACGACGTCGACCGCGGCGTCCGAGAGCGGCGCGGTCGGGGCCTCGACCGGCCGCCCGCTCCCGTCGGGGTTCCTCGGTCTGTCGATGCAGTACAAGACGTTCGAGGCCTACGCGGGCACCGACCCGTCCTCGGTCAACCCCGCGTTCCTGAACCTGATCCGCGACATCGCGCCGAACCAGTCGCCGATCCTGCGCTTCGGCGGCGACTCGACCGACTGGACGTGGTGGCCGGTCAAGGGGATGCACAAGCCCGGCGGCATCCGCTACACGCTGAACTCGCGGTGGCTGCAGATCGCCCACGCGATGAACCAGCAGCTGCACTCGCGTCTGATCCTCGGCGTCAACCTCGAGGCGGCCAAGGTCAGGCTCGCCCGCACGATGGCCAACGCGCTCGTCGGCGGCATCGGCCGCAAGAGCATCGCCGGACTGGAGATCGGCAACGAGCCCGAGCTGTACGCCGCGTTCAACTGGTACACGAAGAAGAACGGCACGGGCGTCCGCGGCCGCAACAAGGCGACCTGGACCGAGAGCGCGTTCTTCAAGCAGTTCCATCAGTTCGGCTCGGCGATGCCGTCCGGGGTGCCGCTCGCGGGGCCGGCCAGCGGCTCCGCCACGTATTTGGCGAAGCTCGGCGCGTTTTTGAGCGGCGAGCCGCGCGTCAAGCTCGCGACGTTCCATGCGTATCCGCTCAAGCACTGCACGCCGCACGTCGTGACGATCTCACAGCTGCTGTCGGCGGCCTCGACGTCCGGCTTCGCGCGGGCGCAGGCCCAGTACGTCAACGCCGCCCACCACCGCGGCAGGCGCGCGCAGCTGGACGAGATGAACGGCATCACCTGCGGCGGTTACCGCGGCGTCTCGAACACGTTCGCGTCGGCGCTGTGGGTGCTCGACGTGCTGTTCGAGCTCGACCGGATCGGGGTCGACGGCGTCAACATGCAGACCGTCCCGGGCGGCGTCCAGGAGATCTTCGGCCCCGTCGCCGGCGACGGCGGCTCGATGGTCGTCCACCCCGAGTTCTACGGGATGATGATGTTCGCGCAGGCCGCGCCCGCCGGCTCACGGCTGTTCACGATCCACACCAGGCTGCCGTCCAACGTCAAGCTGTGGGCGACCCGCGCCAGCGACCGCAGCGTTCGCGTGACGCTGATCAACGACAACTCCTCAAAGCCAAGGACCGTTCACGTGCCGCTGTCGTCGCCCGGCGGCCCGGCGGCGGTCGAGAAGCTGCGCGCACCGCATATCGGCTCGACCGGCGGCGTCACGCTCGGCGGCCGCTCGTTCGGCTCAGCGACCTCGACCGGCCTGTTGCCGGCGCCGATGCTCCAGCAGCTGAAGTCGCGCCACGGCGGCTATACGGTGCGGGTCCCGCCGGCGACCGCGATCCTGCTGACGGTGCCGGCAAGCGCCGCGCAGTCCTCGTCCACGACCGGCTGAGGTCAGGTCCCGTCGAGCACGCGCCGGATCCGGGCGCACGCCTCCCACAGCCGCGCGGCGTCCTGCGAGAAGTTGATCCGAAACCTCGTCGTGGCGCCGCGGCCGAACTGATAGCCGGGATTGATCAGGACGCCGGCAGCCTTGAGCGTGATCGCCAGCGCGTCGCCTCGTGGCTGATCGCCCGCGGCGACCGCCCACGCGCTTCCAGAAACGTCGGGGAACACGTAGGAGCTGCCCAGCGGCGACGCCACGGTGACGCCCGGTATCGCGCGCAGCAGCGCCACCAGCCGGTCGCGCAGCGCCTGATGCGCAGCCGTTCGCCGCGCGATCCAGTCGCCGTCGCCGTCCAGCCAGTGGCGCAGCACCTGCTGCGCATAGGCCGTCGTGCGCAGCGACGCCATCGCCAGCACGCGTTCCATCGCGTCGATCGTGTCCGGCGGCGCGACCGCGACGCCGACCCGGTAGCCGCTCATCGACTCGGTCTTGGAGGGGCCGATCAGCGTCACCGTCCGCTCGGCCATCCCGGGCAACGCGCACATGTGCGTGAACGCGGCGCCGTCGAACAGCTGCCGGCAGTAGAGCTGGTCGACGACGCAGATCCGGTCGCCGGCGTGCACCCACCGTGCGAGCGCCCGCACCATGTCCGGTCCGTAGACGCCGCCGGTCGGGTTGTTGGGGTGTGAGAGCAGCAGCAGCCGCGCGTCGGTGGCACGCGCAAGCGACCCTTCGGACAACGTCAGGCGCCCGTCGGGCGCCACCTGCAGCGCGAGCCGGACCGCGCGTGCGCCGAGGTAGGCGACGATCCGCTCGCTCATGAAGTAGTCGGGGTCGGGCAGCGCGACGACGTCACCGTGACCGACCAACGACGACAGCGCCGCGAACAGCCCGCCCTGCGTGCCCGGCGTGACGATCAGCTGCGTCGAGGCGTCGACCGCTCGCCCGAGCAGCGCGCCCAGCCTCGGTGCAAGCCCGGCGCGCAGCGTGGCGCTGCCGCGGTAGGCCGTGTACGCCTCGTCGTTGTCACGGACCGCGGTGACGAGGTCGGCGGCCGCGATGCCCGGAGGCGGGAACGCACGAGTGTCACCGTGCGTTAGGTCGATCAGGTCCGGCGGGCCGGGCGCGGCGGCGAGCGCGCGGTCGAGCTCGAGCACCGAGGCGCCGTAGTCGTCGGCGTAGCCGGGCAGCGCGGCCGCGTGCAGCGACGTGGGGTCGGGGCGGGAGACCGCGGTCACGCCGCCGCGCCCGAGCCGTTGGGGCCGGCCTGCACGATCGCGCCGACGTCGTCGAGCACGCCGGGCGCGCGCAGGTCGAGATTCCACGGGCCGAACCGGGTCAGCACCCAGGTCGCGCCCGCGCGCGCCCACGGCTTCGAGTCCTCGCCGGGGGGCAGGTCGACGACGAATTCGAACGCGGGCGCGGCGGGCCCGCGCAGCTCGGTCACCTCGGCGACGAGCGTGGCGAGGTCGCCGGGCGCGGTCAGCCCGGCCGTGAACAGGCCGTCGTAGCCCGCGGCGCGGCGCACCGGCCGTCGGTACGGCCAGCGCGAGGCGAGCCAGATCGGGATCCCCCCGTACGCGTCGGCGGCGGCTCGAACCGAACCCCGTCGGCGGTGTAGTGCTCGCCGCGATGCTCGACGCGCTCGCCGGACAGCAGCCCACGCAGGACGTCCAGCCCCTCGCTCAGCATCGCCCCGCGCCGCCGTGGATCGAGCTCCTCCCCGAACCGCGACAGCTCGCCGTTGCGCCCGTCGTCGCCGAGGCCAAAGCCGAGCACCAGCCGGCCCTCCGACAGCCGGTCGAGCGTCAGCGCCTGGCGGGCGACGACCTGCGGACGGCGGCGCGCGAGCGGCGTCACCATCGGGCCGAGCGCGAGCCGCGTGGTGCGAGCGGCGATCGCGGCGACACAGATCCACGGGTCAGACAGCTCCCGTACGGGCTCCGAATACAGCAGGTGGTCCCAGACGAAAACGCCATCCCAGCCCGCCCTCTCGGCGACGGCCGCGAGCTCGGCGAGCGCGGCCGGCGACGCGAGCCCGTCGAACGGCGCGATGTACAGACCCCGACGGGCGCTCACGGTGGCCCCTTCAGTACCCCGCCGCGGCGTCGTAGGGGTTGCGCAGCGGCCGACCGTCGAGATGGCGGCCGAGGTTGTCGATGAACAGCTCGGTCAGCGTCGCGTTCTCGTCCACGAGCGTCGAGGCCGAGTGTGGCGAGACGATGACGTTCTCCATCTCCCACAGCGGGCTGTCGGCGGCCAGCGGCTCTGACTCGAACACGTCCAGGCAGGCGCCGCCGAGCCTGCCCGCCCCGAGCGACTCGATCAGCGCGACCTCGTCGATGACCGGACCGCGGCCGACGTTGACGACGATCGCGCCCGGCGGCAGCGCCGCGATCTGCTCGGAGCCGATCATGCCCTGGGTCTCGTCGGTCAGTGGACACGCGATCACGAGCACGTCGGTCCGCGCAAGCGCGTCGTCGAGCTCGTGGCGATCGATCGCCCGGCTCAAGCCCTGCACGGGCTCGGCCGGCGCGCGGCGCGCGAGCCCCCACACCTCCATGCCAAGCGCTGCCAGCTGGCGGACCGTCTCGCGGCCGACCCCGCCGAGGCCGATGACGAGCGCCCGGCGCCCAGCGAGCCGATTCGTGGCGTAGCGCTCCCAGTGACGCTCGGCCTTCCAGGTTCCGAGGCGGGGCAGCTCCTTGACGAAGTACAGCGCGCCCATCACCGCGAACTCGGCCAGTGGCACCGCGTGGATTCCCGCGGCGGTGCTGACCGCGAATTGCGCCCGGTCAAGGCCCGTGCAGGTCATGAACTCGCCGATGCCGGCGCTCGTCGCCTGGACGAACCGCAACCGCGGGCAGCGCCGTGGCAGGGTCGCGGGGTCATGCCAGTCGAAGTCGAAGCACACGTCGGCGCTTGCCACGATCGCCTGCCAGCGACGGAGCTCCGCGGCGCTGAGCCGTGGCGGCTCGCCGCCGTGGTCGCAGGGGAAACGCGGCGTCGGCAGCAGCGCCGGCTCATACGTCACGTGTGCGCGCGGTTCGGCCCGGGCGACCCGCTCGACCAGCTCGGGCTCGAGATACGAGGCGATCACGACCTCGCAGACGCTCACGCTCCTCCCCTTGTCGACAATCGACCGGAACCTACCAGCGCACGGCGCGGCTGCCTATGTCGCCGGCCGGTAGGCCAGGTGAAGCGTCCCGTTGTCGTAGGCCTCGCTCTCGAGGAGCGTGAAGGTCGCCTGCAGGCCGTCGCCGAACAGCCGCTGTCCCTCACCCAGCGCGAGCGGGTAGACGAACAGGTGCAGCTCGTCGACGAGGCCATCGGCCAGCAGCGCGCGCACGAGCATGCCGCTGCCGCTGACGTAGATGTCGCCGTCGGTGCGCTCCTTGAGCGAGCGAATCGCCTCGGGGCTGTAGGCGCCGAGCACCGTCGAATTGCTCCACTCGGGGTCCTGCAGCGTCGACGAGACGACGTACTTCGGCGACTCGTTCATGAACGGCGCGCCGGGATCGTCCTCGGCGGTCCGATTCGACCACGACGGCGCGAACAGCTCATACGTCCTGCGGCCCATCAACAGCGCCGTGCTGGAGCCCATCAACGCGGCGATCGCGTTGCCCATCTTGGGATCGAACCCGTGTTTCGCCGTCCAGGCCGGATTCTCGATGACGCCATCGACGGTGATGAACTCGTGGACGCGTACTGCTCCCATGTCTGACCTCCGAGGGTGGATGACGCCGGTTTGTCGCCCGGGCTCCTCGCGGGCGATCCAAACGCGCCGCGGGCCGGGCCGTCTGGATGTCTACCAGCGGGGAGCGGCGCGGTCTTGAACAAAAACGACGGCTAGGAAGCCGCCGCCGGGGCTGCGATCTGGCTCGGGGTCTGGCCCACGAAGCGCTTCAGCGACCTGGTCAGATGAGCTTGATCGGCGTAGCCGGCGCGGTGCGCCGCGTCGATCGCGCAGACCCCCCGGGAGAGCAGCTGCACCGCAGCCTGCGCGCGCCGGATCTGCCTGATCTGGCCAAGCCTCAATCCGGTCGCCCGCGCCACCCGCCGCTGCACCGAGCGCGACGACAGATCCTGCACGCTTCCTCGAGCCGCCGCCGAGACGATCGGGTCGTGCACCAGTACACCGGCGCGAACGAGTCGGTCGACGAACGCGTCGACGTCGTCGGCCGCGGGGATCTCGATCCTGAAGCCGTCGAGCCAGAACGATCGCGTCGTCGCCGGCGACAACGTCAACGCGCGGTCGACGAGCGGGCCCGGCGGCAGCCGTGGCATGAACGTGCCGAGGCTGAACTGGATCCCGAAGAACGCCGCGTCCCGCGGAATCGTCGCCGCCGTCGCCCGCGTCTCCGGCCCCCGCACGGTCACCTCGGTCGCGTCCGAGAGCCGCGTGACGACCATTTCCCAGTGACTCACCGCCGCCGAGATGAAGCGCGCGTCGGGTTCACTGCGCGTCTGCCACACCTGCTCGACCATCGGCGATCGGGCCGCTCGCTGCTCGAACGTGAACACCTCGTCTGCGCGCCTCATGACTCCCACGACCGCGCATCGTGCCCGATCTCATCGGTCGGGCCCTGGACGCCGTCGGCCCCACGCGCGAGACTGGGACCATCATGCTCGCGCCCGGTGAATTTCGCCGACAGATCTCGCTCGAGCTCAACGCCGCCTATGGCGACGGGCTGCTCTCGGAGCAGACGTTGGCGCATCGGATGGAGCAGGTGCTGACCTGCCGGCTGCTGGATCCCGAGCGGCTGATCGGCGATCTCTCGGTCCGCGCCTCGCGGCGGTCGCTGCGCGACAGCGTGGGGCGCAGCGTCGGGTCGCTGCGCGGAACCCTGTCGCGTCGCAAGCCGGCGGGCGGGGTGTCGCCGCCGCTGGTGCTGGCGCTCGACTGGGATCACGACGACGGGCAGCTGACCGTGGGCCGCGACCCGGAGGCCTGCGACGTCGTATTCGAGCATCCGACGGTCTCGCGCCGTCACGCGCAGCTGCACCATCGGGACGGCGCCTGGGTGCTGCAGGACCTTGATTCGACCAATGGCACGACGATCAACGGCAAGCGGGTCGCGCGCTGCCGACTGGCACCGGGCGACCGGGTGACGCTCGGGCGCCAGGTCGTGGTCGTCGACTGACGGCGCGCGACCGCGCGCGCCGGGCGGCCGGCGGCTACCGGGCGCCCGACGGCTACCGGGCGCACGACGCCTACCGGGCGCCCGACGGCTACCGGGCTGCCGCGGACGGATGCAGGAGCGGCACCGCCCCCTCCCACCCGTCGCGCAACAGCGCAAGCAGCGACGGGGGCGTGACCGGCTCGACGAGCGCGCCGGCACCCGGCCGCGGCCGGCGGCGGTCATAGCCTGCGGGCGTCCAGTGCAGCAGCTCGTCGCCGAGCACGAGCCATGGCTCGCCGTCGTCGTCGACCACGAATGCCGCATCGGGCAGCGTCTCGGCCACCACCGGAGTGTGGCGCCGACGTCCGTGGGTCGCGGGGTCGACCCGCTCGTCGTGCAGGACCGCGTCGATCGCATCGGCGCCCGATGCGCCGCGATGCAGCGCCGACCAGCGCGAGACGAACGCGTTGTAGTCCTCGCGCCGGCACTCGGCGCAGGGACGATGCCCGGCCGCGAACGCGGTCGCCTCGTCGAGGAAGAACAGCTCGGTGTAGCGGCCCGGCATCATCAGCCCGGCCCGGCGACGGCCCCGGAACTCCAGCCGGCAGGCGATCCAGCGCTTGCCGTTGTAGCGCCGGCGCAGCTCTCCGCGGTCGTCGTGCAGGCAGCCGCGGTTGGCGTACACGAGTCCGCGCGCCGGGTCGGCGACGATCCCGCCGAGCGGCGTCGCGCGATTGCGAAGCGGCGAGCCGGAGGCGGTCAGCGGGGCGTGTGGCACCGACGGGGAGGGTCGGGAGCAATCAGCGGGGTGTTTTGGCACGGAGGGAAGAGTCGGGAGCAATCAGCGGGGTGTCTCGGCACCGAGCGAGACGGGCCGCTCGCGGAGGCGGGCTGATGGTTTTGAAAAACCGCCAAACCCGCCGTCCAGATCGTCGGTTGGTCGTCGACCCATGCCCCTCGTTCATCCGTCGCCAACTCGCCTCCAGTCGGGCCAAATTGGCGACAAACTCATGCCGGCACCACGCTGGAGCTTCACGATGGACCCTCTGGCCGGTTCCGCCCTACCGTTCGGTGCCGTCGTGTCGACCGGGTGAGCGCTTCGGCCACAACCCGGGCCTGGCCGCCAGGTGGCGGGCCGCTCCGGCCGCCGCGCGCAAGCGCGATCTCCGACGCTCACGCCCATTTCGGCTCGGTCGTCAGCGGCCCGCCCGCGTCGCCGGTGTTGACCGTGTCGCGCGGCTCGATGAGCAGCACCCACGCCTCCTGATCGGCACGAGGGCAGTGCTCGACGCCGCGCGGGACGACGTACAGCTCACCCTCGTCCAGCTCGACGTCGCGGTCGCGCAGCTGGATCGTGAGGTGGCCCTTGACGACGAGGAAGAGATCGTCGGTCTCGTCGTGCTTGTGCCACACGAACTCGCCGCGGACCTTGACGACCAGCACCTTGTAGTCGTTGAGCATCGCGACGATCCGCGGCTCCCAGTGGCCCTCGAAACCGGCCAGCGCCCTCAGCAGATTGACCTTGTCGTCCATGTGCGCTCCTCGGTGGTCGTCGGCTACGACGCTACCGAGCGCTGAGCTCGCGTTCGAGCTCGTGCAGCTGCCGCGCGATCTCGTGCACGCGGACGCCGAGCTCGTGCTCGTCACGGCTGGTCTCGCGCGCCTCCTCGTCGAGCTCGGCCACCTCGACGGCGAAGAACTGGTTCGCGATCGCGCCGGTCAACACCGCGAAGAAGCCGATCCCGACGACCATCACGACCCCGGCGACGGCCTTGGACTCGGTCGTGTGAGGCACGATGTTGCCCGAGCCGGCCGTCGTCATCGTCCCGAGCGCCCAGTAGATCCCGTTGCCGAACGAGGTGTGCTCGGCGGTCGAGAACGCCTCGGCGGCGACGATCAGCACGAGCACCGCGATCACCGCGACGTACCGCAGCCCGTCGGTCGTGAACAGCCGCTTGGCCAGCGGCGCCACGCGGAACACGCGTAGCAGCCGCAGCAGACGCAGGGCTCGCAACAGCCGCAGGCCCTGCAGTGGCGCCAGCACGAACGGCGGCGTCAGCACGACGATCACGACGTCGAGCACGTGCGAGCGCATCCACGCGCGACGCGAGTCGACGATCGACAGCATCACCACCACCTCGATCGCGAACATCAGCCACGTCGCGGCGCCCAGCCACGCGCCGATCTCGTGCTCGAGGCCACGCGAATGTGCGTCCTCGAGCACGATCGCGGGCACCGTCAGCACCGCGGCGGCGATCATCGGCCACTCGAGCCGGCGTTGGACGGCCTCCGCCCTTTGGTTCACGCAACGCGTTTCGCCGCGCGCCGGCGATCGCCTGCCGACACCGCGTTTGGGCGGCACCGGCGCAACTGGCGAGCTGTCAGCCCGAGCCCAGGCAGACAAACCCGGTCAGCGCCGACGCGCCCCGCGCGACCAGCCGTTGCGCGCCGGCGAGCGCCCGGGCAGGCGTCTCCCCCGCCACGAGCCGCTCGTGCAGCGCTCGCATCAGCCGTTTGGCGGCCGCGTCGGGCACCGGCACGGTCGACGCGATCACCGTGCGCGTTCCCATGTTCAGCAGCGCCGCCGCGAACCCGAGCAGCTCGTCGCCGGGATGCGTCTCCGACATCGCCATGTGACACGACGACAGCACCACCAGCTCCGGCGCGCGGCGCAGGTGCTGCAGCTCGTAGACGTTCAGCGGCCCGTCGGCGAGCTCCAACGACGAGAACAGCGGGCTGTCGGACCGCATCCGCCCATGGCATGCCAGGTGCGCGACCGAGGCGCCGTCGACCGCGCTCAGCACTGCATCGACTCGCGCTGCCGGGCCGCCCAGCGTGACCGCGTGCGGGTACAGCTCCGCGAGCGCGTTGAGCTCCGCCCGGGCGTGGCGAAGATTGGGCCCGGCGGCGAGCACGACGCGTCCCCGCCTGCCTCGCGAGGTCTGGCGCGCAAGCCAGATCGTCGCCGACGGCGTGACCGTCAGCGCCCGGCCGCGCAGCGACGGCAGCAGCGCCCACGGCAGCGCGTGCAGACTCCCGGTCGGCGCCAGCACCAGCTCGCGGTCGCCCAA
The DNA here is from genome assembly GCA_036273655.1 of Solirubrobacteraceae bacterium. Classification (GTDB taxonomy): domain Bacteria; phylum Actinomycetota; class Thermoleophilia; order Solirubrobacterales; family Solirubrobacteraceae; genus Palsa-465. Next base: position 71,156 of record DASUHF010000108.1, on the reverse strand, counting down.
CCGGTCCGCCAGCGGCGCGAGCAGCCGCTCGTCGAGCACTCGTGCGGATCCGTGGGCGCCGTCGCGCAGCGTGCTCGCCTGCGGCGCGCCGCGCGGCAGGCGCCCGAGCCGCGCGAGCGCGAACCGCAGCCACTCGTGCTCGCCGTGGACCGGTTCTGCGAGACCGAGCCGGTGTCGCGTCAGCCGCCCGTGCGCCAGCACGAGCGCGGTCAGCTCTCCGTCGAGCTCGATCAGCTCCACCAGCGCGCGCCCGCCGAGTGCCCGCACGAGCGCCTGGCGGTCGAGACCGTCGGCGACCGGCGCCGTACCGTCGCCGGCCAGGTGACGGGACCGACGCCGGATCGTCGACTCCAGGCGGCGCTGACGTGCGAGCAGCGCCGGGTCGAGATCGCCGTCGCGCTCGGCGCGCTGCAGCGCGGCGGTCACCGCTCGGAGCTCGCGGCGGCCATCACGGAGCGCCGGCGAGTCCGGTGGGGTGACGGGGTCGAGCCGCAGCGCGTTGGCGCGCAGCCGCTCTGACCATCGGAGCACCGCATCGGCGTCGCCGGTGGCGAGCTCCATTCGCAGGCCGAGCCGTGCCAGCTCGATCCCGATCGCCGACGCGGTGACGCGCAGCTCCGAGGCGCCGAGCGAGGCGCGATGGCGGTCGAGCACCCCGAGCCCGGCACGCGCGGCGCGCAGCGCTCCGGGCCGGTCGCCGCGCTCCATGCGCGCCAGCGCGGTGACGTGCCACCACTCGACCCGGTCGGCTGTCGCCCCGCGCCGTCGCAGCACGCGGGTTGCGTCGAGCTCCGCGTCCGCCTGCCCGTACCAGTGCCGCGCGAGCGCCGCGCGCGCGACCGTCACGCGGGCGCGTAACGCCTCCTGATCCCAGCCGTTGTCCTGCAGCGTCGCCGCCGCGCGCCGCGCGTCCTCGATATCCGACGCGCGCACGGTCTCCAGCGACACGGCGGCGGCGAGCGACAGCGCGACCGCTCGCGCGTGGGCGATTTCGGCACCGCGCCTGGCCAGCCGTGCACGCGCCCCGCTCGCCAGCCGGCGGGCCAATGCCGCGTCGCCGGCCAGCAGCGTCAGGCGCACGATCGTGAGCTGCTCCTCGAAGTCGTCGAAGCCGACCCGTCGCCATGTGTCCTGCGCGCGGCGCAGCGACTCGAGCGCCTCGTCCATCAGCCGCGCGCTCGCCAGCACGAGCGCTCGCACCAGTTCGATTTCGGCCGCGTTGGCGGGCGACACGTCGGTGGTCGCGATCGCGTCGAGTCGTGCCAGGCACGCGGGCAGGTCGCCGCGGTCCAGATCGACCCGAACCAGCTCCAGCTCGGTCGCGAACGCCGCCTCCCGCACCCCGAGCGACGCGAACAGCTCGCACGCGCGCGCCAGGTCGGCCTCCGCCGCAAGCGCATCACCGTGCACGGCGCTGATCGTCCCGCGGTTTCGCAACAACCGTGCCTCCCACAGCGGATCGTCAGCCGCGCGCAGGGTCGCGAGCGCGCGGTCGGTCTCGGCCCGCGGCGGCGGCGCGCGCCCCCCGATCATCGTGACGGCCACCCGGAACACGTACGTGCGCGCGAGCTCGTGCTCGTCGAATCCGGCGCTGGCCGCATCGAGCTCCCGCAGCGCCTGCGTGATCGCGCCCTCGCCCGCGAGCAGGTGCGCGAGGCGGCGACGAGCCATGCCGGCCCGCCGGGCGAGACCGTTGCGGTCAGCGATCCGGATCGCTGAGCGGATCGTAGGCTTCGCGCGGCGGTCGCCAAGCTCCGACAGCGCGAAGCTGAGCGCGTGGAGCGCCGCAACCTCGGCCTCGCGCAGGCCGTCGGCGCGTGCCAGCGCCAATGCCCGCTCGGCCATGCGCGCCGCCTCGGTCGCATCGGCCTCGACGCGGTCGAACGCCGACTCGGCCAGCACGAGCGGATCGGGATCGGTCGTCGTCGCCCCCACGATCTCTATGTATCACCAGCCCCACGTCGCGCTCGTGTTGTCCATAGGATCTTCCCACCTGGGGGAGCCCTGAACACGAGGACCGTCACAGTGAGCGCAACGCCCAACGCCCGACTCGGGCGAGAGCCCGACAACGCCGTCGCCAGGTTGGTGCTGAAGGACCCGAACGTCGTCTCCAACGCTCATGAGGATGACGACGCGTACGTGATGGCGATCCGTTCGCACCTGCTCGTGCACCCGCAGGCGACGATCCAACGCGACCAGCTGCAGACCGAGCTCGAGCAGGTCGCCAAGCTCGTCGCCACCGTGGACGCCGCAGACCAGAGCCGCACGACCGGTTCCGAGGAGGGCGCTGACGCAGCCGCCGAGCCGGCGCAATCCCGTCACATCCAGGTCTGGCGCCTCGACGACCCGGACAAGAGCCCGTTCGAGGAGGCACGTCGCCTGCGCGACATCGGCGGGATGGTCCAGATCGCGCGCGCCGACGGACAACACCACGAGGTTCCGTCGGTGACGCCGAATCACGTCGCGATCGTCTCCACGGGACGGGGCTCCGGCTGCCCGGCAGGCCCCCCGCGCGCGGCGCACCACCCGCCGAATCCGTTCATCGAGCCCTACGACGACGACGATCCGCATCCGCGCGTCGCCGTGCTCGACACCGGCTACATCCACATGGATCCGCCACACGGCAGGCTCGACGAGCGGGTCACGTCGGTCAAGGGCCGGTGGCTCGACACGTCGGTCGATCCTGCGGTCTGGAGGCCCAACCCGCCCGACAAGATCACGACCGACCACGAGGGCCGGCTGATCGGGATCGTCGGGCACGGAACGTTCATCGCCGGGCTGGTCGCGCACGTCAGTCCCGAGGCCGCGATCACGGTCATCGGTCACCGCGACGCCGAGGTCCCCGTCGGCAGCGGCGCGAACCAGTACCGCCTCTGGGCGTCCGAGGTGTCGTTGACCAACTCGCTGTGGCGCTACCGCGACGCCGACGTGATCCAGTGCGGCTTCGCGTTCCCGACGCTGGACGATCTGATGTCGATGCCGTTCGCGCACACGATGAAGGACGTGATCGCCGTCAACCCGGGGATCGCGGTCGTGGCGCCGGCGGGCAACGAGGAGTCCACGCGCCGCTACTGGCCGGCGGCGCTCCCGGACGTGATCGGCGTCGCCGCGACCAAGCACGACGGCCGGGACCCGGCGCGCTTCTCCAACTGGGGCCCGTGGTGCGACTGCTGCGCGATCGGCGCCGACGTGCGCTCGACGTACATCCGCTGGACCGGTCGCGTCGAGGACGAGGATCCGAACGAGATCGAGCACTTCGAGGGCTGGGCCCGATGGCAGGGGACCTCGTTCGCGGCGCCGAAGGTGTCGGGAGCGATCGCTCGCCAGCTGGCGATGCACCCGGACTGGACGCCGCGAGAGGCGTACGACACGCTGGTCGCCGGGGAGACGAACGTCCTCGTACGTCCCGTGACCTCGGAGCTGTGGCCCCAGGGCTGGACGCTGCCCGAGCTGGTCATCCACTGATGTCATGCACGCTTCCAGAGATCGTCGGCGAGGCCAGCGGAGGCAGCCAGGCCGCCTGGGACCAGATCGTCGACCGCTTCTCAGGCCTCGTGTGGTCGACGACGCGCGCGCACCGGCTGAGCGCGGCGGAGGCCGCCGACGCCGCCCAGAGCACGTGGCTGCGGCTCGTCGAACATCTCGACCGGATCGAGGACCCGGAGCGGCTCGGCGCCTGGCTGGCGACGACCGCGCGGCGCGAGTGCCTGCGAATCATTCGCATCGGCAAGCGCGAGCTGCCCTCCGACGAGGAGTGGATGTTCGAGACCGAGTCAAGCGACGCGATCGAGGCGCGGCTGCTGATCCGCGAGCGCGACGCGGCGCTGTGGGCCGCGTTCCACGAGATCGAGGAGCGCTGTCAGGCGCTGCTGCGGCTCGTGTGCGCGCCCGAGCCGCCGAGCTACGAGGAGGTCGCGGCGGCGTTGGAGATGCCGGTCGGTGCGATCGGCCCGACCCGCGCCCGCTGCCTCGACAAGCTGCGGCGCCAGCTGGACGCGCAGGGAGCGGATCTACGCTGAGGCGTGACGCATGGACGACCGCGGCGAACCCGACGAACGGGACAAGGCTTTGATCGAGCAACTGCGCAACACGCTGCAGGCAGACGCGGTGCCACAGGCCGTGACCGATGCCGCAAAGGCGGCGCTTGGCTGGCGGCGGCTCGACGCCGAACTGGCCGAGCTGCTGTCGGACTCCGCGCTCGACGCCGAACCGTCCCTGGCTCGCGGCGCTGCGCTCGTGCGATCGGTCAGCTTCAGCGCCGGCAAGACGATCGTCGAGCTCGAGGTCCACCACGATCGCGACCGGCGCACGCTGCTCGGGCAGCTGTCGCCGGCGGCGACATGGACGGTCGAGGTCCAGCTCGCCGACGGGACGGCGGTTGAGCCGGTCCGGGCCGACCTGCTCGGCCGGTTCCGGATCGGACTCGAGCGCGGCGGCACGATCCGGCTGCGACTGACCGCGACCGACGGCGCCGTGATCGAGACCGCCTGGATCCCGATCTGAGCCGGGCGATCAGGCCGGGCGTAGGTCCTCGAGTTCGCAGGCTGGATCGTCGAGCTCGAGCAGTTCGGGGTCGCCGGTCAGCAGCGTCAGTCCGCGCGGCGGCAGTGGTCGCGGCGAAGCAGTCCGCCATCCCGACGGCTGCTCTATGGACGAGTATGACCGTGGTCGACGGCGGGTCAGCTGCAGCTCGGGTCGGGGTCGAACGTGTCCTGAACGACGGTCAGCGGCACCGGGCCGCCGTGCGGGATCAGCTGCACGTGGTTGACCTCGGTGTTGTCGGCGGCGCCGGACGGGTCAAACGGGCGGTAGAGGCCGAACTTCGCCAGCTCGGCCTCGCTGATCTGCGCGGCGCTCGCGCGCAGCAGGCTGTTGACACCGATGTCCTCGGCCTCGCCCTTGGTGTGCGGGTCATCGGCGTAGCCGCCGACGGCGACGCTGTGGGCGGGCGTTCGATACCCGCTGATCCCGTAGATCGTGACGTGCAGATACTGCCCGAGCGCGTTGAGCTCGCGGGTGATCGTCGGCAGCTCGCCGACGTTCTGGACGGTGCCCGGATCGGCGACGAAGCCCCAGCCATGGTTGGTCCCGAACGGGGTCGCGTCCGCCGGGTTGTTCGTGCCGCCGCAGAGGTTGAGCCTCGCCAGCTCGGCCTTGACCTTCGCCAGCGGCTGCGCGTGCGCCGTCGGGTCGCCGATGGGATCGCGCGCGGTCGGCCTCGTCACCGCCCCCTGCGAGCCGGCCTTGGGCTGGACGGCCCGCGGGTGGGCCTTGGGGAACGACGGCTCCGTGCTGGTGGTGGTCTTTGCGGAGCGGCCGCCGTGCGCGGTGGCGGTTCGAGTCGCCCCTCGCGCGTTGCTCGTGCCGCCCGACGCGTGCTGCGCGCCGCCGCATGCCGCGACCGTGACCGCGACAAACGCCGCGGCCAGCGCGGCCGCGGCCACTGCCTTGATGCTGCCCACGTCTTGATTGTGGCCGACCGCGTATGCGGGCGCCGCACGTGCGCCGCTGCGTATCGTGCCAGCCATGGTGTGGTGCGAGTCGTCCGCGGCGCGGTGAACCGGAGCGCCCCCAGCCGGGTCGGCGTGATCGGGCTCGGCCGGATGGGCGCGTCGCTCTGTGCGCGGCTCGTCGAGCAGGGGTTGTCGGTCGTGTGCACCGACCGCGACCCGGCGCGCTTCGATCTCGTGCCGAGCGCTGCCGCACGTGCTGCCGATGCGGCGGCGGTCGGCGTCCGCGCGTCGGTCGTCGTCACGGTGCTGCCCGGCCCGGGCGAGGTCGCCGAGGTGTGCGACGAGCTGGTCACGGCGATGGATCCGGGCTCGCTGTGGGTCGACTGCAGCACGGCGTCGCCTGCGGTGGCCGGGCCGATCGCGGCTGCGGGCGCCCGCCGCGGCGTGGCGGTCGTCGACGCCCCGCTCGGCGGCTCGCCTGCGGCGGCGCATGAGGGGCGCCTGCTGAGCTTCGCGGGCGGGCCGGCCGAGGACGTGGCGCGGGCACGGCCGGTACTGGAGGCGTTCGCCGACCGCATCGTGCACGTCGGCCCCCACGGCTCGGGCTACGCGGTCAAGCTGCTGGCCAACTCGCTGTGGTTCGGGCAGGCGGTCGCGGTTGCCGAGGCGCTCGCGATCGCGACGCGCGCCGGGCTCGATGCCGAGCTCGTCCGCGAAGCGCTGGCTGGCAGCGCAGCGGCCAGCAACTTCTTGTCCGAGGACGCGCCGGCGCTGCTGGACGGCGACGAGATGCCGTCGTTCGCGCTGAGCCGCTGCGCCGAGCAGCTGCACTCGCTGGCGGCGTTCGCCGACGAGCTGTCGGTCCCGGCCGACGTGCTGGGCGCGGTCGCCTCCGTGCACGACGGCGCGCTGCTGCGCTACGGCGACGTCGACGGGGAACTGCTCGGCGCGCTGTGGGCAGCAGAGCGTGGCGGCGTCACGTTCGGCCGCTGACGTCGAGCCCGCCTACACGGGTCTCGATCTGGATTTGTATCGACGGGTGATCTCGATCCAGATCGCCACCCCGTCGGTCAGCTCCCGGCGAGCCGGCGGCGGACGGCCGCCACCACGTCGGCCGGCGGTGCCGCCTCCCGCTGGTCGGCGCGGTCAGCGGCCTTGCGGGTCGCGTCGATGCCGAGCTTGGCGACGCGGCGGTCGCGCTCCAGCGGGTCGGCGCGGTCGGCCTGGCCGCCGCCGACCACGACGAGGTCGCGGTCCGGGCGGGCGTGGGCGGTCCGCGCCCACTCGACCTGCTCGTGGTCCCACGGGTCGACGTCGGCGTCGACGACGGTCACAGTGCGGATCAGCGAAACGCTCGCCCACGCCGCGAACATCGCGCGCTGCGCCGACCCGGGCCGGGCGCCGGGCTCGAGCGCGACGACCGCGGTCAACCGGCCGGCGCCTCCCTCGGGAACGGCGACCTCCGTCACCGCGGGGACGATCCGGCGCAGCTCGGCAGTCAGCCCGGCCGCGATCGCAACCCCGCCGAGCAGCAGGTGCTCGCGATGGCGGCCGGGCTGCACGACTTGCAGGATCGGATCGCGGCGCGTCGTCATCCGATCGAACGTGACGACCGGCCCCTCGCCGTAGTCCTCGTACATGCCGTGGAACTCAGAAACCAGTCCCTCGTACACGGTCTCGCGGTAGTCCAGCCGGCCCTCGAGCACGATCTCGCAGTCGGCCGGAACCGCCAGCCCGGTCTGCGTGCGCGCGGCCCGCACCGGCTCGCCGAGCAGCGGCCCGGCCCGCGCCAGCTCGTCCTCGCCGAAGTCGAGATACAGGCAGGAGGCGACCAGCACCGCCGGGTGGTTGCCGATCGTGACCGCGATCGGGAGCGTCTCTCCGCGGGCAGCGGCACGGCGGCCCAGCACGGCCAGATGGTGGTTGGGCGCGATCCCCGCCATCGCCCGCTCCCCGCCGAGCGGCTTGATCCTGGCGATCGACAGGTTCGCGGCGCGTGTGTCCGAGTCGCGGGCGACGATCGCCCCGGCTGTCACGTACGGGCCGGTCTCGTGCTCGAAGAACCACGGCAGCGGCAGCGACGCGAGGTCCGGGTCGTCGACGACGACCTCCTGACAGGGCGCGTCGCCCGCCGGGACCGGCTCGATCGGAGACGCCAGCGCCGTCACGATCCGCTCGCCGAGTTCGTCCACCGCGACGCCGAGCGACGCCGCGATCCGCGCGCGGGTGCCGAGCACGTTGCCGACGATCGGCATCCGCGAGCCCTGCACCGACTCGAACAGCAGCGCCGGTCCGCCGTCGCCGGCCGACAGCATCGCCGACAGCTCGAAGCGGGGCGACACCGGCTCGGCGACCCGCCGCAGCTCACCGTCGCGTTCGAGCGCGGCGAGCACGACACGCAGCGACTGGTCGGCCATGCGCGGCAGTGTGACGAACCCGGATCGGGAATGGGAGACTCCTGAGGTGACGTTGGTCGTCCTGATCCCTGGTGCCGGTGGCCTGGGTTGGTACTGGCATCTGGTCGAGCGCGATCTGCAGGATCGTGGGTACGAGGCGCTGGCAGTCGACCTGGCAGCGGGAGGCCGGAACGGACTCCCCGTGTATGTCGATGCGGTCGTGGATGCGATCGGCGAGCGCACCGACGTCGCGCTCGTCGCGCAGTCGTTGGGCGGCTTCACGGTGCCGCTCGTCTGTCAGCGCGTCCCCTCCAGCGCGCTGGTGTTCGTCAACGCGATGATCCCGCGGCCCGGCGAGACGCCCGGCGAATGGTGGGACAACGTCGACTCAGAGCAGGCTCGAACGGCCGCGGCCGCCCGCAACGGCTACAGCGCCGAGTTCGACCTCGACACGTACTTCATGCACGACGTCCCGGACGATCTGGTCGCCGAGATGCGCCGGCGAGCCGACTCGCAGCTGGACGAGCGGTTCGACGACGTCTGCGCGTTTGACGCGTGGCCGCAGGTTCCGATCCACGCCGTCGCGGGCCGCGACGACCGATTCTTCCCGCTGGAGCTGCAGCAGCGCGTGGCGCGCGAGCGCCTCGGCGTCGAGCCGGTGGTGGTGCCCGGCGGTCATCTCGCCGCGCTCAGCCATCCGGGGCCGCTGAGTGAGGCGATCACGCGCTGCCTGAGCAGCGCGTGACGAGCGGTTCGTTACTTGATCGTGTACTGGTACGGCAGCGCGGCCACCTCATCGGCCTGCGGATAGTTCACGAGCGCGTCCTGGATCGAGCCGAACTCGAAGTATGCGGTGTCATCGAGGTACAGCGTCCCGGTGACAGTCGTGCCCGACGCTCCGCTCGGGGTGATCGTGACCGGGATCGTGCCCGTCTGACCCGGAGCGATGGTGATCGGCTTGAACGAGTCAAGGCTCGTCGCCGGATTCGCGCTGTCTGACTCAAGGTCGCCTGTCGGCGAGCTGACAGTGGTGTCGAACGGGCTCGTGACGACGCTCGCCGAGGTGGTCACCGCCTCGCTCGCCGGACCGGTCGCGCCGAACGTTCCGTACTCGACCGGCAACACGTCCCACTCGCCCGTGGCGATCGGGTTGTCGGCAAACGACAGGGATGCTGTGGTGCCGACCGTCGAGGCCAGATCGGGATCGCCGCCGACGAACTGGGACTCGAACAGCAGCGGCGTCGACCCGGTGGTCGTCGCCTGTGCCTGGAACTGCGTCGAGTTGGTCGGCACCAGGTATACGGGCAGGTTGTCGTTGACCGGCAGGTTGTCCGAGGCCCCGCTGACGGCACCGAGCGTGAACGAGGTGCTACCGGGAAGCCGCGCGTCTCCGAAGAACATCTCCGGTGCGGTCCCCGTGTTCTTCACGGTCACGTCGTAGGTGTAGGACTGGCCGGCGGCCAGCTGTGTCGCGGCGCCGTTCGGCAGCCCGCCGCCCGTGGCCGGCACCGCCTGCTCGTTGACGCTCACCCGGAACGGCGAGGCCAGCTCGTTGCCCGACACGACGGGCGCGAACACCACCGCCAGCCGCCACCGCCCCGGAGCGGGATTGAGCGTATGCAGCTGAGCGCCGGTCTGGGTGTCAGGCGGCGATGACGGAGTCGCGCCCGGCACCATGTTGGTGGCGTAGGCGACGGCCTCGCCCTGCGGATCGATCAGGTAGGCACCGAACTCGTTGCCGGGATCCCGGACCGTGATCGTCGCGTTCAGCTCCGGCTGCCCGGCGGGCACGTCAAGCTGGTAGAAGAACTCCTGCCCGCTGATCGGCGCGCGTCCGTTGCCGCCGGTCACGGTTCCCGAGAACGTCTGGTTGCCGGGCGGAATGAGGCTGCGCAGCGTCACCGGCACGGTGGTCGACGTCGTCGACCCGCCCCGGGTGGATCTCGACCGCACGACGATCGCACCACTGGCGTCGCCGGGCTGCACCGGCGTGCGCGTCCTGACCTGGACCGCCACCGACCGGCCTGGAGCCAGCGTCGCGCCGGCGGGCGTGACAGTCCCGAACGACGAGTACTTGGCTGCGCTGACGCCGAACACCACCGGACCGATGTAGCCGCCGGCGGCCGCGTCACGGCTGTAGACGTAGGCGGTCCAGGTGCCGGCGGCCGGGTGCGCGATCTGGAGGTTGCCGAAGTTGCCGTTGCCCTGCGGACGCGAGTCCCCGACATAGGTGCCGTGGGGATCGATCAACGTGATTCGCACCCGCGCGTTGAGCGACGCGTCCGGCGCTACGTGGTACGCCACCGAGGCGCTGAGCCGGTCCTCGCCGGCGGGTACTCGGAACCTCAGCCGCTGATAGTTGATCGGCACGCCCGCGTAGTCGGGGGTCTGCGGATCGCTGTCTGACAGCGTGAACTGCGTGTTGTACAGCGAGCGGTAGGCGCCGAGCGTGCGGCCCGAGAATCTCAGGTGCTGGGTCGAGCCGCTCTCGTTGGTGACGGTGTCGGTCAACGTCTCCGCGGTACCGGGTTGGTCGACCGCGTTGAGCTGAGTCGGGTCCCTCGCCAACACCCCGACATTCCGGCCCTGAGCGGAGCCGCCGGCGGCGGGCTGGTTGTCGTTCTCGGCCGCGAGCACGGCCTTGTAGGCATCGACGCGACCCGAGCCCTGCTGGTCGGCGGGCGCGCCGATGTCATCGGTGTTGGAGACGATCAACTGCTTGACCTGCGCCGGCGTGGGCGCCGTCCCGCCGTGGGTCTTCTTGTAGGCCTGGATGACGAGCGCCGCGACGCCCGCCGTCAGCGGCGAGGACTGGCTCGTCCCGCCGAACGACTGGACCGGCGACGGGTTGCCGGCGAGGCTGGCGCAGCCGGCGAACTCGTCCAGGTTCGTCGAGCACAGTGCCCAGTCGGACTCGCCCGGCGCGACGACGTCGATCGTGCGCCCACGCTGGTCAAAGCCCGACGAGCTCAGCGAGCTGATCTCGTCGTTGCTCCATCCCTTGACCTCGGGGAACCGCGTACCGCCGAAGCCGTCCTGGATGTAGTTCTGGTTATCGGTCGAGGCGCCGACCGAGATCACGTTGGGGTCGGTGGCGGCCTCGCCGGTGGTGTTCGTCACGCCGGCGTCGCCGGTCGACTCGACGACCGTAACCCCGGCCGCGACCGCCTGGTCATCGGCCTGTGCGATCAGGTCGAGCGAGCCGCCGTCATCGGGGTAGTTGTTGATCCCGAACGACTCGTTGAGGACGTTGACGTGGGCGGTCGTGATCGCGTAGTCGATCGCCTCGAGGATCGACGAGTCAGGCGCCACGTTGGAGGCGCCGAAGGCGACGAGACCGACGAGGTTGGCGCCGGGCGCGACGCCCTCGACGCGGATGTTGCACGGGCGGTTGAGCGGCAGCGCGCTGTAGTGGCTGACGTCGTAGACCTCGCGGCCCTGCGCGGCGATCGCCGAGGCATCGCCGAACGCCTCGGCGCCGCTGGTCGGCGCCGACGTTCCGAAGCCGCTGAAGTCCTTGAAATCAACGAACACATGCTGACCGTTGGGTCGAATGAAATCGGGGTTGTTGGGGTCAAGCGAATCCGCGATCCAGCCGACGGTGACGCCACTGCCGGTGATCCCGAGCGACCGCGCCGTCTTCGCCTTCGGGTTATCGGAGTCGACGCTCATCGTCTTCAGCGCCTCGGGCTCGAGCTGGACCTTGCCGCGCGGTGCGCAGGCGCCGGGCAGCGGCGTGGTGCCGGCGCCGGAGGCGCTGCCGGCGCCTGAAGTCGTCGGTGGCGCGAGGTGGACGAGGCCGTTGGGAACGACCTCCGCCACCGCGGGATCGGACCTCAGAGCCGAGACCTGCGCCTCCGAGACCGTCGCCGACACCGCGTTGAGCGTGGTGTAGCGGTGGACGCTGCGCGCATTGCTTGAGGCCAGCTGGTGCAGCACGGGCCGCTGCACCGCGGCGAGCGTGCGCCGGCGAGCTGGGAGCGCCGACCGGGTCGGGGGCTGGGCCCGATCCTGGTTTTTGAACACGACGATCACGCTCCGCTTCGGTGACTGCGCCACCGGCGACGCGGATGCCGACAGCACCTGCATCAACGCCAACAGTGACACCGCCGCAACGACGATCGTCAGCTTCAAGCGCACGCTCATCCGACTCCCTCCCATGCTCCGGTCCGGGACAACCGTGCGGGGCAACCTATACCGCCCTCATGGCGGTGTCCACGGCAGATCGTTGCGCAGATCCACGCGAGGCGGCAGAAGATTGTCGTCGGACAGGCCCCCGCCTCCCGGCGGCGCGCCCTGCGGATCTCAGCCCGACCAGTCACGAAGCGGTCCCGCCTCGTCATGGCCGACCCATGGGCGGTGACGGGCTCGAACCGCCGACTTCCTCCTTGTAAGGGAGGCGCTCTACCAGCTGAGCTAACCGCCCGCGCGCGGCCGATGGTAGCCCCGAGAGCGACTGGTAGCGTGCGCACGGTGCGGGACGCGCTGCCGGAGTTCGCGCTGGAGGTGTAAATGGGCGAGTGGGAGTTCGCGGCTCGCCACCACCTGACGGCGTCCGACGCGCAGACGCTGACGATCGCCGAGTTGTTGGCGATGGCCGATCCGCAGGAGCGGGCCGAGTTCGAAGAGCTGCCGCTGTCGTACACGCCGACATGGGGCACGCCGGCACTGCTGGACGCGATCGCGGACACCTATCTCGGGCTCGGACCAAAGCACGTGCTGACGTTCGCGGGTGCCGAGGAGGCGATGTTCTGGGCGCTGCAGGAACTGGTCGGGCCTGGCGAGCATGCGGTCGTGACCGTGCCCAACTACCAGTCGATGGAGTCGCTGACGATCGCCACTGGCGCCGACGTTGACGGGCTGATCGTCGACCCCGGCGACGACTGGGCGCTGGACCTCGAGACACTGACACGCCTGCTGCGCCCGACCACCCGGCTCGTGTGCATCAACTTTCCCAACAACCCCACGGGCGCCCTGCCGGACCCGCACACGTTCAAGCAACTCGTGCAGCTCTGCGACGAACGCGGCATTCGGCTGTTCTCCGACGAGGTGTACCGCGGCCTCGAGCTCGACCGCGCGGCGATGCTGCCGCAGGCCGCGGAGCTGTCGCCGAGCGCGATCTCGTTGAATGTGATGTCGAAGTCCTACGGGTTGCCGGGACTCCGGATCGGCTGGCTGGCCACCCGGGACAGAAAGCTGCTGGAGCGCCTCGAGCGCCGCAAGCACTACACCTCGATCGCCAACGCGGCCCCGAGCGAGCTGCTGGCGACGATCGCACTCAAACACCGCGACACGATCCAGGCGCGCAACCGCGAGATCATCGCCGCCAACGTGCCGGTGCTCGACGCGTTCTTCGCCCAGCGCGCCGACCGCTTCGAGTGGTCGCCGCCGCAGGGCGGCTGCGTCTGCTTCCCGCGGCTGAAAACCGGCGAGGACGCGGGACCGTTCTGTCGCGAGCTGGTGCGCGAGGCGGGGGTGCTGCTGCTGCCCGCCGAGATCTACGCGTCGCGGCTTGGCGAGGTGCCGCGCGACCGCTTCCGGATCGGCGTCGGGCGCCACGGGCTCGCCGACGCGCTCGACGCGTTCGACGGCTTCCTCAGCGCGGTCCGCTGACCGCGGCGCGATTCCTCAGCGCGATTCCCTGACCGCGGCGCGACCCCTCAACGCGGTCGGCTGAAACCGGCGTCGGCCGGCGCCGGGTCGGCATCCAGAAAGCCGGCGTCGGGATCTGGCACCGGCACCGCGTCCAAAAGCGCCCGCGTGTACGCGTGCGCGGGCCGCGAGAACACCTGCTCGGCGGGGCCGGTCTCGACGAACACGCCCGCGTTCATCACCGCGACCCGGTCGGAGACGTGGCGGATGATCGCCATGTCGTGGCTGATGAACACGTACGACAGCCCGAGCTGCGCGCGCAGATCCAACAGCAGATTGACGACCTCGGCGCGGACCGAGACGTCGAGCGCGGAAGTCGGCTCGTCGAGCACGAGGATCCGCGGCGAGGGCGCCAGCGCGCGGGCGATCGCGACGCGCTGTGCCTGGCCGCCCGACATCTCGGACGGCAGCCGCGCTGCGAACGCGGCCCCCAGCGACACCATCTCGAGCAGCTCCAGCGCCCGCGCGCGACGACCGGCGGCATTCCCCGCGACGCCATGAACCTTGAGCACCTCGGCGATCGCGGAGCCGACCGTCAGCCGCGGGTTCAGCGACGAGAACGGGTCCTGGAAGACCAGCTGCACCTGCTTGGCGAGCTCGTGATGGCGCCGCAGTTCGGCGGCCGAGCGCTCAGCGATCCGCACCGTTCCCTCGGTCGGCGCCTCCAGACCGACGAGGATCCGCCCGAGCGTCGACTTGCCACAGCCGCTCTCGCCGACGATCCCCAGGCTGTCGCCGGCCGCCAGCGCGACGTCGACGCCCCCGACCGCCGTCACGTCGGCGACCCCGCCCCGGCCTGGGTACACCTTGACGATCCCGGTCGCCTCGAGCACCGCGCCCGACGCCGCCGGTTCGCTCATGTCCACTCCTCCGGCGGCACCCAGCACGCGTCGCTCATGTCCACTCCTCCGGCGGCACCCAGCACGCGGCGCTGCCGCCCCCGGGGCGCGGCTGCAACGAGGGCCGCTCGACCCTGCAGCGATCGATCCCCTGCGGGCAACGGGGATGAAACGGGCAGCCGGCCGGCGGCGCCGCGGCGTCAGGTGGCGAGCCGGGAATCTGCGTCAGCCGTCCGCCCGCCTGCGCGGTCGTCGGCAGCGAGTGCAGCAGCGCGGCCGTGTACGGATGCTGCGGCGCGGCGAACAGCCTCCGCGTTGGCGCGGTCTCGACGATCCGCCCGGCGTACATCACCGCCACCCGCTCGGCGAACTGCGCGACGACCCCGAGGTCGTGCGTGATCCATGCGACCGCCATCCCGTGCTCGCGCTGCAGCCGCGCGACCAGCCGCAGGATCTGGCGCTGGATCGTGACGTCGAGCGCGGTCGTCGGCTCGTCGGCGATCAGCAGACGCGGCGCGCCGATCAGCGCCGAGGCGATCATCACCCGCTGGCGCATCCCGCCCGACAGCTCGTGCGGGTACTGGCGCCGCACCCGATCCGGGTCTGCGAACCCGACCTCCGACAGCCCCGAGTGCACCCGCGCGGCGATGTCATGTCGGCCGCCCCCGTGCGCAAGGGGACCCTCCGCGACCTGGTCGCCGATCCGGAACATCGGATCAAGCGAGGTCATCGGATCCTGGTAGATCATCGCCACCTCTGAGCCGCGCACGGCGCGCAGCTCGTCCTCGGACGCGCCGACGAGCTCTCGGCCGCCGAGCCGGATCGACCCAGACAGCACCTCGAGCGGCGGCGACAGCAGGCCCATCACCGCCAGCATCGTCAGCGACTTGCCCGAGCCTGACTCGCCGACGATCCCGAGTCGCTCGCCGGCGCCGACGACCAGATCGACGCCGTGCACGATCGGCGTCGTGACGCGCTTGCGGCGGATCCCGATCGTCAGGTCCGAGACGACGAGCGCCGGCTCGCCCGCGGCCGCCGGATCGCCGCCAGACCCCGCGGCCGAACTCACGCCGAGATCAGTCACGGCCGGACGTGGGGTCGAACACGTCGCGCAGTGCGTCGCCGAGCAGGTTGAAGCCGATGATCAACGCGACGATCGCCGCGGCCGGGAACGCCAGGTTCCACCACGCGGTCCGCGCGAAGTTCGTCCCCTCCGACACCATCAGCCCCAGCGAGGAGGCGGGCGGCGGCGGGCCGAGGCCGAGGAAGCTGAGGCTTGCCTCGGTCAGGATCGCCCAGCCCAGCGCAAGCGTGATCTGTACCGCCAGCACGCCCGAGACGGCGGGCAGGATGTGGCGAAACAGCACCCGCCGGCGCGAGAACCCGAGCACCGCGCCCGCCTTCACGTAGTCGGCCTCGCGGACCGACAGCACCGGCCCGCGCACGACCCGGGCGAAGATTGGCGCGTAGCCGATTCCGATCGCCAGCGCCGAGTCAAGCGTGCCGGGGCCGAGCGCGGTCACGATCGCCAGCGCCAACAGAATCGAGGGCACCGCGAACAGGAGGTCGGCGCTGCCCATCAGCACCGCCGACACGACGCCGCCGAGATAGCCCGCCGCGACCCCCGCAAGCGTGCCGATCACGGTGCAGATCGCGACCGCGATCACCGAGATCTCCAGAGACAGCACGATCCCGTGCTGGACACGGCTGAAGACGTCGCGGCCGTAGCTGTCGGTGCCGAACAAATGCGTGCCCGACGGTCCCTTGAGCGCGTGGTAGACGTCCTGGTCGTTGGGCCCGTGAGGCTGGACGCCGATCAGCGACACGAGCCCCAGCAGCACCATCACGACGACGATGATCAGCCCGGCGCGGCCGTTGCCGCGCGCCCACAGGCGACGGGCGATCGAGCGCCGCGAGCTCTGCGCCGAGGCGACCGGGTCGAACGCGGGCTGTGGCGTGCCGACGGAGACGCTCATGTGTCGACCATCCCGTTCATGTGCGCACGCGCGGGTCGATCAGCATGTAGATCACGTCGGTGAGGATGTTCACGAGCACGAAGCCGGCCGCGAACACGAGCGTCGCGCCCTGCGCCACCGCGTAGTCGTGCTCCTGGACGGAGGTGATCAGCAGCCGCCCGAGGCCGGGCAGCACGAAGATCTGCTCGACGATCACGGTGCCGCCGAGCAGGTAGCCGAACTGGATACCGGACATCGTCGTGATCGGGATCAGCGCGTTGCGCAGCACGTGACGGCCGATCACAACCCGGCGGGCGAGGCCCTTGCCGCGGGCCGAGCGCACGAACGCGAGCCGGCTGACATCGAGCATCGCCCCCCGGGTCGTGCGCATCACGGCGGCGCCGACGCCGATCCCGAGCGTCAGCGCGGGGAAGATCAGCTGCTGGAAGTTCAGCCACGGGTCGGAGAACAGGCCCGCATACGACTTCGACGACGGGAAGTAGTGGAAGACGTTGGAGAGGATCGCGACGAGCGCCGCGCCGATCACGAAGTTCGGGATCCCGAGCCCGAACAGCGCGAACGTCTGCCCGCTCCAGTCGCCGAACCGGCCCGGGGCGGCCGCCGCCGCGACGCCGGACGCGATCCCGAGGATCAGGCCGATGATCATCGACAGGATCGCGAGCTCGAGCGTGACCGGCAGCGCCGTGCCGATCAGCGACGTGACCGTTCGTCCGCTCTGGGTCGACAGCCCGAGGTTGCCGTGCAGGATCCCGTCGGCCCAGTGCCAGAACTGCGTCGGCAGCGGCTGGCCGATCCCGTAGAAGTGGTTCAGCGCCCGGTGCTGGGCGGGGGTCAACAGGCCGGCGCTGACCCCGAGGCTGGCTGTGATCTGGTTGCCGGGCAGTAGCCGCAGGACGATGAAGATCACGATCGCGACGCCGATCAGGGTGCCCACTCCGCGCAGCAGCGTCACCGTCGTCCAGCGCGCGAGACCGCGCCCGCGCCGCCGCGCCCCCCGCGTCTGCGCGGGGGGCGGAGCGGGCGCCTGCGGGAGAGAGGATTCCAGCGCGCTCATCGGCGCCGCGGCGCGGGCCGGCAGGGCACTACCAACGGCACTACGACACGGTGGCGGTCGCCAGGCCCGTCAGCTGACCCGAGGGCAGCGGCGCGAAGCCCTGCAGGCTCGAAGACGTCGCGTAGTAGTCGTAGGCGTTGAACAGCCAAACCCAGACGGCGTTGTTGACGAGGTAGTTCGTGAACTGACGGTAGAGCGTCGACTGCGTCGCCTGCGAGTTGCTCTGGTCGGCGCGCGCCAGCAGCGATTTGAGCGTCGGCGAAGCGTACCCGGCGGGCACCGCCAGCGACGCCCCGGCGCCGAAGTAGCGGCCGTACATGATGTACGGGCTCGGGTTGGCGCCGTTCTCGGCCAGCGCCGCCTGGAACTTGCCCTTCAGCCACTGCTGGATGTACTGGCTGCCGGCGACGTTGTCGATCGACATCTTGATCCCGACCTTCGACAGCTGGTTCTGGATCGTCGTCGCCTGCGCGGTGCTGGTGCCGTCGAGCTCCTGCGACGTCAGCACCGTGAACGAGAAGCCGTGCGGATCGCCGGCCTTCGCCAGATAGGACTTCGCCTGCGCGAGGTTCTGGGTTGCGCATGTGCCGGCGTTCGGATTGGTCGCGAACGGGCCCTGCGGCACCGGGCCGACGACCTTGCCGCCGCCGAGCACCGCCGCCTGCAGCACCGCCCGACGGTCGATCGCGCACTGGATCGCAAGCCGCGCGTCGGTGTTGGCGAGCGGCCCCTTGGACTGGATCATCAGCGCCCGGTAGTTGAGGTTGAGCGCCTTATCGACGGTGATCGGGCTCGACAGCTGCTGGGCCACCTGCGGCTGGGTCAGCAGCCCGAGCTGGACGGTGCCTGCCTGCATCGCCGAGGCGATCGACTGCTCGTCGGCGATCGTCTTGAACTCGATGCCTGAGATCTTCGGCGCCGGGCCCCAGTAGTGCGGGTTGCGCTTGACCGTGAACGAGTTGTTCGGGCTGTAGCTGGCGTACTCGTAGGGACCGGTGCCGTCGGGCTTGGTCGCAAGCGTGTTGGCCTTGATCGCCGCCGCCGGCAGGATCGACATGTTCTGCGAGGTGAGCCCGTACAGCAACGACGAATCGGGGTGACTGAGATGGAACACCGCGGTGTACTTGCTCGGCGTGCTGACGCTCTTGACCGACGCCAGATACGAGGCCGCGGCAGCGCCGGTGCTGGGCTTGACGATGTACTGCATCGTCGCCTTCACGTCGGCCGAGGTGAACGGACTGCCGTCGTCGAAGGTGACGCCGTGACGCAGCGCGAACGTGACCGTCTTGCCGCCGTCGCCGAGGTGCCAGCTGGTCGCCAGCTGGGGGGCCACCTGCAGCGACTGGTTGAGCGTCACGAGCTGCTGGTAGATCATGCCGATCGCCTGGAAGTCCAGGAAGTTCGTCATCACGATCGGATTGAGCTTCTGCACGCTCGAGGTGTCGGCGACCACGACCGTCTTGCCCGACGAGGCGCCGGTCGCGCCGCCGCCCCCGCTCGCGGAGCCGCTGCTCGACGACGAGCTGCCGCCGCACGCCGCCAGCGCCATCGAGGCGCCGGCCACGGCTGCGGCGATGCCGATCCGACCACACAACTTGCGCCTACCCATCGTGATCCTCCTCGAATGAAGACCCGGTCCGCCGCCGTCCAGGACGCGGCGCCCGGCGCTGCCTGCGGCCAAGATTACGGTCCCTCCACCGGATGTCAAGCGCTAACGAATGACACCTTAATGAAAAAAACTTACCTACGGACTGGCTGAAGTGGGTGCTTTACGACTAGACTGCCGGCGATCGTCGTGACGCTCGACACCGACATCGCGCCGAGCTCTGGGGGGTCCTCGTCGCCCGTGCTCGAGCGCGCGGTCACGCTGGTCGCGACGGGCGCCACGGCGCCGCCTGGGGTGTGCCTGGCGGTCTCCCGCGATGGCCGGATCGAGTTCGCCGCGCGCGGCGTCGCGCAGGCGTACGACGACGCCGGACCAATCGCCGCGCCTGCGCCGGTGACGCCGCGGACGCGCACCGACGTCGGCTCGGTCACGAAGATCGTGGCGACGACCGCGGCGCTGATGGCGCTCGTCGACGTCGGCGAGCTGACGCTCGAGCGCCGGCTGTCGGAGCTGCTGCCGTGGGCCGCGACGGCGCCGTGCGCCGGCGCCACGATCGCGCAACTGCTGCAGCACCGCGCGGGCCTGTGGGAGTGGTGGCCGCTGTACGTGTCGGCGTCGGATCCCGAGGCCGCCGTGCGCGCGGCGGCGGCGCTGCCGCTGCGCTATCGCCCCGACCACAACCGCCACTACTCAGACCTCGGCTTCATGCTGCTGGGCGCGGTCGTCGCCACCGCCAGCGGTCGCGCGACGATCGCCGAGGCCGCGTCCGAGCTCGTGCTCGCGCCGCTGCGGCTGGCGGACACCGCGTACGCGCACCCCACCCCGGGCGAGCCGGTGATGGCCAGCGCCAACGGCGACGCGATCGAGCGGCGGATGATCGCGACCGGCGACCCGTACCCCGTCACCGTCGAAGCGCACGGTTTCACGAAATGGCGTGACCACGTGCTCGTCGGCGAGGTCAACGACGGCAACGCGTTCCACGCGTTCGGGGGCGCGGCCGGCCACGCGGGCCTGTTCTCGACCGGCGATGACCTGCTGCGGTTCGGCGACGCGCTGCTCGCCGCGCTGCGCGGCGGCGGCAGCGGTCGCGACAGCGCCGCGCCGCGTGCACGTGCCGCGACCGCGCGCCGCTTTTTGACCCCCGGCGCCGACCCGGGTCAGGGTCTCGGGCTGCGGCGCTGGCAGTTGGACGGCGGCGACGAGGCCTGGGGCCACACCGGCTTTCCCGGCGTCGCGGTCGCGATCCTGCCGGACTACGACGCCAGCGTCGCGCTCGTCACCAACCGGCTGCACGTGCACGGGACGCCGGCGGCGACCGAGCCGATGTGGCAGGTGGCGCTCCAAGCGGCCCGCGACCACTGCCGACGGACATGAGGAGCTGACGCCGCTGTGGAGATGACCGTCGTGGGGATGATCAGCGGCACCTCGTATGACGCGGTCGACGCCGCCGTCGGCGACCTTTCGCTCGACGACGACACGGTGCTGCTCCGACCCCGGGGCCTGCACTCGGCCGCGATCCCCGATGCGCTGCGGTCGCGGATCGCCGCCTGCCTGCCGCCGGCCCACACCACGATCGAGGAGGTCTGCCGGCTGGATACCGAGCTCGGGCAGCTGTTCGGGCACGTTGCCGCCGACGCGATCGCCGCGTACGCGCCGGGCGGTGCCGATCTCGTCTGCTCGCACGGCCAGACGGTGTTCCATTGGGTGCAGGACGACCGCGCGCTCGGCACGCTGCAGCTGGGCGCGCCCGCGTGGATCGCCGAGGCGACGCAGACGCTCGTCGTCTCGGACCTGCGCAGTCGTGACATCGCCCGTGGCGGCCACGGCGCGCCGCTGGCCTCGACGCTCGACGCGCTGCTGCTGCTCTCAGGCGACGTCGTGCGTCGCGGCTCGCTGAACCTCGGCGGGATCGCCAACATCACCATCCGCGACGACAGGGGCGCGATCGTCGCTTACGACATCGGTCCGGCCAGCGCGCTGATGGACGTCGCGGTCTCAGAGCTGACCAATGGCCGCGAGCGGATGGACGCCGACGGCGCCCGCGCCGCCCGCGGCACCGTCGATCGCGACGCGCTCGCGCGCCTGCTCGACGACGACTACTACCGTCTGGCGCCGCCGAAGTCGACGGGCAAGGAGCTGTTCAACGGCGCCTACCTGCGCGAGCGGCTCGGCGACGAGGGACCCCGTGGCGACGATCTGCTGGCAACGCTGACCGAGCTGACCGCGCGGCTCGTCGCAGACGCCGTCGCCGTGCACCGGCTCGACGAGGTCGTGGTCGCGGGCGGAGGCGTTCGCAACCCGGTCCTGATGGAGCGGATCGCGACGCTGGCCGCGCCGGCGACCATCCGCGAGCTGGAGGAGCTCGGGTTGCCCGCGCAGGCCAAGGAGGCGTACCTGTTCGCGCTGCTCGGCTACCTGACGGCCCACGGGCTTGAGGGCACGATCGTCTCGGCGACCGGCGCCGGTCGCGGCTCGATCCTCGGCTCGCTGACGCCGGGGGCGGGGCCGATCTCGCTCCCGCGCCGTGCCGCAGCCGCGCCCCGCCGACTGCGGATCGTGTCATGAGCGCGGCGACCGCGATACGGCTTCGGCGCGCGGTCGCTGGCGACGCCGCGGCGATGGCGGCAGTGATGGTCGCGGCGTGGCGGCACGGCTACCCCGGGATCGTCGCCGACGACGTGATCGAGGCTCAGACAGTGGAGCGCTGGGAGCCATTGCTCGGCGCCTCGATTGCCCCGAACGACGAAGCCGGCGCGGACGCGGGCGCCGTCGTCGCCGTGGACGACGCCGACCGAGTGCTCGGCTTCGCGGGCTTCAAGCCCGATCCGGACGACGCCACGGCCGGCTGCCTGACCTCCTTGTACGTCGATCCGGTCGCGTCCGGCCACGGGATCGGCCGGCGGCTCGTGCAGCGGACGGTGCAGGAGCTGTCGGGCGCAGGGCGCCGGACGGTGACGCTGTGGGTGTTCCGCGACAACGCCCGTGCCCGGGCGCTGTACGAGCGGTGCGGCTTTCGCGCCGACGGCACCGAGCTCGTCGACCGGCGGTGGGGCGTGCCGCAGGTCCGTTATCGCTTGAAGCCGGAGCCGGCGGCGTCGTGAGTTATTCACAGCTGATTCGCATCTATCGTAGGATTCCTACGTGACCGCGGAACCGTCAAGTCGCTCGGGCGACGTCCTGCATGTCGTCTCCCCGACCGAGGAGCGCAACCCGCGGACGGCCGACATCGACGCGGTTCCGGTGCTCGAGCTGCTGCAGCGCATCAACGACGAGGACGCGCTCGTACCGGATGCGGTTCGCGCGGTGCTGCCGGCGCTCGCCGAGCTGGTCGAGGTCACGGTCGGGCGCCTGGCCGCGGGCGGCCGCGTGCACTACTTCGGCGCGGGCACGTCCGGGCGGCTGGGACTGCTGGACGCGGCCGAGCTGCCGCCGACCTTCGGGGTGTCGCCGAACCTGTTCGTCGGGCACCTGGCGGGTGGCGACGGGGCGGTGCGGCGCGCCCGCGAGGGCGCCGAGGACGACCGCGCGCAGGGCGCGCGCGAGGCCGTCGACGTGAGCGGCGCCGACGTCGTCGTCGGCCTCGCCGCCTCGGGCTACACCGCGTACGTCGGCGGCGCGCTGGAGCGCTCGCGCCTCAGCGGCGCCCACACCGCGCTCGTCACCTCCAACCCGGACGCGCCGTTGGCCGCGTTCGTCGACACGGTGCTGTGCGTGCAGACCGGCGCCGAAGCGATCACCGGCTCGACCCGGCTGAAGTCGGCGACCGCACAGAAGCTGGTGCTCAACACGTTCTCGACGGCGGTGATGGTCCGCACCGGCCGCACGTGGTCGAACCTGATGGTCGATCTCGTGCCGAGCAACAACAAGCTCCGCGGGCGCGTGCTGGCGCTCCTCGCACAGGCGACCGGCGAGGACATCGACGCCTGCGAGCGGGCGCTCGAGCGCGCCGGCCGCGAGCCGAAGACCGCGCTCGTGACGCTGCTCGGCGGCGTCGACCCCGAGTGCGCCCGCGCGGCGCTCGCGCGCGGCGACGGCCGCGTCGCGGAGGCGCTGAAGCTCGTCGGCTCCGGCTGACGCTCCGCCGGCTCGCCAGAAACGAGAGACTGCATCGATGGAGGTCGTGATCTGCGAGTCGCCGGCGCACGGGGCGCGGCTCGTGGCCGACGCGATCGCCGAGCTCGTCGCCGGCCGCCCGAACGCGGTGCTCGGCCTGGCGACCGGTGGCACCCCGGAGCCGGTCTACGAGGAGCTCGCCCGCCGCCACGCCGCCGGCGCGATCGATTTCTCGCAGGTGTCGGCGTTCCTGCTCGACGAATACCTCGGGCTGCCGTCGAGCGATCCCGCCGCTTACCGGCAGGTGATCGAGCGTCAAGTCGTGGCGCCGCTCGGGATCGCGCCCCACCGCGTCCACGGCCTCGACGGCACGACCGACGATCCGCCGCGAGCGTGCGCGGCCTACGAGGCCGCGATCGCCGGCCACGGCGGCGTCGATCTGCAGCTGCTCGGGATCGGGACCGACGGGCACATCGGCTTCAACGAGCCCGGCTCGTCGCTGGGATCGCGCACGCGGATCAAGACGCTGACCGATCAGACCCGTGCCGACAACGCGCGCTTCTTCGGCGGCGACGCCGACGCGGTGCCGCGGCACGTGCTGACCCAGGGGATCGGGACGATCCGCGAAGCACGACACCTGCTGTTGCTGGCGTGGGGCCAGTCCAAGGCGGACGCGATCGCCGCCTGCGTCGAGGGACCGGTCGCCGCCGCGGTGCCGGCGACGGCGCTCCAACTGCACCCGCACGCCACCGTGATCGTCGACCCGGATTCGGCGGCGGGCCTGGCGCGGCGCGCCGAGTACGAGCGCACGTTCTCGCTGAAGCCGGCGTGGCAGGGCCTCTAGGGCGCGTCAGCGGCGGCCGCTGCGCGGCGACCGGCGGCGTGAGGAGATCGCCTGGTTGGTGCGGAGAATCGCATCGGTCGCCGACGCCCAGCGTCGCGTCGCGACGCCGACGAACAGGCAGTCGACGACGACCAGCGCCGCGATCCGGCTCGCCATCGCCCCGGAGCGGAACGCCGCCTCGTCCGAGACGGTCGCCAGCACGACGTCGGCCTCGGCGGCAAGTGGGGAGCGGGCGAAGTTCGTGATCGCGATCGCGGTCGCGCCGCGCCGGCGCGCCTCGGCGACCGGCTCGATCGTGTCGGTCGTGCGGCCGGTGTGGCTGATCGCGACGACGACATCGTCGACGCCGAGGTTCGCGGCCGAGGTCAACGCCATGTGCGGGTCCGGCCAGGCCCACGTCGACAGGCCGATCCGGTGCAGCTTGCGCTGCAGGTCGTCGGCCACGAGCCCGCTCGCACCGACGCCGTAGGCGTCGATCCGGCGCGCGCCGGCGATCGCGACCACCGCTCGCTCGAGCGCCGCCAGGTCGAGGCCGTCGGCGGTCTCGCGCACGGCGCTCGTCTCCGACTGGCCGATCCGCGTGACGACCGACGCGAGATCGTCGCCGGGGTCGATCTCGGGCGCCATCCGCGGCGTGTCCATCGCCTCGTTGCGTCCGGTCCAGGCCGCGACCAGCAACCGGAGCGCCGGGTAGCCGGCGACGCCGACGCTGCGGCAAAAGCGGATCACGGTCGTCTCGGAGGTGTCGGCCGCGGCCGCGAGGTCGGTGATCGTCAACCCTGCCGCCGCGCCGGGGTCGGAGACGATGATCTCGCCGACGCGCTGCTCGGCGGGCGCGAGCGCCGGCAACATGCTCCGCAGCTGGGCGACGATGTCGCCGCCGGCCGAGATCGAGCCGGGCGCCTCGGTCGCCGTCGCGCGTCGCCCGTCGGCGTCGCGCCGGCCGCGCCGCGCGGGCGCCCGACGCCGCCTGCTGCGAGGTTCGCCCGCCACCGCGTCCAGTCTACGGGCGACGCGGGTGACTGGACGAGCACTGATCGCGCGGCTAGTACCGTCTGCGGGGTGAGCTTTGGCGGATTCGATCCGGATCGCGCGATGGAGAAGCTGCGCAAGCTGGCGGCGGACGCGCCCGCGTACCTGGCCGACGGCTTCGGCCGGGCGGTCGCCGGCGCGCCCCAGGAGCGGCTCGAGCAGCTGATGCGCTCACCCGCGCGCAAGCCGGCGCTCGACGGGATCTTCTGGCAGATGCCCAAGCAGGTCAATCCCGAGGTCGCCAGGGAGATGACGACCTCGATCCGCTGGCGCATCACCGGCCGTCCCGACGACGGCACCGACGTCTACCAGCTCGAGGTCGACCGCGGCAAGGTCAAGACGATCAAGGGCGAGAGCGGCGATCCGAACCTGACGGTGACGATGGACGGCGTCGAGTTTTTGAAGCTCGCGAGCGGCAACCTCGATCCTATGCAGGCGTACTTCAATGGCCGGATCGAGCTCGCCGGCGACATCATGGTCGCGGCCAAGCTCGCGCAGATGTTCAAGATGCCGGGCAACCGCAACGGCGGCAACGGCGACGGTGGCGACTCCGGCTCGGAGCCCCGCCCGGACGGCGATCCGCCCGACGACGGCACGCCGTTCTCGCCGCCGCCCGCGAGCTGAGCCGCCCACTCCGCCCCGCTCGTATCCTCGACCCGATGGAGTCCGCCCCCGCGGCGGCGATCGAGTTGCGCTCCGTCGTCAAGCGCTTCGGTGCGATCACCGCCGTCGACCATCTCGACCTGACCGTGCCCAACGGCATCTGCCTCGGGCTGCTCGGCCCCAACGGCGCCGGCAAGTCGACGACGATGCGGATGCTGACCGCGCAGGCGATCGCGACCGAGGGCTCGATCTCGGTGCTCGGCTACGCGCTGCCGCAGGAGTCAAAGCCCGCGCGGATGGCGATGGGCGTCGTGCCGCAGCTGGACAACCTCGACGTCGAGCTGACCTGCCGGCAGATCCTGACGGTGTTCGCGCGGCTGTACCGCGTCCCGCGCGCCGAACGCGAGCAGGCGATTGAGCGGGCACTGCAGATCGCAAACCTGAGCAACCGCGCGGACACGGTCGTGCGCGAGCTGTCGGGCGGCATGCGCCGGCGGCTGCTCGTCGCGCGCGGGTTGATCCACCGGCCGCGTCTGGTGCTGCTCGACGAGCCGACCGTTGGCCTGGATCCGCAGGTCCGCCAGGAGCTGTGGTCGCTGATCGACGGGCTGCGGGCCGACGGCGTCACGGTGCTGATGTCGACCCACTACATCGAGGAGGCCGAGCGGCTGGCCGACACGGTCGCGGTCATGTCCGGCGGTCGGATCATCGCCCAGGGCACCCCCGCCGAGCTCGTCGGCGCGCACGCCGGGCGCGAGGTGATCGAGGTATACGGGCCGCCGGCGGAGCTCGCCGCGCTCGAGGCCGATGCCACGCAGCGCGGCTGGCGGCACCGGCGCAGCGGCCCCGCGGTGGCGCTGCTGCGGGCCGACCGACTCGACGGCGACGCGCCGGACGGCGTGCGCCGCCCCGCCAACCTCGAGGACGCGTTCGTGGCGTTGACCGGACAGGAGATCGAATGAGCGCCACGACGACGCCGTCGGCGCCGGCCGAGCCGGCGCCGCGGCCGGTGCGCCGGCTCGGGCGCCTGGAGCCCGCGGCGCTGTCGGGCGTGATGTGGCGCGACATCGTCCTGTTCAAGCGCTACTGGAAGGCGACCACGTTCTCGTCGGTCGTGCAGCCGGTCATCTACCTGCTCGCGTTCGGGCTCGGCTTCGGCAACCTGGTCGGATCGGTCGACCACTTCAAGTACGTCCAGTACGTCGCGACCGGCGTGGTCGCGACCGCGGTGCTGTTCTCCTCCGCGTTCCCGGGGATGTTCAACACGTTCATCCGCTGGCAGTTCCAGAAGACCTACGACGCGCTGCTGGCCGCGCCGGTCGACGTCGAGGAGCTGATCACGGCCGAGATCCTGTGGGTCTCGACCCGCGCGGGCGTGTACGGCGTGGCGCCGCTGGTCGTCGGCTTCTTCTGGGGCCTGACTCCCAAGCCGGCGATGCTGCTGGTGCCGCTGATCGGGTTTGTCACCGGCGTCGGCTTCTGCTCGTTCGGCGTGCTGGTGGCGGCGGTCGCGAAGACGATCGACAACTTCAACTACGTGACGAGCGCGGTGCTGACGCCGATGTTCCTCGTCGCCGGCACGTTCTTCCCGATCACGCAGCTGCCGCCGGGTCTGCGCGAGATCGCGCTGTTCAACCCGCTGTATCACTGCGTCGCGCTCGTGCGCGACGTGTCCCTGCAGCACTTCTCCGCCGGCGACATCGTGCACACCGCGGTGCTGCTGGCGTGGGCGCTGCTGCTGTGGCGGCTCGCCGTCTGGCGGCTGGAGAAGCGGCTGATCGACTGACGGCAGACCGAAGCTGGCGTTTGCGTAAACCCGTCCGTTACGCGAACGCCAAAGTTCGCCCTAGCGCCTCAGGCACCGTCCACACGTGCGCCCGGGAGGGGCCGAATGCACTCGGTGTGCGAGTCGACCTGCTTGCCGGCGAGCAGGCGGACGATCGTGATGCCGCTGTAGGCCACC
Organism: Solirubrobacteraceae bacterium; assembly: GCA_036273655.1. Taxonomy (GTDB): domain Bacteria; phylum Actinomycetota; class Thermoleophilia; order Solirubrobacterales; family Solirubrobacteraceae; genus Palsa-465. The sequence continues at coordinate 43,685 of DASUHF010000108.1, read as the reverse complement.
GTCCAGCCGCGCGCGCCCGCATCCACGGCCGCCGACGACGACGCGCCCACCGGCGGCGGCGCGACCGTCGCGCGCCAGCGGGTCACGACCCGATCGTCCTCGGCGAGCTGGTCCTCGACAACGACGCACAGCCCCGGGTGGCGCCGGCGGCGGCTGCACACGAACCGGCGCAGCCCGGCCGGCCCGATGACCGCGCGCTCGACGCACGACACGTGGCCGAGGTAGTCGCGCGCGATCAGTTCGTCGATCAGCTCCACGCGCCCCTCGTTGAGCACCGCCTCGAAGAACAGCCGCACCGACCGCTTGTTGACCTCGTTGACCGCGATCACGAACCGGATCATGGATCGCCGGCCGGGGCCTGGACAAGGGAGGAGACCCCAACGTTTTCCCACCTGTTTCGCCTGATGACGGGCCGCCGGGGGCGCTGTATCGTGGCTTCGTGGGGTCCGGGATCGCGGTTCTACTCGAGCGCGAGCAGGAGCTCGGAATCGTTGCAGAGCAGCTGCATCGCGCGCGCGACGGCGACGGGACGCTGGTCCTGATCGACGGCCCGGCCGGTGCGGGCAAGACCGAGCTCGTCCGCGCCGCGCGCTCGGCGGCGACCGCGGCCGGCATGGCCGCGCTCGAGGCGCGCGGCTCAGAGCTCGAGCAGTCGTTCGCGTTCGGCGTCGTGCGCCAGCTGCTGGAGCCGGCATTCAGCAGCGCGTCAGAACGGTTGCTGGGCGGAGGCGCGGCGCCGGCCGCGCGCCTGTTCACGACCGAGCAGCGTTCGCCCAAAGGCGCCGATACAGGCTTCGAGGCGCTGCACGCGCTCTATTGGCTCGTCGTCAACCTCGCCGACGCCGCGCCGGTGCTCGTGCTCGTCGACGATTGCCACTGGGCCGACCCCGAGTCGCTGCGGTTCGTGCACTACCTCGCGCAGCGGCTGGAGGGGTTGCCGGTGGCGATCGTGCTCGCGGGCCGCCCGCCCGACCCGGTCGGCGAGGACACCGCCGCGCTGTGGGCGCTGGTCCGCTCACGCCCCGACGCGGTCGCGCTGCAGCCGCGGCCGCTGACCGAGGAGGCCGCCGCCGAGCTGACCCGCGAGCGTCTGGGCGCGGACGCCGCGCCGGAGTTCTGCCGCGCCTGCCACGCCGCCACCGGCGGCAACCCGCTGTACCTGCGCGAGCTGCTGCGGGCGCTTGACGCGGCGGGCATCGAGCCCTCGCAGCGCGCGGCGGGTGAGGTGCAGACAGTCGGACCCGCGGCCGTCAGCCGCTTCGTGCTGCATCGGCTCGCGACGCTGAGTCCGCCCTGCTCAGACCTGGCGTACGCGGTCGCCGTGCTCGGCGAGGACCGCCGCCTGCAGGCGGCGTGTCGCGTCGCCGGCGTGAGCGAGACGACGGCGCGGGCCGCCGCCGACGAGCTCGTTCGCGCCGACATCTTCGAGCGCGGCGAGCGCCTTGGGTTCGTGCACCCGATCGTGCGCGCCGCGCTGTACGAGGAGCTCGCGCCCGGCGAGCGCCAGGCGCTGCACGCCGCCGCCGCGACGGCGCTCGAGGCCGAGGGCGCGAGCGCCGAACGGATCACCGCGCACCTGCTGCTGACGAGCGCCAACGGCGACCCCGAGCGCGTGCGGACGCTGCGGGCAGCGGCCGCCGAAGCCGCGCGCAGAGGCGTGCCGCGCGCGGCGGTGATCCGCCAGCGGCGGGCGCTCGGCGAGGAGCCGCCGCTCGCCGAACGCGTGGGGATCCTCACCGACATCGGGCGCCACGAGGTGGCCGCGACCGCGTTCGCCGAGGCCGAGCAGTCGCTGCGCGCGGCACTGTCCGCCGACGTCGGACCCGAGCTTCGCGCCGACGCGGCGTCGTGGCTCGGGCGCTGCGCGGTCGTCTCGAGCGGCGATGGCGCCGACGCCGCGGCCGACGCGCTGGCGACGATCACCGACGAGCTGCGACCGACCGATCCCGACCGCGCGCTCGTGCTCGGCTCCGAACTGCTGGTGCTCCGGGCCGCGGTGCCGCAGCTGCGCCATGGCCTGCGTGACGAACTCAAGCGATTTCGCCGGCAGGCGCGCGGGCACGCCGAGTACGAGGCGGTGGCCGACATCCACGAGGCACACGCGCGACTGTTCTCGGGAGCGCCCGCGAGCGAGGCGGTCGCGCAGGTGCAGGCGGCGCTGGCGAGCGGTCTGCCGCCGACCTCGGCGAACACAACCGCGTTGCTGGCGCTGATCGCGTTGCGCCTGGGCGAGCGCTACGAGGTCGCGAAGCCGCTGCTCGACGCCGCGCTCGCGGGCGCGCGCGAGGAGGGACACGCGGCTCGTCTGGGGATCATCCACGGCGAGCGCGCGATGATCGCGCTCGCCCAAGGGGCGCTCCATGACGCGTTGATCGAGGCTGAGACCGGGTTGCTGCTGGTCGAGCATCCGCACTTCGTCGTCCCGCAGCTGCTCGGCGTCGCGGTCGCCGTCGAGATCGAGCGGGGCGAGCTCGAGGCCGCGGCTGAGCACGCCGCGGCCGGCGAAGCGGGCGCGGTCGCGACCGAGCGCGGCTATGGCGCCGAGTTCGTGATCGTCCGGGCACGGCTGCGGATCGCTCAGGGCGATGTGCAGCCCGGCGTGCGCGAGCTGCTCGCGTGCGGGGAGCGCTTGCATGGGCTCGGCGTGCGCTGGCCGAACCACTGGCAGGCGTACGCGGCGGTGGCCGTGGCGTCGCTTGGCGACGCCGAGACCGCGGCGCGCCTGGCGCACGAGCAGCTCGAGCTCAATCGCCGGGTCGGCGCCCCCGGCGCACTCGGCCGCTCGCTGCGGCTGGCGGCGCTGGCGCTCGCCGAGGACGAGCGGCTCGAGCTGCTCCGGGAAGCGGTCGCCGTGCTCGAACGCTCGGGTGCCCGGCTGGAGTTGGCGTACGCGCTCGCCGACCTCGGCGCCGAGCTGTGCCGATGCCGGCGCCGGCGCGAGGGCCGCGACGTCCAGCGCCGCGCGATCGAGGTCGCCGAGCAGTGCGGCGCGATCGTGCTGGCGCAGCGGGCGCGGGCGGAGCTGCAGTCAGGGCCCGGACGTCGCGCCCGGCTCGAGCTGACCGGCCCGAGCGCGCTCACCGCCGCGGAGTGGCGAACGTGCCGCCAGGCGGTCGAAGGCCACACGAATCGCGAGATCGCGCAGGCAATGTTCGTGACCGAGAAGACCGTCGAGCGCCACCTGTCCAGCGCCTACCACAAGCTCGGGATCCGGTCGCGCTTCCAGCTGGCGGCCGCGCTCGGCGAATAGGCGGGTCGACGCACGACCCACGCAAAACCGTAGGGGAAAGACGCGGGGTTCCCCTCTTGTGAGGGGGGCGGCCGGCGAACACGATCAAGCACTGTCAACTACCGGCGGCCGCGCGGCCGCCGCATCGAGAGGAGACCGGGCTCGTGATGACAGGGGTGCTGTACGCGATCGCGCGGTTCTGCGCCAGACAACGGTTCCTGGTCGTGGCCGTGTGGCTGGTGGGCGCGATCGCGCTCGTGGGGATCTCCCATCGCCTCGGCGATAACACCTCGGACAGCTTGACGCTGCCGGGTACCGACAGCCAGCACGCGACCGACGCGCTCAACAAATCGTTCCCCACCCAGGCCAACGGCTCGAGTCCGATCGTGCTGCACGTCTCGGAGGGCAAGCTGACCGACTCCAAGTACTCGCAGGCAGTCAACGAGGCGGCCGCAGACGTCGCCAAGACGCCCAACGTGGCCGGCGTCGTCAACCCGCTCACCAAGCAGGGCGCGTCGGCGCTGAGCAAGGACGGGTCGACCGGATACCTGTCGGTGACGACCACGACCGACCCCGGCTCGTTGTCGGTCTCCGATGCGCAGCAGATCATCGATGCGGCGTCGAAGCCGGCGCAGGCCGCCGGCATCGAGGTGCAGACGGGCGGCCAGCTCGGCCAGAAGGTGTCAAAGCCGTCGACCGAGTCCTCAGAGCTGATCGGAATCATCGCCGCGATGTTCATCCTGACGTTCACGTTCGGGACGGTGGTGGCGATGATCCTGCCGATCCTCAACGCGATCATCGCGCTGTCGTGCACGCTCGCGATCGTGCGGATGCTGAGCCACGCGATGACCGTCTCGACGGTCGCGCCGACGCTGGCGACGATGATCGGGCTAGGGGTCGGGATCGACTACGCGTTGTTCATCGTCACCCGCCATCTGCGTGGGATCGACGAGGGCCTGGACTGGCACGAATCGATTGCCCGCGCGACGGCGACCTCCGGGGGCGCGGTCGTGTTCGCCGGTGGGACGGTGACGATCGCGCTCGTGTCGCTGCTTGTCGCCGACATCCCGCTGGTGACGACGATGGGAATGATGGCGGCGATCGCCGTGGTGATCGCGGTCTCGGCGGCGCTGACGTTGCTGCCGGCGACGCTGGCGATCGCCGGTCCCCGGATCAACTCGCTGCGAGTGCGCCGTCCCCCGGACGAGAGCAAGACCCGCTCGGGCGCCTGGGCACGGTGGGCACGCGACATCGCCCACCGGCCGGTGCTCGCCGGCCTCGCCGCGCTGGCGCTGCTGATCCCGCTCTCGATCCCGCTGCTGTCGCTGACGCTCGGCCAGAAGGATGTCGCCGCGCTGTCGAAGTCGACCACTGCGCGCCAGGCCTACGACCAGATCTCGAAGTCGTTCAGTCCCGGGGTCAACGGACCGCTGATCGTGGCGGCGACGCTCGGCTCGCCGGCGAAGCCGACGCCCGGCAGCTCGGACAACACCACCGATCCGCGCCTGACGACGCTCGACCAGGACATCGCCAAGACGTCCGGAGTGGCGGCGGTGACGCCGATCCAGGTCGACAAGGCCGGCACCACCGCGTTCTTCAACGTGGTCTCCACGCACGGTCCGGCGGAGAGTCAGACGACCGACCTGGTCAACACCCTGCGCGACAGCGTGATCCCGAAGGCGGAGAAGGGCACGAACATGCACGCCGATATCGGCGGCACCACCGCCTCGAACATCGATCTGGCGTCGAACATCTCGAGCAAGCTGCCGCTGCAGATCGTGGTCGTGATCGCGCTCAGCTTTCTGCTGCTGCTGCTCGCGTTCCGGACGACCGTGATCCCGATCCAGGCGGCCGTGATGAACATCCTCTCGATCGGCGCCGCGTACGGCGTGCTCACCGCACTGTTCCAGTACGGCTGGTTGCACAGCCTGATCGGGCTCCCCGGACCGGTGCCGATCGTCTCCTACGTACCGCTGTTCATGTTCGCGATCCTGTTCGGGCTGTCGATGGACTACGAGGTGTTCCTCGTCTCCCAGATCGAGGAGCACGTGCACGCGGGCGAAGACAACAAGAGCTCGGTCGTGTCGGGGCTGGTCACGAGCGCGCGGGTGATCACCGCGGCCGCGGCGATCATGGTGTTCGTGTTCGGCAGCTTCGTGCTCAACGGCGATCCCACCGTCAAGCAGTTCGGGATCGGGCTTGCGGTCGCGGTCGTGCTGGATGCGACGATCGTCCGCTGCCTGCTGGTGCCGGCGTTGATGGTGATGATGGGCAAGATCAACTGGTACCTGCCGAACTGGCTGGACCGCGTGCTGCCGCACATCAGCATCGAGGGCGCCGAGTACTTCCAGCGCAAGGACGAGCCGACCGCGCCGAGCTCAGTTCCAGGGGAGGGCGCTACGCCGGTCCCAGTACGCGTCCGCTGACTCGACGATGCCGGCCAGCCGCCGCTCGAGCTCTGAGTCGAACTCGAGCTCGAGCGCGGCGAGGTTGGAGCGCAGCATCGGCGCGGTCGAGGCGCCGCTCAACACGACGTCGACCCACGGCTGCGCGAGCACGAACGAGAGCGCGAGCGCGTCGGCGCCGACGCCACGTTCGCGCGCGGCGTCGATCAGCTCCGGCACGTCGCCGCGCTCGGTCAGGCGGCCGTTGGCGACCGCCTCCTTGACGAGCACCCCGAGGCCGCATCTGTGCGCGTCGTCGAGCGCCGGCCCGGCCGACCGATCGAGCAGATTGAACGTCGCCTGCACGGTGTCAAAGCGGCCGCTGTGGGCCGCCCGCGAGATCGTCTCGGACTGCCGCGGCCCGGTCGTCGTCAAGCCGATCCGCATCCCCTCGGAGCGCAGCCGCGCGAGCTCGGACAGCACGCCGCGGTCCTCGAGCACGCCGCTGTCGATCGTCGCCGAGTGGATCTGGTAGAGCGCGAGCACGTCGCCGAGCAGCACCCGTGACTCGCCCTCCTGACGGCGCAGCGTGTCGATCGACAGGTCCTTGACCTCGTTGACCTCGGCGTCGGTGCGCCAGCCGGCGGTGTACGTGTATCCCCACTTCGAGCCGACCGTCACGTCGTCGCGCGTCAGTGCGCGGTCGGTCAGCCACGAGCCGAGGAACTCCTCGGCGAGCCCGTAGGAGCGGGCGGCGTCGAAGTAGCGCACTCCGGCGTCGTAGGCGGCGCCGAGCACCTCGTGCGCGTGCGCGCGCATCTGCTCGATCTCGGTGTCGCCGGCCAGATCCGCGGCGTGACCGAGGTTGATGTAGCCCGGGCGGCCGAGCGCCGCCAGCCCGAGGCCGATCCTCGAGACCCGAAGGCCGGTGTCTCCGAGACCCACGATCACCGTCGTTCGACAGTACCCTGGCGCCGGTGCGACTGTCATCTCTGCGGAGGTTCAGGCCCGATCCGCTGCTGGCCGCGCAGGCGACGCCGATGGTCGACGACCAGCGCTCGCACCCGGTGATCGAGGCCCTGTACCGGCGCCGCGACGGGGGCTCGGAGCCGGGCGCGCGGACCGACGGCCGGCGGATCGCGCTCGTGATCGAGGGCGGCGGAATGCGCGGCGTCGTCTCCGCCGGGATGGCGGCCGCGATCGAGCAGCTCGGGTTCACCGGCTGCGTCGACGAGGTCCACGGCGCCTCCGCGGGCGCCTTCACCGCCACGTTCCTGCTCGCCGGCCAGGCCGCGTACCTGACCGGCCTGTACCCGCACGGGTTCGGCAACCCGCTGTTCGCCAGCGCCAGACGGATGCTGCTTGAGCGCCGTCCGGTGTTCGACCTCGAGTACGTGGTGCGGGAGGTGTGGCGAACGCAGCGGCCGCTGCACACCGAGCGTGTGCTGCGCTCGGGCATCGAGCTGCATTGCACCGCCACCGACGTCGAGCACGCGACGATCGTCGACCTCGCACAGCTGTCGGACGATCCGGAGATCAGGGCCGCGATGCTCGCCTCCAGCCGACTGCCGTGGCTGGCGGGCGGGCCGGTCGCGTTCCGCGGGCGGCGACTGTTGGATGCGACGCTCGCCGAGGCGATCCCGATCACGGCAGCGCGCGCGAGCGCGACGGACTTGCTGGTCCTGCAGACGCGCCCTCACGGGATCGTGCACACGCCGCTGTCGTCTGCGGTCGCGCGGCTGACCGACAACTACCTGCGCAAGCTCAACCCGGCGCTGGTGACGTTGCGCGAGACGCGCTCGCAGCGCTACGACAAGCTCAGCGCCGAGCTCGCGGCGGCCGCGGCAGATCCGAGCTCGACGCCGGCGGTGTGCGTGATCCGGCCGCCCGCCGGCACGCCGATGATCGGACAGCTCGAGAACCGTCCCGACGTGCTCTCGCTCGCCGGTGCGCATGGATTTCGGGCGGCGTGGACGGCGCTGACGGGCACCGACCCCGACCTCGTCCGTGTCCCGCGCGCGTACCATCGCTGACCCTGTAACGGATGTCACCTGCGGGGGTACCTCGGGCGTGCTGCCGTTCCGCCGCAAGCGTTCGCTGAGACGCCGCGTCGCCGACGCCGCTCGCCAGGCTCCCAAGCGCGGCCGCGAGCTGCGCGCCGCGGCCGCCGAGCTCGACCTCCCGTGGGCGCGGTCGGCACCGGCCCGGTTCGTGCGCGAGCGGTTCATGCAGTTCGTGCTCAACCCGGTGATGGACTACTACGCAGCCCGCAACGCAACCGGTCGCGAGAAGCTGCAGGCGCTCAAGGATCCCGTGATCCTCGTCGCCAACCACGCCAGCCACATGGACACCCCGGTGATCCTCTCGGCGCTGCCGCGCAAGCTGCGCAAGCGCACCGCGGTGGCCGCGGCGGCGGACTACTTCTACCGCAACAAGGTGACCGCCTCGATCGTGTCGCTGTGCTTCAACACGGTCCCGATCGAACGGCGCAAGGGCTCGGGCGCCACGAAGAACACGAGCCATCTCGACACGCTGCTCGAGGACGGCTGGAACCTGCTGCTGTACCCCGAGGGAACGCGCTCCCGTGGCGGCGCTCCCGGCCGCGCCCGCCGCGGCGCGGCGGTGCTGGCGGCCGCCCACCAGCTCGCGATCATCCCGATCCGCGTCACCGGCACCGCCGACGCGATGCCGCCCGGCCGGATCTGGCCCAAGCGGCTCCGCGGCAAGCTGTTCTCGCGCCGGCACCGGATCACGGTCTCGTTCGGGGAGCCGATCCCGCCGGCGGCCGATGCGCAGGCGCTGATCGACCGCGTCCAGGCGTTCTTCGACGCCGCCAGCCCGAGCGGCGGGTCCTCGCTGAACCCCTACCGGCGACGCGACGGCAAGGGCGACGGCGGCAAGGGCTCAAAGTCCAAGGGCAACGTCACCAACGTCGTCTCAGGCGGCACCGGCAAGGGCTCAAAGGCCAATGGCAACGTCACCGACGTCGTCTCAGGCGGCACCGGCAAGAGCGGCGGCGCGCGCGCGAAGATCGCCGAAAGCCTCCACGCCACCCTCACCCACCGCGACTAGCCCTGCCGCCATGGCGACGCCGGCCGGCGTCGAGAGCGGCCTGAGAGGCGCGGCCTAGATCTCAAACAACGTTTGACATTGTCGCACGCGGGCGAGTAACCTCACGGCGTCACTCGCGGGACAGCGGCCCGCGATGCATAAGGGCGAGGAGAGTCAGCTTGGCGTTCAGTGCAACTCAACCGTGCCTGACCTGGGGAGCGAACTTCGCTGCCGATCGGTTTCGACCGGCGGTGGCCGGCGCGGCACTCCCTGCTCTGAAACGCAACTGCGCTCGCACTCCGGAGGTCTGCCGGGTGCGGCCTCGAAACCGCGGAAGCGTGAACAACCAACCATTGTCGGAGGAGGTTGTGTGTCGACCGTAGCCGAGTCAAGAGTCACAAGCGTGCTGCCGCTTCGCTGGCGGCAGGGCCTGTTCGGAGAGCTGTGGGCCGAGTTTTTCGGAACGTTCATCCTGATCGCTTTCGGCGACGGCGTCGTGGCGATGCTGTGGGCCCTCGTGGGTTCCGGACGCAGCTCCGCAGGTCCCCTGCAATCGTCCGGGGACTGGCTGTTGATCACCTGGGGCTGGGCGCTGGCGGTCGCGTTCGCCGTCTACACGGTCGGCGGGGTCAGCGGCGCGCACATCAACCCGGCGGTCACGTTCGGGTTCGCGATCAAGGGCGAGTTCCCGTGGAAGAAGGTGATCCCGTATTGGGTCGTGCAGGTGGTCGGCGCGTTCGTCGGCGCCGCGCTCGTGTTTGCGGTCTACAACCAGGCGATCAACCACTTCGACCAGGTCAACCACATCGTCAAGGGCACCCCCGCGTCGGTCGCCACCTACAGCACGTTCGCGACGTTCCCGGCGCCCTACTTCGGCTCGATATGGGGGCCGTTAGTCGACCAGATCGTGGGCACGTTCTTCCTCGTGTTGTTCGTGTTCGCGGTCATCGACGGATTCAACCTGGGCGTCAAGGCGAACATGACCCCGTTCATCATCGGCATGGTCGTGATGGCCGTCGGCATCTCGTTCGGCGCCAACGCCGGCTACGCGATCAACCCCGCGCGGGACTTCGGGCCGCGGATGTTCGCGCTAGTCGCCGGTTGGGGCAAGGTGGCGTTCCCCGGGGACTACGGCAACGTCAACACGTACTTCTGGATCCCGATCGTCGGGCCTCTGATCGGGGGCGCGTTAGCTGCCCCGATTTACAACTTCGGGATCCGGGACATCCTCTGGGCACGACGGCACGCGGGCGAGGAGCATGAGCCCGGCGAGGCCGGCGAGCCGCCGTCGACGCAGCCGCCGAACATCGACGTCGAGCCGCACGTCGACGAGGAGTAACGGACGCAGTTGGGCAGGCCAGGCGGCGGCGCGCAGGTTGCGCCGCCGTCTCGCTGTGTCCGCCGTCAATCGTCGTCGTCGTCCAGCCAGTCGACGGTGCGGGCGACGGCCTTCTTCCACTTGCGGTATCCGCGCTCGCGCTGCCGCGCGTCCATGCTCGGAAGCCACTCCGCGGCCTTGTGCCAGTTCTTGGTGAGGCTGTCGGTGTCGGGCCAGAACCCGACCGCCAAGCCGGCCGCGTAGGCGGCGCCGAGCGACACCGTCTCGGCGACGATCGGGCGCGTGACCGGCACGTCGAGCACGTCGGCGGTCAGCTGCATCAGCAGGTTGTTCGGCGTCATGCCGCCGTCGACGCGCAGCTCCGCCAGATCTGAGCCGTAGTCGGCGTTGACGGCCTCGACGACCTCGCGCGTCTGCCAGGCGGTCGCCTCGAGCACCGCGCGGGCGAGATGGCCCTTGTTGATGTAGCCGGTCAGGCCGGCGATCACGCCGCGGGCGTCCGAGCGCCAGTGCGGCGCGAACAACCCTGAGAACGCGGGCACGAAATAGCAGCCGCCGTTGTCGGCCACGGTCAGCGCCAGCGTCTCGATCTCGGGCGCTGAGCCGATCAGGCCCATGTTGTCGCGGAACCACTGCACGAGCGCGCCGGTGATCGCGATCGATCCCTCGAGCGCGTAGCAGGGCTCGGCGGGTCCGAGCTTGTAGGCAAGCGTGGTCAACAGGCCGCTGTCGGACGCGACCGGACGCGCTCCCGTGTTGAGCATCAAGAAGCTCCCGGTTCCGAACGTGCACTTCGCCTCGCCGGATTCAAAGCAGGTCTGCCCGACCAGCGCCGCCGACTGGTCGCCGAGCGCCGACGCGACCGGGACCCCCGCAAGCGGCGCCCCGGCCTCGCCGTAGACCTCCGACGATGCCCGTATCTCGGGCAGGATCCCCGGCGGGATGCGCATCAGCTCCAGCAGCTCCGGGTCCCAGTCGAGCGTCTTGAGATCCATCAGCAGCGTGCGGCTCGCGTTGGTGACGTCGGTGACATGCCGGCCGCACAGGTTCCAGATCAGCCACGAGTCGACCGTGCCGAACAGGATCTCTCCGTCCTGCGCCCGTTCCCGCAGCCCCGGGATGCTGTCCAGCAGCCAGCTCACCTTCGGACCCGAGAAGTAGGTCGTGACCGGCAGCCCGGTCCTGGCGCGAAAGCGCTCCTGGCCGAACTCACGCGCGAGGTCCTGGCACAGCCGGTCGGTGCGCGTGTCCTGCCAGTTGATCGCGTTGTGCAGCGGCTGCCCGGTGCGACGCTCCCACAGCAGCGTCGTCTCACGTTGGTTGGCGATCCCGAGCGCGCACAAGTCGGTCGTCGACAGGTCGGCCTTTTCGAGCGCGAGGCCGACGACCGACTGCACGTTGCGCCAGATCTCCTCGGGGTCGTGCTCGACCCAGCCAGGCCGCGGGAAGTACTGGCGATGCTCGAGCTGGGCGACCGACACGATCCGCGCCTGGCGGTCGAACACCAGGCACCTCGACGACGCCGTTCCCTGATCGATCGAGGCTACGTACTGCCCGGTCATGTCAAGTAGTCGCTCGCGCAAGTCCGTTCGCACCGAGAGGTACGGCTGGTGGATGCCGGCCAAGGACGCAGAATCCGTGGCGTAGCCGAGCTACGCGAGGATTCGAGGACGCCGGCCGGCGCCGGCAGACGTGCCTCGAATGCGATCGTACTTGCGGGAGGGGCCACGGGCCAGAGTCCTACCACGAACGCGGCTCCGGAACCGCTCGGCCCTCATCGGCCGTGGCTACCGACAGCGCGGCGGCGTCTCAAACGATCGCTCCGCTCACCAGGGAATCGCGCCCAGCTCGCGTGAGATCGCGTTGCCGGCCTCGACCACGTAGCCGACGAGCTCGGCGCGGGGGCGGCCGTCCTCGCACAAGCGCTCGATCGGACCGGCGATTCCGATCGCGCCGACCGCCACCCGGCTGCGGTCCTGGATCGGCGCGGCGATCGAGGCCGTGCCGGGCAACAACTCCCCGACCTCGCTGGCCCACCCGCGCTTGAGCGCCTGCTCGAGCTCCTGCCGAAACCAGTACGTGTCGGTGAGCGTCGCCGGCGTGAAGCTCTGCAGCGGTTTCGAGGCCAGCTCCGCGGCGACGTAGCCGTGGTGTGCGAGGAGTGCCTTGCCGAGCGCGGTCGCGTGCGCCGGCATCAGGCTGCCGACGTCGAGCGCCTGGCGGCTGTCGTCGGGCCGGAACACGTGATGAACGATCAGCACCCGGTTGGCGTGGAGGGTTCCGATCCGCACGCTCTCCCCGCTTCGGGCGGCGAGCGCGTCAGCCCAGTTCAGGGCACGCGTGCGCAGCTCGTTGCCGTCCAGGTAGCTGGAACCCATGTGCAACAGCGCGGGGCCGAGCTGGTACTTGCCGGAATCCGGATCTTGCTCGACGAACCCGACCCCGAGCAGCGTCCGCAGGATTCCGTGCACGGTGCCCTTCGGGAGCCCGAGCTCGCCCGCGAGCTCGGCCACCCCGAGCCGCCGCGACCGTCCCGACAGCAGTCGCAGGATCGCGGCTGCACGCTCTATCGACTGAATGCGCCCGGGCATCGGTGAGGATCTCGGAGGACGGCGCCCGCAGGTCGCAGACCACCAGGTCGAACGATGTTTGACATTGTCGCACCCGTTGGGTTATCGTCGCAATCCAGCCTCGTGGGTCCGAAGGAGGGGGCGTGCGAGCGTCCTCTTGGTTCTCTCATAAAGGGGAGGGGCATGAAGAAGCTCATCAATGCGCCCGATGCGGTCGTGCAGGATGCGTTACGCGGCATCGAAGCTGCGCACAGTGACAGGTTGCGCGTCTCCTATGACCCGGCACTGGTGGTTCGCCGGGACGCGCCCGTCCAGGGGAAGGTGGGACTGATCTCCGGGGGCGGCTCGGGTCATGAGCCGATGCACGGCGGCTTCGTCGGCCCCGGGATGCTCGACGCGGCGTGTCCGGGCGAGGTCTTCACATCGCCCACGCCCGACCAGATGGCGGCCGCGACCAAGGCGGCCGACGGCGGCGCCGGCGTGGTGCACATCGTCAAGAACTACACCGGCGACGTGATGAATTTCGAGATGGCCGCCGAGCTCGCAGGGGCCGAGGACATCGAGGTCGAGACGGTGCTGACCAACGACGACGTCGCGGTCGAGGATTCGCTGTACACGGCCGGCCGGCGCGGTGTCGGGGTCACGGTGCTGGTCGAGAAGATCTGCGGCGGCGCGGCCGACGACGGTCGCGATGTGAAGCAGGTCGCCGAGCTCGGGCGGCGCGTCAACGCGCAGGGCCGCTCGATGGGCATGGCGCTGACCCCGTGCATCACGCCGGGCTCGGGTGAGCCGAGCTTTGAGCTCGCAGACGACGAGGTCGAGATCGGGATCGGGATCCACGGCGAGCCCGGCCGCTTCCGCGAGAAGATCGGGCCGGCGTCGCAGATCGCCGAACGGCTGATGACCCCGATCCTCGAGGATCTGCCGTTCGCGTCGGGCGATCGCGTGCTGGCGTTCGTCAACGGGATGGGCGGCACGCCGCTGCTCGAGCTGTACGTGATGTACGCGGAGGTCGCGAAGATCGCGTCCGACCACGGGCTGACGATCGAGCGCAACCTGGTCGGCAACTACATCACCTCGCTGGAGATGCAGGGCTGCTCGATCACGCTGCTGCGCCTCGACGACGAGATGACCCGCTACTGGGACGCGCCCGTGAACACCCCCGGCCTGCGCTGGGGAGCCTGAGCAGAATGCCCGTCGACCGTGACCACGCGATCGCGTGGATGCGGCGGTTCGCCGAGGAGATGGCCGAGCACCGGTCCGAGCTCGTGCGGCTCGACACCGCGATCGGCGACGGCGATCACGGCACCAACATGAACCGGGGCATGCAGAAAGCGCTCGAGAAGATCGACGCGTCGCAGCCGGCCGATCCCGGAGCGGTGCTGAAGACTGCCGCGATGGCGCTCGTGTCGAGCGTCGGCGGCGCTGCCGGCCCGTTGTACGGGACGCTCCTGCTGCAGCTGGGCACGGCGATGACCGGTCAGGAGCAGGTCGACCAGGCCGGCTTCGTAGCGGCGTGGCGCAAGGGACTGGACGGCGTCAAGGCGCGCGGCAAGGCCGAGCTCGGGGACAAGACGATGATCGACGCCCTGGCCCCGGCGATCGACGCGCTCGAGCAGGCGCCGGACCTCGCGGCCGGTCTGGCCGCGGCCGCGGACGCGGCCGAGCAGGGCATGAATGCGACGACGCCGCTCGTTGCACGCAAGGGACGGGCCAGTTACCTGGGCGACCGCTCCGCCGGCCACCAGGACCCGGGCGCGACCTCCACCTACTACCTGTTCAAGAGCGCCGCCGAGACATTGGCGGACTGAAAGGATCGACATGGCGAAGTACGCAGCAGCGCTCGATCAGGGCACTACCAGCTCGCGAGCGATGATCTTCAACCACGAGGGGCGCGTGGTCGCCGTCTCGCAGAAGGAGCACGAGCAGATCTACCCGAAGCCGGGCTGGGTCGAGCACGACCCCAAGGAGATCTGGGCCCGCTGCTCGGAGGTGATCGACGAGGCGATGGAGCAGGCCGGCGCCTCCAAGGACGACATCGCCGCGCTCGGCGTCACCAACCAGCGTGAGACCGCGGTCGTGTGGGACCGCACCACCGGCGAGCCGATCCACAACGCGATCGTATGGCAGGACACGCGCACCGACCGGATCGTCGACGAGCTCGGTAAAGAGGGCGGTCAGGACCGATTCCGCGACAAAGTCGGGCTGCCGTTGGCGACGTACTTCTCGGGCCCGAAGGTGCGGTGGATCCTCGAGAACGTCGATGGCGCGCGCGAGAAGGCCGAGTCCGGAGACCTCGTGTTCGGCAACATCGACACCTGGTGTCTGTGGAACCTCACCGGCGGCGTCGACGGCGGCCAGCACATCACCGACGTGACCAATGCCAGTCGCACGATGCTGATGGATCTCAGCACGCTGTCGTGGGATTCGGAGATCGCCGACACGATCGGCGTGCCGATGTCGATGCTGCCCGAGATCAAGCCGTCCAGTGGGGTCTACGGGGAGGTCAAGTCCGGTGCGCTCGCGGGCGTCCCGATCGCCGGCGACCTCGGCGACCAGCAGGCCGCGACGTTCGGTCAGACGTGCTTCTCGGTCGGCGAGGCCAAGAACACGTACGGCACCGGCAACTTCATGCTGATCAACACCGGCAACGAGCTGGTGCACTCGAAGTCCGGGCTGCTGACGACGGTCGGCTACAAGATCGGCGACAACGACGCGGTCTACTGCCTCGAGGGCTCGATCGCGATCACCGGCGCGCTCGTGCAGTGGCTGCGCGACAACCTCAAGCTGATCAAGGCCGCGCCGGAGGTCGAGGAGCTGGCCGAGTCGGTCGAGGACAACGGCGGGCTGTACATCGTGCCGGCGTTCTCGGGGCTGTTCGCCCCGTACTGGCGCTCCAACGCCCGCGGCGTGTTCTGCGGCTTGACGCGGTACGTCAACGCCGGCCACATCGCCCGCGCGACGCTCGAGGCGACGGCCTTCCAGAGCCGCGAGATCGTCGAGGCGATGGCGAAGGACTCCGGCGTGACGCTGGACTCGCTCAAGGTCGACGGCGGCATGGTCGCCAACGACCTGTTGATGCAGTTCCAGGCCGACCTGCTCGGCGTGCCGGTGATCCGGCCCGAGGTGGCCGAGACGACCGCACTGGGGGCCGCGTATGCGGCCGGGCTGGCGACGGACTTCTGGGCCTCGGAGGATGACCTGCGCAACAACTGGGCCGAGGACAAGCGGTGGGAGCCGAAGATGGACGCCGGGCAGCGCGACGAGTACTACAAGTACTGGAAGAAGGCCGTCACCCGGACGTTTGACTGGTTCGATTCCGAGTAGCCGACGAGGTGCGGCGGGCCGGCGACATCCGGCCCGCCCCGGCTTCCGGTCGGATGTAGGCTCGGTCCATGACAACCTTGAGCACCGAGGTCCTGGTCATCGGCGGCGGGGCAACCGGCGTCGGCGTCGCCTGGGACGCGACCCTGCGCGGCCTCGACGTGGTCCTCGTCGACCGCGCCGATCTGGCCGAGGGCACGAGCGGCCGCTTCCACGGGCTGCTGCACTCGGGCGGTCGCTACGCGGTCAAGGATCCCCGGGCCGCGGAGGAGTGCATCGCGGAGAACCGGATCCTGCGCCGCGTCGCCTCGGCCTGCATCGAGGACACCGGCGGCCTGTTCGTGACGACGCCGTTCGACGATCCCGCCTACGCCGACAGGTTCGTCGCCGGCTGCCGGGCCACCGGCGTCGACTGCGAGGAGATCGACGTCGCGCAGGCGCTGCGTGACGAGCCCCGGCTGAACCCGCGGATCTCGCGCGCGTTCCGCGTTCCCGACGCGAACATCGACGTCTGGAAGACGCTGTGGGCGATGAGCCATGGCGCCCAGCAGCGCGGCGCGCGGATCCTCACCTACCACGAGGTGATCGACGTGCACCGAGCCTCGGACAGGGTCACGGGCGCGCGCGTGCGCGACGCGCGCACGCGCGAGGAGATCGACATCGAGGCGCGGGTCACGGTCAACGCGACGGGCGCGTGGGCGGGCCGGATCGCCGACCTGGCTGGGATCGAGGGCGTCCGCGTGCTGCCCGGTCGCGGAATCATGATCGCCATGAACCACCGGCTCGTGAACACCGTCGTCAACCGCTGCCAGATGCCGACCGACGGCGACATCATCGTCCCGATCCGGACCGTGTCGGTGATCGGCACGACCGATCAGCACACCGACGACCCCGACGACCACACCGTTCCCGGGGACGAGGTCGACCGGATGCTCGACGACGGCGAAAAGCTCGTGCCCGGCTTTCGCCAGGCGCGGGCGCTGCGCGTCTGGACCGGCGTGCGGCCGCTGTTCGAGGACGCCAAGGAGTCCGACACCGAGACCCGCGACGTCACCCGCGCCCATGCGCTGCTCGATCACGAGCAGCGCGACGGCGTCTCCGGCTTCGTGACGATCACCGGCGGCAAGCTGACGACCTACCGGATGATGGCGCAGGAGACCGTCGACGCCGTCTGCCGCCACCTCGGCGTCACCCGCACGTCCACGACCGCGACCGAGCCGCTGCCCGGCTCGGAGTCGGGCGTCACCTACCGGCTCGGCGAGCGTCTTGAGCGCAAGGAGGCGGCGCTGCTGGACGAGCAGGTGATCTGCGAGTGCGAGCTCGTCACGCGCTCGCGCCTGGAGGAGGTGATGCGGCGAAGCGGGTCGATCCGCCTGGATGACATCCGCCGTCAGCTGCGGCTGGGGATGGGGCCGTGTCAGGGCGGCTTCTGCAACTACCGTGCGACCGGCCTGCTCCACGGGGTCGACAGGCTGTCGGCGCAGGACGCCAACCGCGCGCTGCTGGACTTCCTGCAGGAGCGGTGGAAGGGCAGCTGGCCGATCCTGTACGGCGACCAACTGCGCCAGGTGCGGTTCGACGACTGGGTGTTTCAGGGCGTGCTCGATGTCGCGCACGCGCCGGATGCGCCCGGCGCAGCGGGCGCCGAGGCGGTCGCCGCAGGCGCCGAGCGGGCGTCATGAAATCGCAGCTGCGCTTCGACGCGGTCGTGATCGGCGGCGGCATGGCCGGGCTGACCGCCGGCACGCGGCTGGCCCAGGCCGGCGCCAAAGTGGCGGTGCTCGCCAAGGGCTACGGCTCGACGCATCTGTCTCCGGGCACGATCGATGTGCTCGGCTACGCGCCGGAGCGGGTGACCTCGCCGGCGCAGGCGCTCGAGCGGCTGGTCGGCGAGCGCTCCGACCATCCGTACGCGCTCGTCGGCGTCGATGCCGTGTCGGACTCGCTTCGCTGGTTCGCCGACTGCGCCGCGGCCGGGCCGCTGCCGTCGTATTCCTATGTCGGCGACCTCGAGCGCAACCTGCTGATCCCGACCGCGATGGGCGTCATGCGTCCGTCGGCGATGGTGCCGTCGACGATGGCCGCCGGCTCGGAGCTCGGCACGGTCGCGATCGCCAGCGTCCCGGCGCTGCGCGAGTTCTATCCGAGCCTCTGCGCCGCCAATTTGACGGCGGCCGGCATCCTGGCCCGCGGCATCAGCGTGCCGATGGCGATGGAGCAAGCGGACATGAACCCGCTCGGGATGGCCCGGCGCTTCGAGGATCCCGGCTGGCGCGGCCATTTCTGCGCGCAGCTGTTGCCGATGCTGCGCTCCGAGGACCAGGTCGGGCTGCCGGCGATGCTCGGCGTGCGCGACCCCGCCACGGTCGTCGCCGACCTCGAGCGCCGCCTCGGGCGCACGGTGTTCGAGATCCCGACGCTGCCGCCGTCGGTGCCGGGGATGCGCCGGTACGAGATCCTGCGCAGCGCGCTGCGGGCGGCCGGCGGGCGGCTCGTGCTCGGCGGCGACGTCATCTCCCACGAACGCTCCGGCGCGCGCGTGACGTCGGTCTCGACGCACGCCGCGGGCCGTGACCTCACGTACGGTGCCGACTGGTTCGTGCTCGCCAGCGGCGGTTTCGCGTCGGGCGCGATCGAGCTCGATTCGCACTGGGTCACGCACGAGCGGGTGCTGGGGCTGGCGCTACGCGGCGTTCCCGAGGACGGCGCGCCGCGGTTCGCGCCCGAATATTTGGCTGAGCAGCCGCTCGCCGCGGCGGGCGTCGCGGTCGATTCGCGGCTGCGGGCCGAGGGCACCGACAACGTGTTCGTGGCGGGCGCCTCGCTGCCGGGGGCGGCGCCGTGGCGCGAGGGCTCGGGCGAGGGGATCGCGCTCGCCACCGGCTACGCCGCGGCGGACGCGATCGCGGCCGGACTGCGGACCAAGGAGGGCGTCGCGTCATGACCGATCTGCTGGAGATGGCGCTGCTGCGCGGGTCGCTCGACCACTGCGTCAAGTGCACGATCTGCGAGACCGCCTGCCCGGTCTCCAACGTCTCGCCTCTGTTCCCCGGCCCCAAGTACGCCGGCCCGCAGTCCGAGCGCTACCGGGTCACCGACGAGCCGTCGGTCGATGCGTCGGTCGACTACTGCTCGGGCTGCGGGATCTGCTCACAGGTGTGCCCGCAGGGCGTCAAGATCGCCGAGATCAACGCCCAGGCGCGCGACAAGCTCAAGCGCCAGAAGGGCTGGCCGCTGCGCGACCGGATCATCACGCGGCCGACCTGGCTGGGGCGTGCCGGCACGCCGGTGGCGCCGCTCGCCAATTTGTCGCTGCGGCTGCGGCCGTCGCGGATCCTGATCGAGAAGGCGCTCGGGATCCATCGCGACGCGGCGATGCCCGCGTTCGCCGGGCGGCGCTTCTCGAAGTCGTTTGCCAAGCGCAACGGCGGCGCGCGGTCGGGACGCAAGATCGTCTACTTCCACGGCTGCGGGACCGAGTACTACGAGCCGTGGGAGGGCGAGAAGCTGGTCGCGATCCTCGAGCACAACGGCTTCGAGGTAGTGGTCCCCAAGCAGGACTGCTGCGGGCTGCCGCTGCAGTCAAGTGGCCTGTTCGACGATGCCCGCAAGGTGGTGCTGGCGCTGGCTCGCGCGCTCGACAGGCACCTGATCGACGACGACACGATCATCGTCGGCAACGCCACCAGCTGCACGCTGATGCTCAAGCGCGAGGGCCGCGAGGTGCTCGGCCTCGAGGACGACCCGGTGCTCGCGCGGGTCTCGGGACGCGTCTACGACATCTGCGAGCTGCTGCTCGAGCTGCACGATCGCGGCGAGCTGCGGACCGATTTTGCGCCGGTGCACGAGACCGTCGCCTACCACGCGCCGTGCCAGCAGCAGGGCCACTGGATCGGCAAGCCCGCGCTCGACCTGCTGGCCCTGATCCCAGGGCTGGACGTCCGCGACATGAACGCCCGCTGCTGCGGCACCGCGGGCACCTACGGCCTCAAGGTCGAGAAGTACGACATCGCCCAGGCGGTCGGCCGCGACCTGTTCGACCAGGTGGAGGCGTCGGGCGCCTCGACCGTGATCTGCGACTCCGAGACCTGCCGGTGGCAGATCGCCGACGGCACCAAGCGGCCCGCGGCGCACCCGATCGAGTACCTGTACCGAGCCTACGGGCTGGGGGAGTGAGCGCTCCACCGAACCGGTCGAAATGATCGGGATCGTTGTCGTCTCCCATAGCGCTGAGCTCGCGGCCGGCGTCGTCGCGCTGGCGCGGGAGATGGCGGGGCCCGAGCTGGCGCTGGAGGCCGCCGGCGGCTTCGAGGAGGAAGGCGCGCTCGGCACGGATGCGGGCCGCGTGCAGGGGGCGATCGAGCGCGCGATGTCGCCCGACGGCGTGCTCGTGCTGATGGACCTCGGGTCGGCGCTGATGAGCGCCGAGTTCGCGGTCGAGATGCTCGGCGACGACGCGGCGGGGCCGGTGCGGCTGAGCGCCGCGCCGCTCGTCGAGGGCACGGTCGCGGCGGCGGTCGCCGCGGCCGGCGGGGCGTCGCTGGACGAGGCCGCGGCGGAGGCACGGGGCGCCTTGTCGATGAAGGCGTCGCAGGTGCGCGAGGACGGCGGTGGCGGTGACGAAGATGCCGGCGATCGCACCACCCCCGCCTCCGCCTCGGCGTCCGCTCCCGCCTCGGCCCCGGCCTCCGCCGCGGCGTCCGCGCCCGCCTTCGAGGACGCGCCTGCGGATGCGCGCGCCGAGCTCTCGGTCCGCAACGAGATCGGGCTGCACGCGCGGCCGGCGGCGCGCTTCGTGGAGACCGCGCGCGGGTTCGACGCGGACGTACGCGTGGCCAAGGCCGGCGCCGACGGCGCCCCGGTCAGCGCCCGCTCGCTGACGGGCCTGGTGTCGCTCGGCGCGCGGCTCGGGGACACGCTCGTCGTAAAGGCGTCAGGCCCGGACGCCATGGACGCGGTCGCCGCGTTGCGGACACTGGCGGACGGTGGTTTCGGCGACGGGCTCGGCGCGGCGACGACCGCGTCGCGCTCCTCCGAGCAGGCACGCGAGTCGGAAGAAAGTCCGTCTATAGCGGACAAATCTCCCAGTCGCGGCGGCCATGCGCCGCCGCCGGCGCCAGGGGAGGTGCTGACCGGGGTCGCCGCGTCGGCCGGGATCGCGATCGGCCCGGCCCGCTCGCTGGCCGCGCGCGCAGTCGAGGACGCGCCGCCCGCGCGCGATGCGAGCGACCCGGCCGAGGAGCGGGCGCTGCTCGACCACGCGCTCGCCGCCGCCCGCGACGCGATCGCCCGCGACCGTGACGCGATCGCCGCCCGCGCCGGCGCCGCCGAGGCCGAAATCTTCGACGCGCACCTGGCGCTGCTGGATGACGACGCGCTGCTGTCCCCCGCACACGACGCGATCGCCGCCGGCGCCGCCGCCGAGGCCGCGTTCCACGACGCGGCGCAACAGACGGCGGACGTGTACCGAGGGCTGTCGGAGCCGCTGCTCGCCGAGCGCGCGACCGACGTGCTCGACGTCGGGCGGCGCGTCGTCGGCGAGATCCGGCGCGCGCTCGCCGGCGCAGGCGACGCTCCGCCCGCCGCCGACGCCGACGCCGACGCCGACGCCGACGCCGACGAGCATGCGCCCTCGATCGTGATCGCCGACGAGCTCACCCCTGCCGACGCGGCG
Source organism: Solirubrobacteraceae bacterium (assembly GCA_036273655.1). Lineage (GTDB taxonomy): Bacteria > Actinomycetota > Thermoleophilia > Solirubrobacterales > Solirubrobacteraceae > Palsa-465. The sequence goes on along the minus strand of DASUHF010000108.1, from coordinate 22,114 downwards.
GCGCTTGACCCGGATCATGTCCTGGCGATCGCGACCGCCCGCGGCTCGGCGACCGCGCACGCGGCGATCCTCGCGCGGGCGCTCGGGATCCCGGCCGTCGTCGGACTCGGCGATGGGGTACTGGCGGTCGCCGACGACACCACGCTGCTGCTCGATGGCACCGCGGCGACGGTGACGGTCGCGCCCGCCGACGACATGGTCGCGGAGGCGGACGCGCGACGACAGCGCGAACGCGCCGCCGCGGCAACCGCGGCCGAGCACGCGCACGAACCTGCGATCACGACCGACGGCACCCGCATCGAGGTGTTCGCCAACCTCGGCTCGGCGGCCGAGACCGAGCGCGCGGTCGCGGCCGGCGCCGAGGGCGTCGGGCTGCTGCGCACCGAGTTCTTGTTTCTGGACCGCGACGAGCTGCCGAGCGAGGACGAGCAGGTCGCGCAGCTGACCGAGATCGCGACCGGGCTCGAGGGGCGGCCGCTGATCGTGCGCACGCTCGACGCCGGCGCCGACAAGCCGCTGCCGGCGGTGCCGATGGCGCCCGAGCAGAACCCGTTTCTCGGCGTGCGCGGGATCCGGCTCGGGCTCGAGCGGCCCGAGATCCTCTCGACCCAGCTGCGCGCGACGCTGCGGGTCGCCGCCGCCGGCCACCCGGTGAAGGTGATGCTGCCGATGGTCGCCACGCTCGACGAGATCATGGCGGCCCGGGAGCTGCTCGGGCGCGCGCGAGCCGACACCGGCATCGACGCGCCGCTGCAGCTCGGGATCATGGTCGAGGTCCCAGCCGCCGCGTTGACCGCGGCCCGCCTGGCGCCCCACGTCGACTTCTTCTCGCTGGGCACCAATGACCTGACGCAGTACGCGATGGCGGCCGAGCGCGGCGACGCGCGCCTCGCATCGCTGCTCGACGGGCTGCAGCCGGCGGTGCTCCGGCTCGTCGACGAGACCGTGCGCGGCGCGGCCGCCGCCGGCCGCTGGGTCGGCGTGTGCGGCGAGCTCGCCGGCGACCCGGCCGCCGCGGTGCTGCTGGCGGGGCTCGGCGTGACCGAGCTGAGCATGGCGCCGGGGCTGATCGCCGCCGTCAAGCAGGCGCTGCGGTCGGTGTCTGAGGCCGACGCGCGCGAGGCCGCCCGGGCGGCGCTGCAGGCCGACTCGGCGGCGGCTGCACGGGCGCTGGCACGCCCTCTGCTGTAGGCCGTGCATGGGCTAACGTCCGCGCCATGGAGGCCGGCTCGTTGAACGCGCTGCGATCGTCGCGGGCGCTTGCCGTCGGCACCAGCCTGCGGATCCTCGCCTGCCCGGCGATCATGGCGCTGCTGCTCGGCCACGACTACACGATCGGCGCGGTCGTGTTCGGAATCGCGGCCGCCACCGACTGGTTCGACGGCCGGCTCGCCCGCCGCTGGGGCGTGACCACGAAGCTCGGCTCGTTCCTGGACACGACCGCCGACAAGCTGCTGGTGACGACGACGCTGATCGCGCTCGTCGCCGTCAACCGCGCCTCGCCGTGGGTGGCGCTCGTGATCGTCGCCAGGGAGTTCACGATCCTCGGGCTGAGGGCTGCCGTCGCCGCCGGCGGCGTGCGGGTGATGGAGACCTCGATGCTTGGCAAGTGGAAGGCGACGATCCAGTTCGCGGCGATCGCGCTCGCGATCCTGCGGCCGGAGGTGACGATCGGCGGCGCCTACCTGGACCAGTGGGCGATGGTGATCGCCGCCGTGGTGACGGCATGGTCGGGCGCCGACTACCTCGCGCGCGCGACGGACGCCCTGCGTTCCTGATGGCCCGCGCGTTCGTCACGGGCGGCACCGGCGTGATCGGTACCGCCCTCGTCACGGCGCTGCTCGCGCGCGGCGACGACGTCGTCGGGCTCGCCCGCTCAGAGCGCTCGGCGCAGGCGCTGCGCGGCCGCGGCGTGCAGGCCGTCCGTGGCGAGACGTGGGACGTCGAGGCGATGACCGCCGGGATGCGCGGCTGCGACGTCGCCTTCCATCTCGCGGGCATCAACTCGCTGTGCGTCGCCGATCCGGGGCCGATGCGCCGCGCGAACGTCGACGGCGCGGTCGCGGCCGTGCGCGCGGCGGCCGCCGCCGGCGTCGCGCGGGTCGTGCACACGTCGTCGGCGGCGACGATCGGCGAGCCCGCCGGGGCGATCGGCACCGAGTCCACTACCCCGCGCGGCTGGTTTTTGTCCACGTACGAGCAGACCAAGACCGAGGGCGAGCACGCGGCGCTGCGGGTCGCCCGCGAGTGCGGACAAGACGTCGTCTGCGTCAACCCGTCCTCGGTCCAGGGCCCGGGCCGCGCCGGCGGCACGGGACGTTTTTTGCTGCTGTTCCTCGACGGCCGGCTGAAGGTGTTCGTCGACACCAACCTCAGCCTCGTCGACATCGACGACTGCGTCGCCGGCCATCTGCTCGCGGCCGCGCGGGGCGTCGCCGGTGAGCGCTACCTGTTGTCGGGGATCCGCCTGACGATCACCGAGGCGCTGGCGCTCGCCGCCGAGGTCGCGGGCGTCGACGTCAAGCCGCGGCTGGCGCCACGCGCGGTCGCGACGATCGGCGGCGCCTGCGTCGAGGGCGCGTTCAGGCTTGCCGGGAAGCGCCCGCCGGTGTGCCGCGAGATGATCCGCACGCTGCTGCACGGCCATCGCTACGACGGCTCTAAAGCCGAGCGCGAGCTGGGACTGACGTACACGCCGGCGCCGGAGACGCTGCGCAAGACGATCGAGTGGGCGCGAGCCGAGGGGCTGCTGCGCAATGCCTGACGGTGCCGCGACCGTGAGCTCGCTGCCGGAGATCGTCAACCCGGTCGAGCTCGACGAGGTCCCGTCGTGGCTGCGCGCGCTCGTGAGCGGATTCCTCGAGGACCCGTACGCCGCGTCGGTGGAGCGCTGGGCGCGGGTGGCGGCGCTCGCCTGGGAGCCGGAGCGGGCCTGGGGTGCGCGTGACCGCGGTCGCTGGGTCGCGACGCTGCGCACCGAGAGGCGGAAGCTGACGATCCCGGGTCCGCGCGGCGCGACCCGCGAGCTGCCCGTCAACGCGGTAACGAACGTGACCGTGTCGGCGACCCATCGGCGCCGCGGGCTGATGACCCGGATGCTCGACGATGCGCTGCGCGCCGGACAGGCGCAGGGCGAGGCGGTCAGCGTCTTGATCTCGGCCGAGTGGCCGATCTACGGGCGCTTCGGATACGCGCCGGCGACGTGGGGCGCGGATTACGTCCTGCATCGCGGGCGTCATGGGTCCTCGGTGGCCGGCGACCTCACCCGGGTCCGGGCAAGCGACCGCGACGAGATCGCGGCCGTCGGCGCGCGCGTGTTCGCCGCGTTCGCTCGACAGCGAGCGGGGCAGATGAACCGCGACCAGCGGTGGTGGAGCATCGCGCTCGGCAAGGACGGCTTCCCCGCACCGACCGACGACGACCGCTTGCCGTACACGTGGGTCGTGCACGAGGGCGAGGACGGCATCGACGGACTTGCCGGCTGGCGCTCGACCCGTCACGGTCCGCTCAACCCGCCGGGCGGGGCCGTCGAGGTGTGGGGGCTGTTCGCCGCCGGCGACGCCGCCTACCGCGATCTGTGGGCATACCTCTCAGGCCTCGACCTGGTCGACGAGATCGACCTTCGCCAGCGACCGGTCGACGAGCCCGCGCGGTGGCTGCTCGCCGACGGGCGCACGCTCGTGGTCGGCGATCGAGTCGACTACCTGTGGCTGCGGTTCCTCGACATCGAAGCGGCGCTCACCGCGCGGCGGTACGCGATCGCCGGCGAGCTCGTGTTGGATGTCCACGACGACTCGCCGGGCACCGAGGTCGACGTCGGCGGCCGCTACCGGCTGCGCGCCGACGGTGAGGAGGTCGAGTGCGCCCGCACCGACGCGGGGGCGGACCTCGAGCTCAGCCAGCGGGCGCTCGCGTCGCTCTACCTCGGCGGGGTGACGCCGGCGGAGCTGGTCGCGTCCGGGACGGTGACCGAGCTGTCCGCGGGGGCGCTCGAGCGCGCGCGGCTGATGTTCTCGACCCCGCGCGCTCCCTGGAACGCGACGAGCTTCTGAGCCGGCGGCGCGGCCCGTTCGCGGGCGGTGCCCGTCGGCGCGGGGTGCGCCGGTCATGCATTTATCGCCATTCGGCGCCGGCGGATCGCGACATGGCGGCACGTCACCGCCTGTCATGCACCGCCAACCAAGCCACTCCGGCAGGCTGATGTTTGGCGAACGTTCACGTCGGCCGCGGGCGCGAGACCGATGGTGAGTTACGATTTGCGCAAACAGTCTCCGTATCAGATGCGCAAATGTCAACCACAGCACCCGGTGCACCCTACGGTCGACGCGCGCACGACGGGCCGAGCACCCGCCGCTGCGGCGGCTCGATCGATCCGCTGGAAGCGGTATCACTGGTGCCGGTGATGCCGAGCGAGCGACGTCAGAACTCCGGCGATGGCGCCGTGACGCCGCGGGCACTCCGCCTCGACGACCTCGACCGGGCGATCATCAAGCACCTGCAGGAGGACGGTCGCAGGTCCTATCGCGAGATCGGGCGCGACCTGGGCGTCCCCGAGGGGACGATCCGGTTCCGCGCCAAGCGGCTGACCGACAGCGGCGCATTGCGGATCGTGGCGATCGCCGATCCATTCCGGCTTGGCTATCGCGTGCTGGCGTTCATCCTGTTGCGGATCGAGCCGGGCCAGGTGCAGCGCGTCACGGACGTGCTCGTCTCGTGGCGCGAGGTCACGTACGTCAGCTCGTGCACGGGCGAGGTCGACACCTACATCCAGGTCGTCTGCCGTGACCATGACGAGCTGTTCGAGCTGGTCTCCCGCCGCATTCCGGACATCGGAGGGATCACGCGGATCGAGACGTTCATGGAGCTGAAGATGCACAAGATCGCCTACGACTACGGCGGTCCCAGCGGTCTGCCGATCTGAGCACTCGTTTCCGCCCGCGGCCCCCGCCGTCGCGTAGCCTCACCCGCCAGGAATCTATATATGCGCAGTAGGTCCCGGTCGATATTGCGCTTTGCGCAACACCTCGCTATCGTTCTTATCGATTCATCGGCGACGGGAGGGCTGAGCATGATCCTCGAGAACAAGGTTGCGGTGGTGACCGGCGGCGTTCAGGGCATCGGCCGTGGCGTGTGCGCTCGGCTCGCCCGCGACGGCGCCCGGATCGCGGTGCTCGACCTGCAGCCGGCGACCGAGACGGTCGCCGAGCTGACGGCGGCCGGCGCCGAGGCGCGCGCGCTGACCGCCGACGTCTCGGACCCCGACTCGGTCGCGGCCGCGTTCGAGGAGATCGACCGCACGCTCGGACCCCCGTCGATCCTGGCCAACGTCGCCGGCGTGTTCGCCGACGTGCCGTTCCTTGAGACGAGCGTCGAGCTGTGGGACCGGATCATGTCGGTCAACGCCCGCGGCACGTTCCTGTGCTCGCAGGCCGCCGCCACGCGGATGCGCGAGCGCGGCGAGGGTCGGATCGTCAACATCCTCTCGACCGCGGCCGCGCAGGCGTTCGCGCTGGAGAGCGCCTACTGCGCGTCCAAGGGCGCGGCGCTGCTGTTGACGCGGGTGATGGCGGTCGAGCTCGCGCAGTACGGGATCACGGTCAACGGAGTCGGGCCCGGCACCGTCCGGACCGAGATGGGCAGCGCCTACCTCGGCGGCGGGCCCATCGCCACCCACGAGCTGTCGCGGACGCCGTTGCAGCGGTTCGGGGAGCCGGCCGACATCGCCGAGGCGGTGGCGTTCTTCGCGTCGACCGCGCGCTGGGTGACCGGCCAGGTGCTCTATGTCGACGGCGGCTTCATGGCCACGGGCCTGCCGGTACTCGACGGGCTGCAGGCCGCCGGCGGCGCCGTCAGCTGACGGCGCCGGCGACTCGGCACCTCGCGCGCTGCTAGCACCGATCAGGCGGCGTCACGGCCACACGGTCCCGGCTCATTCGACCGGGATCTCTCTTGCGACCGACTCCAGGCCCATTCCCTGCGCGCGGCGCACCGCCCAGGCGACGATCCAGATCGCGGCCGCGATCGCGTACAGGATCCCCATGTAGACCAACGACTTCGTGTTGTTGACGCCGTACACCCCGTCCTTCAGCCACCACACGAGGTTCAGTATCAAGAACGTCGCGAACGCGGCCGACACGACCGTGATGATCGGGACCGAGCCGACCTTGTACTGCGCCAGCGGCGAACTCTGGTAGATCCGCTTCAGACGCCACGGCATCACCATCGCGGCGATCGTCGAGCCGAGGTAGGTGACCGCGATCACGACCGTCGCATCGAGTGTGAACCCCTCGAACGAGTGCCAGTACGCATACAGCGCGGAGACGATCACCGACGGGATCACCATCAGCGCGAGCGCGACGTTCGGCACGCGCGTGCGCGGGTTGACCGACGCCGCCGCCTCGGGCAGGACGCGGTCGAAGGCGGCCGCGAAGATCACCCTCGTCGATGACAGGAACACCGTCCCGTACCAGCCGAGCACGAGCATGAACACCGCGGTGAGGATGATCACCTCGAGCACGGGACTGCCGATCATCCAGGTCGCGAGCGCGACCGGTGACAGGTAGTCGCCGCCCAGCGGCGAGGTGCCGCCGTAGTACGCCGTGCTCGACGCCATGAAGAAGTGCCAGCCGAGGCTGCGGGAGATCGCGCCGACGAACAGCAGCCCGATCAGCGCCGAGGTGAGCAGCGCCGCGCTCATCGCCCACATGTTCTTGCGGAAGTCGCGGGCGCCGCGCACCTCGCCGGCGAGGGTCGCGCCCCAGTTGGGCCACAGCAGCCAGAACAGCATGAACGGGACCAGCTTCAGCGTGTCGCCGAGCGAGCCCGACATCGCCGTCCCGTAGCTGCCGGCGCCGGCGCTCATCGTCTTGTCGTAGGCGTGGTGGACGCCATACAGCGAGTTCGCGCGATGGTCGAACTTCGTCACGAACGTGCCGTGCGAGGTGAGCAGCAGGATGATCGCGGCGGCGGCGAGGCCGAGCAGGCCGATCCCGAACGTCCATCGCTGGAACTTCGCGTAGCCGCGCATCCCGGACGCGACGTACACGGTCGTGACGGCGATCACGATCAGCGCCGCGACGAAGATCCCGGTCTTCGTCGACAGCCAGCTGACGGTGCCGTTGGCACCGACGATCCGCAGCACCGGGTCGACGAACGAGATCACCGACAGGTTCGCGTAGATCGGTATCCAGTGCCAGAGGATGAACCACCATCCCGTCGCCGCCAGCACGAACCCGACCGGTGAGTTGAAGATCCGCGTCTGCCACACGTAGTCACCGCCGGCGCGCGGGATCGCCGAGGTCAGTGCCGCGTACACGACACACTCGAGCAGCACCAGCGCGGTCGTGATGATGATCGCCCAGAACACGCTGCCACCCGGGATGAACGCCCCGTATGCGAGCGTCAGGATCCCGAGCACGATGTTGCACGCGTAGAACGCGTAGATGTATCCGTCCACGGCCGACCAGCCACGGACGAGTCCCGTCGCCTTGCGAACGAACAGCGACGACTCGCCGCCCGCTTCGCCCGTCACGCTCACATCTGCTGTGGCCATCTGCCTCTCCTCCGATCGATGCAGATGCCGACCCCGGTGCCGGAACCGTCGCCGTCAGCCGGTGGTCAGCTTGTACCGTTTCACCTTCGCCTTCCCGTTGAGGTCCACGACCGCCCCGTGCAACGTCCCCTGCTCGTATGAGCTGCCGGGGTTGATCGCAAGCGTCTTGCCGATGCGGGTCGCCGCGCGGCTCTCGTGGATGTGGCCGTGCAGCGAGAGCACCGGCTGCACGGACTCGAGCACCTCGCGGACCGCGGTCGAGCCGACGTGCGCCACCTCCTGGCCCTGGACCTTGAGATCGGCCGAGATCTTCGGCGCGACGTCGAGCGGGGTGTCGTACGGCGGGCAGTGGAGACTGAGCACGAGCCGTTCGCGCGGGGCCGTCGACGCCGCCACCGCGCGTTCGATGCGCTCGCGCAGCTCCGGCTCGTCCTCTTCGCGATGGGTGTCCCACGGCGTGCGATTGCTCCAGCCCGTCGACACCAGCTGAAAGTCGTCGGGCAGCGCGACCACCTGCCCCTCGCCGACCTGCACCCAGGACGCGTCAGCGAGTACCTCGTCGATCTCCAGCTCGTCGTCGTTGCCCGGGCAGACGATGCACTGGATCTTCTCCTTGGCCAGCCGCTCGTCGGCGAACGCCACCCACTGCTGCACGGTGTCGATCATCGATGAGTGGAACAGCTGTTCGAGCGTGGCCGGCTGCTCGCGATAGCCGGCCAGCTCGTCCTCGGTCATCCGCACCGGGTAGTAGCCGCGCTCGCGGACGAGACGCTCGTAGCGCTCGAGCTCGTCGTCGCCGTCGAAGTCGTGTCGCTGATCCTGCAGGTAGGTCCGGTAGCCGCCCTTGCCGTCGGCGATGATCGGCACGACCGCCTTGCCGGTCATGTCGCCGCCGAGGATCAGCACGTCGGCCTCGTAGAACTTGGCCGCGTTGATGAACTTGCGCCAGCAGGTCTCCGACCCGTGGACGTCGGTCGCGAAGTAGATCCGCATCGTCACACCCGCGTCACTCGCTCAGCGCGCGCCACGTGCGGCGCATGAACGCGGTCAGCGACGCCTCGCCGTTTGGCATCAGCTGCCCGTGGCCAACCAGGCCCGACCGGTAGCCGTGCTGCTGGCGGTTGGTCGCGAGCTTGTCCTCCTCGAGCGTCTCGTCCCACAGCTTCAGCCACTGCTCGGTGATCTCGGGATCTCCGTCCGGGGGCGCGTACATGTCGACGTAGGCCCAGCAGCGGCCGGGCGTCAGTGGCACCACGGCGCCGACGAAGCCGACGAAGTCGTCCGCGGCAAAGAACGATGTCGGCCACAGGTACGTGAACCGGAACCCCTTGCACTGCGCGGGGTCGATGCCGTTGGGCAGCCACTTGATCGGCGTCTGGTGCCAGCCGGTGTCCTCCCACGCCTCCACCTGGTACTGGTCGGGGCGCGACTCGTACGCCTTGCCGAAGCTGCACCGGTGCAGGGTCGGGCAGTGGTAGCACTCGATCAGGTTCTCGGCCCAGATCTTCCAGTCACAGTCCATCTCGTACTCGTAGCGGTCGACGAACTGAAACTCGGCAAGATCCCGATTGAGCTCGGCCGCGCGTTGCGACACCTCGTGCGTGAGCGATGCGAGCGGGGCCGCATCGGGATCGGGGTTGACGAACACCCACTGGTCCCAGCTCTCGACGGAGATCGGGATGAGCGCGATCGAATCGGTGTCCAGCGCCGGCTCGAGCTGTTTGCGAGGGACTCCGCGCAGCCGGCCGTCGAGCCCGTAGCTCCATCCGTGGTAGGGGCATTGCAGGACCTTGCACTCGGTGCGGTTCTCGGTCGCGACCGGATGCAGTCGATGCCTACAGGCGTTGACGAACCCGCGCAGCTCCCCGTCGGGCTGGCGGATCACGAGCACGGGGATCTCGCCGGCGCTGCCGACGACCACGTCGCCGGCGTTGCGCAGCTTGCACTCGTGACAGAGGTACTGCCAGCAGCGGGAGAAGATGCGCTCCATCTCGAGCCGGTGGACCTCGGGGTCGGCGTACAGACGGGCCGGGAGCGTGAGCCCGCGGTCGAGGTCGGCGACGACTTCGTCGGGATCCAGTTCGAAGATCGGTCTGACGCTGTCGATCGTGGCCATTGGGCTCCTCCTGACGCGATCATGGTCTCGCGTCGATTGCTCGCGCTATCGGCAACAGACTAGGTGGGTATTACGAAAACGTCAAGTAAGTGGCCGAGAAACTGCGCAAAACTCAGCAGTGACATGTCCGGGGTGGTCGCGCACCATGCTCGTCGGGATCCCGCCCGCGTATCCTGGCGCGGTGGCAGTCGTCGTCCAGTTCGAGCTCCCCGACACGTTCCTGCAACAGCCGGGGAGCCGCGCCGGGTTCGTGCTGCTCGGCATGTTCCTGCTGTCGTTCTTGTTCATCCGCACGAGCGCGCGGTTGATGCGCAGCCCGCGGGTGTCGTGGTGGCCCGGCAGCGTCACGACCGACAGCGGCCTGCACCTGCACCACCTCGTGTGGGGGATCGGACTGATCCTGATGGCCGGGTTCCTCGGCTTCGCGCTGAACCCGGTCAGTCCCTGGAACGAGGTGCTCGCCGGGGTGTTCGGCGTCGGCGCGGGCCTGACGCTCGACGAGTTCGCCCTGTGGATCTATCTCAAGGACGTGTACTGGGCGCAGGAGGGGCGCAAGTCGCTGGACGCGGTGATCGTCGCGGCCGTGCTCGGCGGCCTCGTGCTGCTCGGACTGGCGCCGTTCAACGTCAAGGGCAACAACTCGTCGATCGCCAGCCTCGCGATCGCCGTCGGGCTCGACGTGTCGCTGGCGGCGATCGTGATCCTCAAAGGCAAGCCGCTGCTCGGCGTCGTCGGCCTGTTCTTCCCGCTCGCGCTCGTTCCGGGGCTGTTCCGGCTCGCGTCGCCGACGTCACTGTGGGCGCGCCGCCTGTACAAGCCCGACGGGGGCCAGATGCGACGGTCCAAGGCCCGCTGGAAGCGGATCGAGGCGCGCCGCGAGCGGTTCGCCGACCTCGTCGCGGGAGCCCCGACCGTTGTGACCGACGGCCCGCTGCACGGCCGGCTGCCCGACGCGGACGGCGCTGCCCACGGCTCGCTGCCCCATCGGCCGCGGCCACCGGGCGATCAGAGCTGAGCCCTCGCTACGAGAACGTCAACAGCCGGAAACCGTCGAAGTGGAGCACGTCGGCGGCGACGGGGCCGTCGGCACCGGGCCGCACCGCGACGACGGTCACGACCAGGTCGGGCGACGACGTGCGCCTGAGCGCGTCGGTGACGATCACCGTCCGGGTCTGCGGCGTGAGTCCGTGCGGGGGCCGGCGGTCGAACGGGTCACGGGGCTCGGGCGGGACCTCGCAGTGGCCCTCGTCGCCGGCGCAGCCGGCGTGGCCGAAGACCGTGAACGACCCCGCATAGGCCGGATCGTCGTGCCCGGTCGAGATGTCGGCGTCGGGCAGGTTGAGGTAGACGCGGGCCTCGAAGCTCGGCCCGGAGTGGTCGACGCCGTAGAACACGAGGTCGGCGCGCGTGAACGGCGGCTGGCCGGCGGCGGGGTTCTCGATCGGGTCGGAGACGTAGCGCTGCATCGCTCAGTGGTTCGTCACGTTTGTGTGCGCCGCCCGCACCGCGTAGTCGTAGCCGAGCGCGGCCACGTCGAGGGTCTGGCGCACGGTCATCTGAAACGGCGCCAGCGCCTCGTCGAGCAGCGTCGCGGGCACGCCCTTCTGCGGGTGGCGTAGCTGCCACAGGCGCCAGATCCGGTCGATCATCGCGTGGTGGGCCCAGAAGATCGGGTCGAACGCGGCGAACGGGATGTCGGACATGTGGCCGCGGTCGCCGCCGACCCAGACGTGAACGTTGTTGTGCAACTGCTCGAGCTGGGCCGTGAAGTCGAGGAAGTCGCCGAGCGTCAGGACGTGCTCGACCTGGGCGGCGGTCGGCAGCGGCGGCGAGCCCGGCTGGCCCGGGAAGCGGACCGTGTTCGGCGCCTTGACGTCGCCGCTGCGCTTGCCCTGCGCCAGCGCCGCCGCGGCCACCTTGGCCGAGTGCAGCGGGTTCTTCTTGCCGCCGACGCGGACCCGGGCGTAGGCGTTCGGGATCCTGCGATCGGCGGTCCAGTCCCACCACGGCAGCGTCACGTCGGCGCCGTGCGCGCGCAACGTCAGCTCGAAGAAGTACAGGTAGGCGCGGTGCCACGGTAGGAACGTCGGCCGTCCGTGCGCGATCTCGCAGCTGATCGGCAGCGGCAGACCGTGGATCCCGGCCTGGTGGCCGTAGCCACGCTCGTCTGAGATCTTCATCGACGCCGCGATCGCGGCGCGGTACGCGTCGAGCTGCGCCGACGTCATCGCGTCGATGTTCAGCCGGTGCCGAAGCGGCACCGCCGGATGCTGCGGGCTGACCGTGCCCGTGCTCATCTGCCCTCTTTTAGATCCCTTCCCGGTTCCCGCGCCGATCCTATCTGCACCGCCGGCGAACCGCGCTCAGGTCATGGACGGATGCTCGACCGCCGTGGCGCGGGCTGACCGCGCCATCCCAAACCGGCGCCACACCGGCTGCGTGAGCGCGAAGCCGACCGCCAGCACGATCGTGGCGCTCGCCAGCGGGAACACGGCGGCCGCCCCGAGGTGCACGACGACGATCCCGCCGAGCATCACGGAGACCGGGAAGACGCCCATGCTCGTCAGCATCATCAGGCCCATCACGCGGCCCATCAACGCTGGCGGCGCCCACCGCTGGAACGCGGTCAGCGTGAGGATGTTTGCGAAGCCGTTGAGCGCGCCGAGCGCCGCCAGCGCGACGGCCGCTCGCTCGACGCCGCCGAGGTAGGGCACGAGCGCCTGGGCGAGCGCGTCGAGGAGGAACGCGATCGAGGCGATGACGGCGGGCCGCATGAACTGCCGGGCCTGCCCCGCGGTCAGCGTGCCGGCGAGCGCGCCCGCGCCGAACGCGGCGATCATCGCCCCGTAGCCGCTCGCGCCGGCCTGGAACGGGCCGTGGGCGAGCGCGGGCAGCGCGACCTCGCTGACCGCCCCGGAGCCGAGGTTGCCGGCGACGTTGACGACGAGCACGAGCTGCATGAGCGGCTGCGAGCGGACGAACCGCAGCAGCGACGGTGCCGGCGCGGTCCGGTCGTCGCGATCGCCCGGATCGTCGACGGCGTCAGTGCTGTGGGCGGCCGCCGGGTGGCGCGCGGCACGGATGCGCGCAAGCGTCAGCGCCGAGATCACGAACGTGGCGGCGTCGATGCCGAACGCCGGCGACGGCCCGAGCGTCGCGACCAGCACGCCGCCGACGGCCGGGCCCAGCAGTGTCGCCAGCTGCGTGTTCGCCGACGACAGCGCGTTGGCCGCCTGCAACCCGCCGCCGACGAGCGACGGGATGATCGAGTAGGAGGCCGGCAGGAACATTCCCTCGCCGGCCCCGAGCGTGATCGCGATTGCGATCAGCACCGCGGCGTCGGCGCGACCGGAGGCGGCGGCGATGCCGAGCGCGGCGGCGGCGGCCGCACGGACCGCGTCGGCTCCCATCATCACCGTCCATGGCTTGAAGCGGTCCGACGCGTGGCCGCCGACCGCGATCAGGACCGTGCGCGGGATCCCGTAGGCGGCGAGCACGGTTGCCAGCAGCAGCGCGCCGCCGTGGGTGGCGAGCACGTACCACGGCAGCGCGACCGCGTACAGCATGTCGCCGACGTTCGAAGAGAGCTGGCCGGCGAGCAGCAGCGCATAGCTGCGGTTGCGCAGCGGCGTCAGCGCGCGTGGCAGCCGCGTGGTCATGATCCCGCGTCGTCGGGCGGGATCTCCAGCGGGTAGGAGAGCGTCATCAGCTCGACCGGGACGGCTCCGGGAGGACGGTTGGACGGATCGGTGAGCCGTTCGCGCAGGTGCGGCGCGAGCATCGCGAACAGCCGCTCGTTGAGCTCGCGAAGTTCGTCGGCCGTCATGTAGATGAGGTATTCGGAGTCGTTGGCGGCCTCGCGCCACTCTCGCGGGAACGACGACTGCTGCTCGCGCCACGAGCGATATCGCTGCAGCTGGCGCTCGCGCACGAGCCGTGAGAACCCGGCGGCCGCGACCGCCGTCGCGGGATCGTCGTGCACGTTCGCGACCGTGAAGCCGAGCGAGGTCATCTTCCACGGCCGTCGCCGTCCGGTGCCGCCGCCCGCCTCCTCGACGAAGCCGTACTTGGCGAGCTGGCGCAGATGAAACGAGCACGTCGTCGGCGACTCCCCGATGCGCTCACCGGCTTCGGTCGCGGTCATCGGCCCGTAGATCGACAGCGTCTCGATCAACGCGATCCGCACCGGGTGTGTCAGCGCCCGCAGCGTCCGCGGGTCATCGAGCCGCCGCAGTTCGGGCGGCTTGGGATCGTCGCTGGGCATACGGCTATCGAGAGTATTCTCTCGATAGATAGCTGTCAAGAGAACCCTCTCGATACGAACTATGGCGCCTGCCGGTGCACTGTGCACCGGCAAGCGCCATTGTTCGGCCGGTCCGGGGGTGGCGTGCGGGAGTCGGCGACGTGCGCCGCCGGTGGCGCTACGCGTCGAGCCGCGCCGGCAGCCCGAAGCGCACGAACAGATCGTGCGCGCGCGACTCGTCGACGGGCTCGTACGGGAGGCGCTGCTGCGCCTCGGCGTCGCGCGGCTCCGACGACCGTGCGATGAACGCGGTCACGTCGGCGATCTCGTGCCCGCGGAACGTGAGCACGTTGAGCGCGAACGGGCGCCAGACGCCCTCGTCATCCTCGGAGTAGTAACCGAGCGCAGGCTGCCCGCTGGCCTGCGCCGGCAACATCCGCCAGCGGTACAGACCCGACATCGGCTCCTTGGCGGCCCAGCGCGCAATCGCGTCGCGGCCATCGAACCAGCTCGCCAGCGGCGGCATCGTAAACGTCGCGTCGTCGGCCAGCAGCGACGCGAACGCCTCCACGTCGTTGCGCTCCCAAACAGCGACGTAACGATCGACGAGGCGCCGGATCTCGTCGTCGCCGAGCCGGCGCAGGGTCTCCTGCTGGGACTGCTCGGGCACGCGGTCCTCCACCGCGGCGCGCGCCCGCTGCAGGGCGCTGTTGACCGACGCGACGGTCGTATCAAGCGTCTCGGCGACCTCCTTGGCCGAGAACCCGAGCACCTCGCGGAGGATCAGCACCGCCCGCTGCGTCGCCGGCAGATGCTGCAGCGCCGCGATGAACGCCAGCTCGATCGACTCGCGGCGTTCGTACACCGCGTCCGGCGAGGCGTACCCGTCCTCGAGCGCCAGCACCTCGTCGGGGTAGGGCTCGATCCAGACCGTCTCGGCGAGCGGCATGCCCGATCCGATCACCGGGTCGGCCGCCGGTCCGTGGTCGATCGGCAGCGTCCGCTTCGGCCGCTTGGCGATCACGTTCAGGCACGTGTTGGTCGCGATCGTGTACAGCCAGGACCTCAGCGAGCTGCGCCCCTCGAACCGCGCCAGCGCCCGCCACGCCCGCAGCAGCACCTCTTGCATCGCGTCCTCGGCGTCGTGCACGGAGCCGAGCATCCGGTAGCAGTGCGCGTGCAGCTCGCTCCGGTACGGCTCGATCACCCGCGTAAACGCCGTCTCGTCGCCGCTGCGGGCCAGGTCCAGCAGCGCCGTGTCGTGACGCTCCGCGGTCATCCGGACCAGCCTAACGATCCGCCACGTAGGCTGTGCGGCGCGATGTCGAACGACAACCCCGACGAACTTGAGCGGCTGCGCGCGACGGGCCGCGTCGTCGCCGACGCGATCCGCGCAATGCGCGCTGCCGTCGCCCCCGGTGTGACGACCGGCGAGCTCGACCGGATCGGCGCACGGGTGTTCGCAGACGGCGGCGCCCGCTCGGGGCCTCAGCTCGACTACGGCTTTCCCGGCGCCACCTGCATCAGCGTCAACGACGAGGCCGTGCACGGGATCCCCGGGCCGCGACGGCTGCGCGCCGGCGACCTCGTCAAGCTCGACGTGACGGCGGAGCTCGACGGTTTCTACGCCGACGCGTGCGTGTCGGTCGCAGTCGGCAGGACGAGGCCGTCGCTACTGGGCCTAATCGCGGCAGCACGCCATGGGCTCGACGACGGGCTGCGCGCCGCGAGCGCCGGCGTCCCGCTGCACCGGGTCGGTGCCGCCGTCGAGGCGGCGGTCAGGCAGCGAGGACATCGGGTCTGCCGCGAGCTCGCGGGCCACGGGATCGGTCGCCGGATCCACGAGCCGCCGACGGTGCCCAGCTACGCCGACGCGGAGGCGACCGAACGGCTGACCGAGGGACTCGTGATGACGATCGAGCCGATCGTCTCGGCCGGCAGCGGCGAGGTGCGGATCGCCGATGACGGCTGGACGGTGCTGACCACCGACGGCGCCCCGAGCGCCCACGTCGAGCACACGGTCGTGATCACGTCCGCGGCGCCGCTGGTGCTGACGGCCTGAGCGCACGGCCGCCCGGCGTCGGGGCACGACCGTGCGCCATCATGGCCAGCAGCAGCCGTCTAACCGACAAGGAGCCGTGAATGGCAGCCGCACGATTCGTCGAACGCCTCAACGAGCAGATCGCGAACGAGTTCGCGGCCTCGCAGCAGTACATCGCCAACGCGACCTACTACGACGCGCAGACACTGCCGAGGCTCGCGACGTTCTTCTACCAACAGGCGGTGGAGGAGCGCAACCACGCGATGATGATGGTGAAGTACCTGCTCGACGTCGATGGCGACGTGGCGATCCCGGGCATCGCCGCGCCCGAGACCGGGTTTGCGGATGCGGTCGCGCCGGTCGCGCTCGCGCTCGAGCAGGAGCAGCGGGTCTCGGACCAGATCGCGGCGCTGATGGGCGTCGCGCGCGATGAGGGCGACTTTTTGTCCGAGCAGTTCACGCAGTGGTTCCTCAAAGAGCAGGTCGAGGAGGTGGCGTCGATGTCGTCGCTGCTGACCGTGATCAAGCGCTCGACGGAGTCGCTGATTCTCGTCGAGGACTACCTCGCCCGCGAGGGTGGCGCCGACCGCGATGCCGATCCCACTGCCCCACCCGCAGCCGGGGGCGCGCTCTAACGCGCGCGCCCGTCGCCGGCGGCAAGCCGCGAGGCGAGCTCGTGCCGTGACCGGATCCCGAGCTTGGCGAAGATGTTGCCGAGGTGGTATTCGATCGCCTTGGTCGAGAGATACAGCTCGGCGCCCGCCTCGCGGTTGGACTTGCCCGACGCGACGAGCGCGGCGACCGCCGCTTCGCGCGGGCTGAGCCCGAGGTCCTCGCTGCCGCCGGCGCTGATGCGCACGCCGCAGGCCGACAGCTCGCCGTCGCACCGCTCCACGAACGATCGCGCGCCGAGGCCGTCAAAGCGCTCGCGAGCCAGCTGCAGCGCCGCTGCCGCCGCGCCGCGGCGCCCGCTGCGGCGCAGGACCCGTCCGTGGGCGAGCTCGAGCAGGCCTTCGGCGAGCGGGGATGGCGCCTCGCGTGCGGCCTGCCGGCCGGCCGCGAAAGCCTCGCGGGCGGCCCTCGCGTTGCCGCTGGCATGCTCGAGCGTGCCGACCAGGCGCCACCAGGTGATCCGCTGCACTCCCTCGCGCCCGCCGGTCTCGCCGAGCAGCTCCCCCGCCTCGTCGAGCGCCCCGGTCCGCAGCAGCGCTTCGGCCTCGAGCTCGTAGCTTCGCCGCCGCAGCGCCACGGCGACCGGCGCGGGCAGCTGCGCCCACAGCGATTCGAGCACGTCGAGCACGGTCTCCCATTCGCCGCGGATCGAGGCTACGCTCGCGGCTGCGAGCCGCGCCGAGAACACCGACAGCGGCAGCGGCGCCAGCTGCGCGGCCCACGCGGCGGCGTCGACGTGCTCGGCGGCCGCCGTCCAGTCGCCGCGGCCGGCGGCGAACCGGCCGGCGGTCGCGTGCGCGAACGGAAGCTCCCACACCTGGTCTGAGTCCCGCGCGAGCGAGACCGCGAGCTCGGCGTGCGCGACGCCGGTGCGCCAGCGCCCCAGCCAGTACTCGACATCGGCAAGCGACGCGTATGCGTTGGGCAGGCTGCGCGGGGCGGCGCCGGCGCGCGCCCACCCGGCGACCGCCTCGAGATCCTGCAGCGCGCCCTCCAGGTCCCTGCCCTGCGCGCGGATGCCGCCGCGCGTCGCGATGAGCTCGACCTCGAACGGCGCCGGGTTCGGCTGCGTGGTCGCAACCGGGCCGAGCGCCTCGGCCGCCTCGCGCTCGCGGCCGGAGTGGGCGAGCCCGAGCGCCAGCCCCTGACGAGCGGTGACGACCACCGTCGCGGTCGCCGCCTTGTCGGCGAGGGCACGCTGTGCCCACTCGATCGCCTCGGCGCCGCGGCCGGCGTACGCACAGACGATCGCCAGCGACGAGTGCAACGTCCCGATCAGGTCGGGGTCGTCGGCGAGGTCGGGCCGGCGGGTAACGGCCAGCAGCTGATGCACCGACTCCTCCAGCCGTCCCGCCGACGCGTTCAGGCAGCCGAGCGTGAAGCTGCGACGGGCGGTGTCGGCACAGGCTTGGACCGCCTCGCGAAGCTCGCGTGCCCGGGGCACGTCGCCGGCGAGCCCGAGCGCGTCGACCGCGTTCAGCAGCGCACGCTCGCCGAGCGCGCGTGAGGCCGCGATCCGGTGGGCGAGCAGCAGGTGGTCGACGCCGGCGGTCAGCCGCCCCTCGAGCACCTCGGCGCCGCCGACCTCCATCAGCTCGGCGGCGAGCTCGTCGTCAGCGTCCGAGCTTGCAGCGACCCGGTGAGCGAGCGCGGCGGCGCCATCCGTCAGCTCGGCGAGCGCCAAATGCAGCGTCCGCCTGCGGCTCAACGACAGATCGTCATAGATCGCCGCGCGCGTGAGTGGGTGCGAGAACCTGACCTCCGTCGGCAGCCGCCCGGCGACGGTCATGAGCACGCCCGCCTCCAGCAACTCGTCGAGCGCTTGAAGCGAGTCGCCGATGCCGGCCGCCGCGGCAGCCAGCTCGGCGCGGCAGCGCGGGCCCGCGACGGCGGCCGCGGCGGCCAGGTCACGTGCCTGCGGGCTGAGCGTCGCGAGCCGCGAAAGCACTGTCGCGGCGAACGAATGGGGCGCGGGCAGCGGACCGTGCTCGGAGGTCAGCGCGTCGGCTCCGAGCTCGTCGACAAGCGCGCGGATGTAGAGCGGGTGACCATCGGTGTGAGCCCGGAGCCGCTCGGCCGCCGTCCGGCTCAACGGCGTGCGCAGCAGCGAGGCGGCGAGCGATCCGACCTCGTGGCCGTCGAGGCCCCCGAGCCGAATCCGGCGGGTGCGCTCGGCGTCCTGCAGAAACCGCGACCAGCCGCCGGCGCGGCCGTCACCACCGGGCCGTGTCGCGATCAACGCGCACACGTGATCGGCGTATAGGCGACGGCACGCGAACAGCAGCGCGCCGGCGGAAGCCGGGTCGATCCAGTGCGCGTCGTCGACCACGAGCAGCACTGGCCCGGTTTCCTGCAGCGACCCGAGCAGCGACAGCAGCTCGGCGCCGACCGCGAACGGATTGGACGTCGTCCCGACGGCGGCCCCGATCGCGCCCGCGGCGGCGGGTGCATGCGACAGCACCTGCCTGACGACGCCCAGATCGAGGTCCGCCTCGGACTCCTCGCCGCTGGCTTCGAGTACCACGAATCCGTCCGCCGCGTCCCGGCAGCGCCGCAGGAACGCGGTCTTGCCGATGCCGGGCTCGCCCTCGATTACGAGTAGCTGCGATCGTCCGGCGCGGGCGCCGTCCAGCGCCTCGGCGACGACCGCCAGCTCGGCCTCCCGCCCGACGAACACTCCCTTGTCCGTATCGGCCCCCATTCAGGGAGCCTAATGGGCGTCGGGCGCCCGGTGGTGCTTACACGACCGTCGCCTCCTCGGGCTCGGGCGCCTTCGCCGCCCGGTCGCGTTCGGCAAAGAACTCGGCACCTTCGATGCTGACGTGCGGGACGAACCGGTCCAGCCACGTGGGCATGTACCAGTTGATCTTGCCCATCATCAGCATCAGCGCCGGGACCAGCAGGCAGCGGACGATCGTCGCGTCGAGGATCACCGCGACCGCGAGTCCGACCCCGAACTGCTTGATCGTCGGGTCGCCGTTGAGCACGAAGCTGCCGAACACGAACACCATAATCGCCGCGGCGGCAGTGATCACGCGCGCGCTCGTGACGAGCCCCTTGACGACGCTCGCGCGGTTGTCCTCGCCCTCGTGCACGTGCTCCTCGATCTGGGAGACGAGGAACACCTCGTAGTCCATCGACAGCCCGAACAGGATCGCGAACATGAACAACGGCACGTAGGAGACGATCGGCACCGACCCGGGGAGCCCGATCACGTTCGACAGCCAGCCGTACTGGAAGACGGCCGTCAGCACCCCGTAGGAGGCGCCGATCGAGAGCACGTTCATCAGTGCCGCCTGCGGCGGAATCACGACCGTGCGGAACGCGAGCACCAGCAGCAGGAAGCTGAGCACGATCACGACGACGATCTGCAGCGGCAGCTTGGACGAGATCTTGGAGGCCAGATCGTCGTAGGCGGCGGTCGTGCCGCCGACATCGGCACGCATGTTCGTGCCCGTCTCCGCCTTCGGGATCACGTCCTGACGCAGCGTATTGACGAGATCCGTGGTCTGATTCTCGGCCGGTCCGTGCTTGGAGATCGCGTTGAAGAACGCGCTGGTGCCCGCCTTGTCGACCTGGATCGGGGTTACGTTGGCGACGCCCGGCGTGGACGCGACGTCCTTCTGCAGGGTGGTCAGCCGCGGGTCGGTCGCGCGCGGGTCGCTCTGCGAGCTCTGGGTGCTCTGGGTGCTCTGGGTGCTCTGGGTGCTCGATGAGGAGCTGCTCGATCCGTTCTTCGACGAGCTGCCGGAGCTGCCCGAGGCCGGCTTCGCCGGCGAGCCGAGCGTGATCGCGATGATCAACGGGCCGTTGCTCCCGGGCCCGAAGTTGTGCGACATCAGGTCGTAGGCCTGGCGTGCGGTCGTCGACTTGGAATAGGCCGCCACGTCCTCCTGACCGAGGTTGAGCGACAGCAGCGGAATCGCCAGCGGGATCAGGATCGCCAGCGCCGCCAGCCCGGCGAGCACCGGCTGCTTGGCGATCTCGTGGGCCCACTTCGCCCACAGGCCCTGATGGGTCTGCTCGTCGGTCGGGGGGTGGCGGACCCGCAGCGAGTTGATGTGCGGGCCGAGGATCGCGAGCACCGCCGGCAGGAGCGTCAGCGCCGCCGACACCGCCACCACCACGGCGACCGCCGCCATCAGCCCCATCGTCGTCACCAGCGGGATCTGTGCCACCGCCAGCGACACGAGCGCGATCGTGACCGTGCACCCGGCGAAGAACACGGCGCCACCGGACGTGGCCGTCGCGCGGGCGATCGACTCGTCCATATCGAGGCCAGCGGCTAGACCGCGTAAGTGGCGCGTGACGATGAACAGCGCGTAGTCGATCCCGACGCCGAGCCCGATCATGGTCGCCAGTGTCGGCGCGACGGTCGGCACGCTGGTGACGTGACCGAGCATGCGGATGATCGCGAGCGTCGACAGCAGCCCGAAGATCGCGGTGATGATCGGGAGCAGCATCGCGGCGACCGTCCCGAACGTGAACGTGAGGATGATCATCGCGGCGATGATTCCGATCAGCTCCGATGACTCGGTGCCGGTCTTGGAGATCTTCTGACCGAGCTGACCGCCGGTCTGCACCTCCAGCCCGGCCGCCTTCGCCGGGCCGGCGGCCGCATCGACGATGTCCTGCGCCTCCCCCTCCGACAGTGACCCGAGACTGACCTTGAGCCCGACCGTGAGATATCCGGTCGCCTTGTCCTTGCTCAACGACGAGGCCCCCTGGGGCGTGAGCGGGTTGATCACCGACGAGACGTCGGGCTGCTTGGCGACATCCGCCGCCGCCTGATTGATCGCCCCGGAGTACTTGGAGTCCGTGAGCTTGCCGTTGGAGGTGTGGAAGATGATCGGACTGGTGCCGTGCGCCTGCGTCGGAAACGACTTCTTGAGGATGTCGGTCGCACGCTGACTGTTGGTGCCCGGCAGCGACAGGTTGTCGTTGGTGTTGTCGCCCATCTGCTTGGAGATCGCGACAAGCGCGATCGCCGCCACCAGCCAGACGGCGAGGACGATGAACTTGCGCCGCACGCAGCTGCGAGCGATGCGATACAGAACCCCGGTCATTCCGTTTTCCGCCCTTGTGAGAACCCCCGAACCCGGAGAATGGTCGCACTCGGTGGCGCCGCGCGCAATAGGCGCGCGCGCGGTTTAGGGAGATCTCTAGGGACGACCCCAGTGCAAACGCCGGCGTCGCGTGGGATTCTCGCATCGCAGACCAAACACGACAGGACGACTTTTGGCGATCGAGATTCTGTTACGAATGACGCGCGGAGCCGGCGACCGGCTCGACGGCTCGGCGACGGTCGCGGACCGATCCGACGTTTACCATTTTTCCGGCATGCTGGAGCTGCTACGCGTGTTCGAGGACTTGGTCCCGCCGCTCGGCCCGGGCGCCGGCCAAATCGCACACGAACCGTCAGCGGCGTCAGATCCGCACCCGTAAGGTGAGGACCGGCGGCCTGGGTTCGTCACCTGTCAGGCCACGGTG
>DASUHF010000107.1:0-10450 GCA_036273655.1 Solirubrobacteraceae bacterium | reverse complement strand
CTGTGCATCGGCGTGCTCGCCTGGATCTTCCGCACGGTCGTTCAGGACCGCAAGCGGCTGGCGCTGCGCGAGGCGACGCCGACGACGCCGGACGCCGAGACCGCGACGGCGTTCGAGGCGATGGGCGTGGGCGTCGGCACCCCGGCCGGCGATCGGCTCGGGCCGATCACTGCGTCCTGACGCGCGGTCTGGCGGCCGCGTACGCCAGGCACGACCGGGGATCGGCGGCGGGAGCACCGGCGCGGCTCGGATCGGCGGCGGGAGCACCGGCTCGGCTCGGATCGGCGGCGGGGTAGCACCCGCGCGGGTCCGATCGGCGGCGGGAGCACCGGCTCGGCTCGGCTGGGTAGCACCCGCGCGGGTCATGTGTGGAGATCGGTCGAAACTCGGAAGCGGCCTGCGACGCCCGCCGATGCGCCGGTGATCGACCAGCCCCATGCCGCGGGCGATTCCTTTCACGTGCCGAAAGCAATCTCCCAACCGGGGCCCGAGAATCGGTGCGCGTGCCGAAAAAGCGATCTCGGTGCGCGTGCCGAAAGCGATCTCCCCATGGCCGGGGAACCGGCGCGCCCGCGGCGGTGAAATCAGCCAACGAGCCAGCGGCGCACTCGACTTGGCGAATCTCGACGCCGGCGCCGACGACGATCAGCCACGTTGCTCGCCGGTCCCTTGCGGTTGGCGGTTGTTCCGCGCGCGCATACAGCCGTGCCGGGGCGAGCGCCCGGACGGGAGGCCGACCGTCTCGCGACAGGCGCCGACAATCGCGGCTGTTGAACCAACGAATGTGCGACCCAGCGCAATTGACAGCTTATGAGTGTGAGCGCTAACGTGCCGCGCGTCTGAAGTACGTGGAGTTCGCCGCGACGTGCCCCTCGTCGCGCGCGATCGCGTGGAGAGGAGCAAGAATGGACCGTCTGGGCCATGGCCGGCGTCGGTCGCGCGAGCACGCGCGCACTTCGGTTTCACGCGATTCTGCAGGGACTCTCTCGGGCCAACGCGGCGTCGGCCGCCGCACCGCGGTGCTCGTCACGGCGCTCGTCGCGGTCATCTGCGGCCTCGTCGTCGCGCTGCCGCTGCGCGCGCATGCCCGGCCGAACTCGCAGGCGACCCATGTGAGCGTTCACACGCGGGGAAGCGCCGCGCGGCGCGCGCCCTTGACCGCCGCGCAGAAGGCGCGGGCGGCGTTGCTGCCCGGCGACAGCCCCGGCAGTCACTCGATCACCTACGACAAGTACTCGCTGATGATCAACGGCAAGCGCCAGTTCATCTGGTCCGGGGAGTTCGACTACTGGCGTCTGCCGAGCCCGAGCGAGTGGCTGGACGTCCTCCAGAAGATGAAGACCGAGGGCTACAACGCGGTCACGATCTACTTCAACTGGGCCTACCACTCGCCCAAGCCCGGGGTCTATGACTTCTCCGGGGTGCGCAACGTCTCAGAGCTGCTGAACATGGCCGCGAGGGTCGGGCTGTACGTAATCGCCCGACCCGGTCCGTACATCAACGGCGAGACGAGCGGTGGCGGCCTGCCTGGCTGGCTGAACAACGTCGCCGGCAAGGCCCGCACCAACGCTCCCGACTACATGGCGGCCGCCGACCAATGGCTGGCCCACATCGACCCGATCATCGCCCGCCACCAGCTGACCAACGGAACCGGCACGGTCATCCTCTACCAGATCGAGAACGAGCTCGCCGCGACCGGCCCCGGCGAGTACGCGTACATGGCCAACCTGTACGACCGGGCCCGCAGCGACGGGATCACGGTCCCGATCTTCCACAACGACAAGGGCCGACACGGCATCTGGGTGCCCGCCAGCTCGCACGTCCCGGGCACCGTGCAGGGACCCAACGACCTCTACGCGTTCGACGGCTATCCCGGCGGAACCTGCTCGTCCGATGGCAGCGTCGGAAGCCCATCGAGCGCGCCGGACTGGGGCATCTGGGGCTCCGGCGGTGCCACCGGCGGCGCCAGCGCCTCGCCGGACACGCCCGGGTTCACCGCGGAGTTCGGCGGCGGCTGGTTTGACTACTGGGGCAGCGTCGGCACCTACGACTGCACCGCACAGCGCCAGGGGCCGGGATACGAGCGCGTGTTCTACGGGACGAACATCGTCAACCGGCTGACGATCGAGAACTTCTACATGACGTTCGGCGGCACCAACTGGGGCTGGCTGCCGGCGCCGGTCGTCTACACCTCATACGACTACGGGGCGGCGATCAACGAGGCCCGTCAGCTGCGCCCCAAGGCCACGACGATGAAGGAGCTCGGTCTGTTCTTGCAGAGCGTCGCGCCGACGATCACCCACGTCGACCAGGGCGCTCCGGTGACGGCCTCGTCGGCGAACGTCAAGGTCGACGACGACGTCGACAACGGCACCGGCACGCACTTCTACTTCGTCGTGCACAACCCGTCCAACGCGACGACCGATGACAGCTTCACGTTCCCGATCACGACCTCCGACGGCACGTACACGATCCCGCAGCAGGGGACGCTGCAACTCGACGGTCAGGACGCCAAGGCGCTGGTCGCCGACTACGACATGGACGGCCAGCACCTCGTGTACTCCACCTCGGAGCTGATGACCCACTTCGTCCAGGGCCGCGGCGACATCGCGCTGCTGTACGGGCGCGACGGCGAGGACGGCGAGACGGTGTTGCGCTACGCCGCCAAGCCGGCCGTCCGGGTCGTGTCCGGCAACGTCACCACCAGCTGGAACGCGAGCACCGGCGACCTGCGGCTCGACTACGTCCACAACGGGCTGGCAGCGGTCCGCATCACGGGCGGTGGGCGCCCGCCGCTGACGCTACTGCTCGCCGACACCACGACCGCCGGTTCGTTCTGGCGCCAGGACACGCCGGACGGCGCAGTGCTCGAGCAGGGACCGGAGCTCGTCCGCACCGCGACGATCCATGGCGCCACCTTGTCGTTGACCGGTGACACGAGCGCGCGCACGACGCTGAAGGTGTGGGCGCCGCCGCAGGTCCATCTCGTTCGCTTCAACGGCCACCCGACCGCGGTGACCGTGGGCGGGCAGGCGGGCGGCAGCGCCGTGGCCCGGGGACGGCTGACCGGACCGGCGCCGATCTCGCTGCCGGATCTGAGCACCGCCCGGTGGCACTACGCCCCCGAGTCGCCCGAGGCGCGGCCGGGCTTTAGCGACTCCGGCTGGCAGCCGGCCGACAAGACGACGACCACGAGCACGACGCCGCCGCCCGCGGGGCAGCCGGTGCTGACCGCCGACGACTACGGCTTCCATCAGGGCGACATCTGGTATCGGGGCACCTACTCCGGCGCCTCGTCCGCTCGCACGATCACGCTGCACTACGGCGGCGGCGGCGCCGGCGTGCTCCAGGCCTGGCTCGATGGCGTCTACCTGGGCCAGAACGTCCTCTCCTCCGGCGTGTCTTCGCCGCCGACGACCGGCAACGTCACGTTCGCGATCCCGGCCGAGCTCCAGAGCGACTCAACGCACACGCTGGCGGTCATGGTCCGCAACGACGGCCGCAACGAGGACGGCGGGGTGAACGACGCCCAGAAGGAGGGCCGCGGGCTCATCTCGGTGGCGTTCAACGACGCCGCCGGTGCCGCGGTTGGCGTGACGCCGAGCTGGCGCATCCAGGGCGACCTCGGCGGCGAGGATCTCGCCGACCCAGTCCGCGGGATCGAGAACGACGGCGGGCTCTACGGCGAGCGTCACGGCTGGTATCTGCCGGGCTATCCCGACCGGTCGTGGCCGACGACGACGCTGCCCGCAGGCAACGCGATCTCCGGAACCGCTTGGTATCGCACGACGTTCAAACTCCACATCCCCAAGGTCGACGATGCATCGCTCGGCCTGACGATCGGCGATCCCGCGACGCCGCAGAGCAGCGGCGATTACCGGGCGCTGATCTTCGTCAACGGCTGGAACATGGGTCAGTACATCGCCGACGTCGGCCCGCAGCATACGTTCGTGATCCCCAACGGCGTGCTCGATCCCGATGGCCGCAACACCGTGGCGATCGCGGTGACCAGCGACGGCGGCGCGGGCAACGGCCTGGAGAAGGTCGCACTGACCAACCTCGGGACCGTGCGCGGCGGCGTGCCGCTCACGATCGATCGCTCGCCGGGATGGAACGCAGCGACGTACGGCAGGCCGTCGGTGCCCGACGACGTGACCATGGAGGGCATCACGAGCACCGGGGGCCATCCCGCTGTCGGCGGCAGCACGTTCACGGTCACCAGCACGGTCGACAACGCATCCGGCCCGGCCGCGACCGGCGTCGCCGCCCACCTCGACGTGCCCGCTGGCTGGACGGCGACCGCACAGAGCCAAACGGACATCGGCACGCTCGGACGGGGCGCGTCGCGGACGCTCAGCTGGACGGTGACGGTGCCGGCCGGCGTCGCCGCCGGGACGTACGCCGTCGCCCCGACGGTCACCTACACCCAGGCCGGCACGACCGGCACGACCGGCGCCTCGACCGACCTGACGGTGGTGCCGGCCGGAACCGTCTACATCAGCGATCTGCCGTTCATCTCGGCGACCAACGGCTACGGCCCGGTGGAGCGCGACACCAATGTCGGCGGCTCCGGCGCCGGCGACGGGACGCCGATCAGCGTCGACGGCGTCGGCTATGCCAAGGGCCTCGGCACCAACGCGATCTCGAGCGTCGTCGTGGCGGTGCCGGCCGGCTGCACGACGTTCTCCAGCGAGGTCGGGGTCGACGACTCGGCCGGAGGCAAGGGAACGGTGACGTTCACGGTCCTGGCCGACGGCACCCAGGTCGCGGCCACCGGCGTGATGAAGGGCGGCCAGCCCGCCCAGCTGCTGACGGCGAACGTCAGCGGCGTGTCCCAGCTGACGCTGAACGTCGGCGACGCCGGCGACGGCATCGGCCACGACAACGGCGACTGGGGCGACGCCAAGTTCACCGGCTGCTCGGGATGAAAGCTAAAGCGACTGCAGCGCCCGGTCGAGCGCGATCCGCCGGTAGGTCTCGACCGGGCGCCCGTCCTCGAGCAGCCGCTCGCGTGATGCGCGCATCCGCGCGCGCACGTCCGGCGTGACCTCGTCGGCCCGTCGCGCGACCTCGGCCGCGTACGGGTCCGTCGTCGGGTCGCTTGTCGCCAGTACGCCCTCGGGATCGAGCACGGCCTCCACGAACGAAGCGGTGACCTCGTTGCCCGCGATCCGCACGTCGCCATCGGCGACGCGACCGCCGGGCGCGTAGCTGAGCGCCGCCACGATCCGGTCGCGGGCGCTCGCGCGCGCCTCGCGGCCGTGCGGCGCCGGCCCCGGCTCGCCCTCGGGAACGGCCAGCCACGTGACTGCCCGGTCGTTGATCGCCTCGAGGATCGCGTCGGGATCGTCGCCGACGACGACCTCCTTGTGCGCCGGCCATACGTCCAGCATCGAGTGATCCCCGTGCCGGCGCCCGACGTGAAACACGAAGTAGTCCGGATAGATGAAGAAGTCGTCCGCCCGCGCCCGCTGCGCGTCGTAGAACGCGGTGACCGCTGCCAGCACCAGATTGCTCGCGCCGACGGCCCCGAACGGCTCGCGCACGACGATCCCGAGCCTCCCGCCCGCGTTGCCCGGCAGCACGTCGGCGATCGTCGCCGGGCGGCCGTCGAGCTCGATCGCGAACGAGTCGCTGCGCAGTTTCGTGGATGTGTGCATCGCTCTTGCCTGCCGCGACCGTACCTCAAGACCAGGCGGCGTTCACCGTCCGTCGGGCGCGATCCACACCAGACAGTCGACGCGCCGCCTGACGCGTCGCGCCGCCAGCGCCCGCCACCAGCGCGGCGTGCGCTGTGGATCGGGCCCGAGCACGAGCAGCCCGGGATCGCGCTCGACGACGAGCTCGAGCAGCGCCTGCAGCGGCCGGCGGCTCGAGATCCGCAACAGCTCAGTCGGGATCCCGAGCGCCGCCGCGCGCTCGGCGGTCCCGCGAACCGCCTCGAGGTCCTCCTCGTGTGGCAGGGTCGCGTATTCGCGCGCGAGCGTCAGCGTCGTCGGGTGCGGCGGCAGCCACAGCAGGTTGACCAGCAGCAACCGGCAGCGCGTCTCGAGCGCCGCCTCGATCGCGACACGCTCCGCAGCCGGGTCGACGCGGGCCGCGAGCGTCGCCAGCAGCACGGGCCGGGCCGAGATCGCGCCACCGGCGCCGCGGCCCGTCGCAAGCGTTGGCTGATCGACGGCCGTCATGATGGACCTGCTCAAGCAGATCAAAGCACGCCTGTCACGGTCCCGATGCAGCAAGCCGGCGCGGCGGCGTGCTCCGCGGGTCCAAACCTGCCAGAAGCTCGTTGACCGGATTTGTACAAACTGGTATAAAGCGCCGGTCGGCCGCGACCCAAGGGACCGGGAGGAGACCGGGACGGAGGCCCAGCCGGCGCCAACTCGACCTGAGGAGGGATGGGCTTGGAGGAGACCGGGACAGCCACCGTCGAGGAGATTCAGCTCCTCAAGACGCTGCGTTGGTGGGACGGATTCATCATCGCGTTGTGCAACCCCGGCTTCCTGCTCGGCAGCCTTGGGTACACGCTCGGGATCTTCGGCGTCGTCGGCTCGATGGTCCTGTGGGGCGCCTCGGCGGCGATCGGGATGCTGCAGGCCTGGATCTACTCGGAGCCGGCGACGATGTTCGGCCACCGCTCCGGCGGGATCGCGCTGTACGCGCACGAGGGCTGGCGCAAATACACGACGCTGGTCGGGCCGCTGTCCGCGTTCGGATATTGGATCGGCTGGTCGGTCGTGCTGTCGATCTTCGGCAAGATCATCGGCGACCTCGCGACCTCGCAGTGGTGGCCGAACTCCGGCCTGTCGATCGGCTTCGCCAGCAACACGCTGACGCTGTCGTCGTTCATCGCGATCGGCTGCATCATCTTCGTGTGGGCCTTCAACATCTTCGGGCTGCGACCCGCGGTGTGGTTCACGTACGCGTGCGCGGCGCTGCTGATGGTGCCGCTGGTGCTGTTCATC
The DNA here is from genome assembly GCA_036273655.1 of Solirubrobacteraceae bacterium. GTDB lineage: Bacteria > Actinomycetota > Thermoleophilia > Solirubrobacterales > Solirubrobacteraceae > Palsa-465. The sequence continues at coordinate 3,485 of DASUHF010000107.1, read as the reverse complement.
GTCGTCCCGTACTTCACCGGCCACTGGCACGGCTCCAACGTCCATGCGATCTGGTCAGGGCCGTGGGGCGGCGCCAAGCTGGCGATCGTCTACATGTTCATCCTCGCCTGGTCGGCGTACGGCACAGAAGCGTGTGCGACGTTCGCGCCGGAATACAAGACGATCCAGGACACGCACCAGGCGCTGCGCCGCTCGGCGATGTTCATGCTGCTGGTCTGCCTGCTGCTGCCGCTCGGCCTCGGCGGCGTCGACGGCGTCAGCACCGCGGTCCAGACCGGCGCCGAGGGCCAGTTCTACACGAGCGCGATGAGCACGCTCGTCGGGCACGGCGCGTCGGCCTTCTTCACGATCTGCATCATCGCCTCGCTGCTGTTGTCGATGACCTCGTCGACCGCCGACGCCGGCCGGGCGCTGTACGGGATCTCCCGCGCGGGCATGACGATCAAGGCGTTCGGCGTGCTCAGCCGCTTCCACGTCCCCGCGCGGGCGATGACGATGGACCTCGTCGTCAACATCGCGCTGGTGCTGTTCATCAAGTCCAACCTCGCGATCCTGTACATGAGCAACATCGGCTACGTGCTCGCGCACGTGTTCGCGCTGTCGGGCTTCTTGCTGTTGCGGCGCGACCGGCCGAACTGGCCACGGCCGATCAGGATCGGCTCCGGCTGGCTGCCGGTGGCGGCGTTCCTGTGCGCAATCAACGCCCTGTTCCTGGTAGTCGGCGCCCTCTCCCCCAAGCTCAACGGCTACGGGACCTGGACGGACTTCGCGATCGGCATCGGCATCCTGTTGGCCTCGCTGCTGCTGTTCATCTACCGCCACGTCGTCGAGGACAAGGAGGGCGTGCGTCTGCGCGAGGAGACGCCCGAGCTACCCGACGAGGCCGAGATGCTGGCGCTGACCGGCGAGCCCGCCCCGGTTCCCGCGACGACCGGCTGAGCGCCCGATGCAGACGATCCTGATCGGCTACGACGACTCCGCGGCCGCGGGTCGCGCACTGCAGCGCGCGGCGACGCTCGCGAAGGCGCTGGACTCGAAGCTGGTCGTCACGAGCGTCGCGCCGGTGACCGAGACCACCGTCGGACGCTCGCTCGGCGCCGACCCGGTGACGCCCGCGTCCGAGCATCTCGCGGAGCTGGCGTGCGCGCGCAACCAGCTTGAGCAGATGGGCGTCGCCGCCAGCTACATCGAGGCCGTCGGACACGAGGGCGAAGCGCTGATCGCCGCCGCCAAGGACCGCGGCGCGGACCTGATCGTCGTCGGCTCAGAGCATTCGTCGCTGGTCGGGCGCCTGCTCGGTCACTCGGTGCCCGACACGGTCGCGCACCACGCTCCCTGTGACGTGCTGATCGTGCGCTGAGGGCCCAGCGCCGCGGGGCGGGGCGGCGCGCGCGGGCGGCGGGCGGCGGGCTGATCGCGCGGGACAACGCGCGTGGCACGGGGCGGCCTGACGGCCCGCCGGGGACGGCCGGCGCACCCATGCGGTGGCCGGCGGCGACCTGAGAAATTCGCCAACCTCGGCGTCCGAGACGACGGTCGGCGACCAACCACCAATCCGCATGGATCGGTCGCCATCTCACCTCCCGCCGGGGGTCGATTGGCTGATAACTCGTGATCGATCCGAGCTCGGCGACACCCCCTTCGCCGCGGTCGTGTCGTCAACGACGCGGCGGTTGCAAGATCGCCGTCGCGCGCTCGGTCGTGGCCGGCCGCGGACAGGTGCCTGGCGGTGCAGCGCGAAGAACACTGCGCATCGCCGCTGGCGCGGACCCGGTCCGGGTTTGGTCGCCGAAGCGCGGCGATACCCGAGCAAGCGGCCTCACAACCACTGCCCCTCGCGACCAGCACTGCGCCATGGCGACGTTCTCTCCGCTGCGGCCGGCCGTCGAGCCGCCAACCCCACGGGCGCCTGTCGGGCCGTCTCGGCTCCCGGCGCCGTCCCCGGCGACGCCGGCGCCGCCGCCACCGACCCCGCCCTCGGCGGCGAGCCGGCCCTCCCCGCGCCGACCCGGGTGGATGGTCGCCGGGTTGGCGCTGTTGGTGCTGGCGGCGGTCGCGGGCGCGCTGGCGATCGTGCTCGTGTCGGCGAAGGCGAGCATCGAGCGCGCCGATGGGGGCCTGGCACGGATCGGGATGCCGCTGGGCGGGGGCAAGATCGCGTCGGTCTCGGTGACCGCCGGACGCCACCGCACGCCGGTACCGGTGCGGGTCACCGACGAGGATCTGATCGTCGCCGAGCGGCCCGTCGCTGCCGACGAGCGGCTTCGGATCCGGGTGGTGGTGCAGCGGCCGCGGTGGATCTCGTGGCTGGACGGCAAGGACCAAACGCTGACGCTCTCCTACGTGACGCCGGTGGCGTCGGCCACCACGCACTACCTGACCGTCGGCCGGGGCGGCGCAGCGCGGCTGCGCTTCAAGGCGCCGATCGAGGCCTACGAAGTCGGGACCGACCCGACCAGGCTCACGCGCCACGTGCTGCGCTCGCCGGCCGGCAGCGTGCCGCTTCCGCATTCCGGCGCGGCGGGAACGGTGTACGTCGCCGCCCAGATCCACCCGTGGGAACGCTCGCCGTCGGCGCCGATCAGCCTCTTCCCTGCCGGAGGTGCAGCCAGCGCCATCGCACAACCGGCGCCGGGAACGCCGATCACCCCGGCGACGCCGATCCGGATCAGCTTCTCAAAGCCGGTCTCCCACGTGCTGGACGAGCGCATGCCGACGCTGTCGCCCGCGACCGCCGGCAGCTGGCGGCGGGTCTCGGAGCGCACGATCGAGTTCACGCCGAGCGGCTACGGATACGGACTCGACACGCGCGTCACGATCGCATTGCCCAACGGCGTGCCGCTCGTGGGAGGTCAGTCCGGTACTGCGAGCTCGGGCAGCTGGCCGGTGCCGCAGGGGTCGCTGGTCCGCGCTCAGCAGCTCCTGGCGCTACTCGGCTACCTGCCGGTCGACTTCAAATACCGGGGCAAGCGGGTCAGACGTAGCGCCTCCGCCCAGCAGGCGGCGGCGGTCGACCCGCCGAAAGGCACGTTCAGCTGGCGCTACCCGAACACGCCCGCTCAGCTCAAGGAGCAGTGGCAGCCGGGCGCCGACGGCGTCGTCACCAAGGGCGCGATCATGATGTTCGAGTCAGACCACGGCTTGACCCCCGATGGGACCCTCTCCCCTGCCGTGTGGAAGGCGCTGATCGACGCCGCCGTCGCGGGCAAGCGCAGCGCGTTCGGCTACTCGTTCGTGATGGTCCACGAGGCGAGCTCCGGCGAGACCACGACGCTCTGGCACAACGGCCAGACGATCATCACCACGCCCGCCAACACCGGCGTCGCCGGCGCGGAGACGGCGCTTGGCACCTACCCGGTGTTCGAGCACCTGCCGTCGACGACGATGTCGGGCACCAACCCGGACGGCTCAAGCTACGTCGACCCCGGGATCCTGTGGGTCAGCTACTTCAACGGCGGCGACGCGCTGCACTACTACCCCCGCGG
>DASUHF010000106.1:0-84729 GCA_036273655.1 Solirubrobacteraceae bacterium | reverse complement strand
GGGCGTCGCCGCCGCGCAGGCGTTGCGCGCGCGAGGGGAGGAGGTGATCGGATGCGACGCGCGCGCACAGGGCGCCGACCCAGAGCTCGATGCGGCGGCGCGAAGGCTTTCGGCCGCCGGCGTCGAAGTCCACCTCGATGCGTCAGGCGATGCTGTTGCCGCCCGCGCCGGGACGCTCATCAAGAGCCCCGGCGTACCCCAGAACGCTCCCGCCGTGGCGGCGGCGAGAGCCCGTGCTGTGCCGGTCATCGGCGAGCTCGAGCTCGCGTGGCGGCTCGTCGGAAACGAGTTCATCGCGGTGACGGGCACCAACGGCAAGACGACGACGACCGAGTGGATCGGTCACGTCCATCGCGTGGCGGCGGCGCCGGTGGCGGTCGTCGGCAACGTCGGGACCGCGGCCTCGACGCTCGTGGGCGCGATCTCCTCCGAGACCACCGTCGTCTGCGAGGCCTCCTCGTTCCAGCTCGAGGACACGGTCGCGTTCGCGCCCGAGACCGCGGTTCTGCTCAACCTCGCGCCCGACCATCTGGACCGTCACGAGACGTTCGAGGACTACGTCGCCGCGAAGCTGCGGATCTTCGCCAACCAGGGCAACGACGACGTCTGCGTCGCGCCGGCGGACCTCGGGATCGAGGATCTCGGCGGCTGCGCGAGGCGCGTTCTGTTCGGCGCCGGCGACGGTGACTCGCTGGAGCTGTCCGAGCGCGGCGGCTACCTGTGGTGGGACGACGAGCCGCTGATCGCTGTCGACGAGATCGCGCTGCCGGGAATCCACAACCGCGCCAATGCGATGGCGACGGCCGCCGCGTGCCTCGCGCGCGGGATCGAGCGCGAGGCCGTCGCCGAGGGTTTGCGGACCTTTCACGGAGTCCCGCACCGACTGGAGACGATCGCCGTCCGCGATGGCGTCGCCTACGTCAACGATTCAAAGGCCACCAACGTCGCGTCGGCGATCGTCGCGCTGGCCAGCTACGACGGCGGCGTTCACCTGATCGCCGGCGGGCTTGGCAAGAACCAGGATTTCTCGCCGCTGGCCGAGCCGGTGGCGCGGCGTTGCCGCGCCGTCTACCTGATCGGCGCCGCCGGCGACGAGCTCGAGCGGGCGCTGGCGGCGACCGGCGTCGAGCTGCACCGCTGTGGCGAGCTCGAGCGCGCCCTGTTTGCCGCCTCGGACGCGGCCGCCGCCGGCGAGACCGTGCTGCTGTCGCCGGCATGCGCCAGCTACGACCAATTTCAGAGCTTCGAGGCGCGCGGCGATCGGTTTCGCGCACTCGTGGGGGAGCTGTAGGTGGCCGCGTCCGCCGCCGACGGCGGCAGGGCGGGACGTGGGCGCGGCGCTTCCGGGGCTCGGCGCGGTCGCACACGCCCGCGCAGCCGGCGGGTCGCGCCGCCACTCGAGCACCGCGTGTTGATGACCGCGACGCTGTGCCTGCTGGCGTTCGGCTCGGTGATGATCTACAGCGCCTCGTCGCCGGTCGGCGCGCTGGCGGGCGGCGGCAGCGGCGCGGGAGAATTTCTGCGCTACATCGTGTTCGTCGCGCTCGGCGTGGTGATCATGTACGCGCTCGAGCGCCACGGGTTGCAACTGCTGTCTGAGCAGGTCGTGCGGCTGCTGCTGTTAGGAGCCGGCGCACTGCTGGTGCTCGTGCTCGTCCCGCACTTCGGCGTCCAGGTGCAGGGCGCACGGCGCTGGTTCGCCGCCGGCCCGATCCAGTTCCAGCCATCGGAGATCTGCAAGCTCGCGCTGGTCCTGTACACGGCCCAGAAGCTCGCACGGCCGCCACGGGGCGCCCGCAGCTGGTGGGAGCTGGCAAAGCCCGTCGCCGGACCCGCGCTGCTCGGTTGCGGGCTGATCGTGCTCGAACCCGACCTCGGCACGTCGCTGGTCGTCGCGCTGACGATGATCGCGATGCTGCTCGCCGCGGGCATGCCGCCGCGCTATCTGGCGGCGATCGTCGGCGCCGGCGTGTTCGCGGTGCTCGTGTTGGTGCTGATCCAGCCATACGAGCAGGCACGGTTGACGGCGTTCCTGCATCCGTGGTCGGCGGCGACCAAGGCCGGGCCGGGATATCAGGCGGTGCAGGGGCAGATCGCGCTCGGATCCGGCGGCCTGTTCGGGGTCGGCCTGGGCAAGTCGGTGCAGAAGGTGTTCTACCTGCCCGAGGCCAACACCGATTTCATCCTCGCGGTGATCGGCGAGGAGCTCGGCGTGATCGGCATCTTCACGGTCGTCTGCCTGTACGGGATGATCGCCTACGCCGGGCTGCGCACGGCGCGCCGTGCTGCCACCCGCCACGCCAAGCTGCTGGCCACCGGACTGACCTCGCTGATCCTCTGCCAGGGGACGCTCAACATCTTTGTCGTGCTCGGGCTCGCGCCGCTGACCGGGGTGCCGCTGCCGTTCATCTCCTACGCCCCGACGAACCTGTGGGTGATGCTCGCGTCCGTCGGCCTGCTGCTGAACATGAGCCGGCCGAAGGCGCGCCGGCTGCGCGTCGTCGATCCGCGGACAGCGATCTCGGCGTCGGAGTCGCGCGCGAGCGCGAAGGCGCGCGAGCGGAGGCGCCGGGAGCGCGCGCAGCGCCGCGCCGCCGAGGCGGGCTCGGACGCACGCCACCGGGGTCGCGCCGGCTGAGTCGCGCTCGGGAGCGCGCCAGCGGCATCGGATCGGCTGAGTCGCGCTCGGGGGCACCGCGGCATCGGATCAGCCGGGTCGCGGTGGCAAAGAGCCCCGTGTGATCGTGGTGTGCCGCCTCGCGGTGGCTCCGCGCCCACTCCGTCTGATGGGTTGTCGACACTTGACAATCCGCGATCGGCTACGGTCGGTGGTGGCCGCCGTCGCTTTCCGGGCGCGGCTGCCGGCCCGGCGACGCGGCCGGGTGAGAGCGCACAGCATCGACATCCGTGACAGACGCAGCATCCGCAGAGGCGACTACGCTCGCCGCGAGCACGACTACGGTCGCGGACGCGATCCCGGCCACGGATCGCCTGCGCGTCGTGATCGGCGTCGGCGGTACCGCCGGACATGTGGTCCCCGCGATCGCCGTCGCCGACGTGCTGCGCGACCACGGCGCCCAGGTCGTGTTCGCCGGCGGCGACCGCTTCGAGCGCCAGCTGGTACCGGAGGCCGGTTACGAGCTGCGCACGCTGAAGGTCGCGCCGCTGGCGCGCCGGCGCCCGGCGGAGGCGGCCCGCGCCGCCGCCGTCGACTTCGGCGCGCTCGGCCACGCGATGCGGCTGATCGGCGAGCTGTCGCCCGACGTCGTCCTCGGCGCCGGCGGCTACGTGGCCGGGCCGGTCGGCCTCGCCGGCGCGCTGCGGCGGGTGCCACTGGTGCTGATGGAGGCCGACAGCCATCTCGGGATCACGAACCGGTGGCTGACGCCGATGGCGCGGCGCGTGTGCCTGGCGTTCCCGATCGACGGACGCGACTCGGATCGCTACCGGGTCACCGGCCGGCCGGTGCCGGTGCCCGCCACCGACCGCGACGCCGCCCGCGCACGATTCGGCCTCCGGGACAGCGAGCAGTGCGTGCTCGTGTTCGGCGGCTCTCAGGGCGCCCGCTCGATCAACCAGGCGGCGATCGAGGCGTTCGCCGGCGCGCGCTTCCGGATCCTGCACGCGGCCGGCACCCGTGATCTCGACGAGCTGGAGTCGCCCGGTCCCTACTACGACCTGCGCGGCTACATCGGCGACTTCGGGCAGGCGCTGCTCGCCGCCGACCTCGTCGTCGCGCGCTCGGGAGGCTCGGTGTTCGAGATCGCCGCCCACGGCCGGCCGATGATCCTGATCCCGTACCCGTACGCGGCCAGCGGCCACCAGGACGACAATGCCCGCTACATGGAGCGGGCGGGCGCCGCGATCGTGATCTCCGACGCCGAACTGACCGGCCCGCGCCTGGCGCTGGAGGTCGGCCGCCTGCTCGGCGACCGCGCTCGTCTGAACGCGATGGCACGCGCCTCGCGCGGCGTTGCGCGCCCCGACGCCGCCCGCGAGATCGCCGGCGAGGTGCTGGCGGCCGGCGGCGCCGGCGAGTGACAGGGTCCCTCGGCTGCGGTCTTGCGGGATCGCTTTCGACAGGTGTAAGAACGAGCCCAAGTCCGCCCTTGGTCGAGCGGCCGCGGGCGCGAATACGCTTGCGTCGGATGACGAGCCCGAGCGCGACCGGCGACACCCCTTGGCGCGGCCGCCGGCTGCACTTCGTCGGGATCGGCGGCGCCGGCATGAGCGCGGTCGCGATCGTCGCGCACGGGCTCGGCGCGGACGTGACCGGATCCGATCGCGTCGACACCGGCTACTGCGAGGAGCTGCGCGAGCAGGGGATCGAGCCGGCGATCGGGTACGACGCCGCCAACGTGCCGGCCGGCGCCGAGCTCGTGTACGGCTCCGCGATCGCGGCCGACAATCCCGAGCGGATCGCGGGCGGTGCGAGGCCGCAGTTGCATCGCGCAGACCTGCTGGCCCAGATCTGCGCGCTGCGGCGGTGCCTGGCGGTGACCGGCACGCACGGCAAGACGACGACCAGCGCGATGGTCGTGGCGGCGCTGCAGGGGGCGGGCATGGACCCGTCGTACGTGGTCGGCGCGCAACTGCGCGCGACCGGCGTCAACGCCGCGCTCGGCGGCGGCGAGTGGATCGTCGTCGAGGCCGACGAATCCGACCGCTCGCTGCTCAAGATCGATCCCGAGATCGCGATCCTCACCAATGCCGAGCTCGACCATCACGCCACCTACGAGTCGCTGCAGGATCTCGAGCAGACGCTTGCGACGTTCATGGCGAAGGCCGACGGCGGCGCCGTCGTCTGGGACCGCCCGCGGCTGCGCGCGCTGTGTCCGGACGGCGGCATGCCCTACGACGCTCCCGACGCGATCGCCGGGCCGGCGCAGACGACGTTCACGTGGGAGCGACACACGGTCACCCTGACGGTCCCCGGCGTCCACAACGCCGTCAACGCCGCCGGCGCGCTGACTGCCTGCAGGCTGGCCGGCGCCGACGCCGAGCGGGCGGTCGCCGCGCTCGCGAGCTTCCAGGGCGCGCGGCGGCGGATGGAGCTGGTCGGATCGACCGCGACCGGGGCGGCGGTGTACGACGACTACGCCCACCACCCGACCGAGATCGGGGCCGTGATCGCGGCCGCGCGGGCGCTGGCACCGCGTCGGCTCGTGGCCGTGTTCCAGCCGCACCTGTTCTCGCGCACGCGCGAGCTTGCCGCGAGCTTCGGCCGGGCGCTGGCGGCCGCCGACGAGGTCGTCGTCGTCCCGATCTACGAGGCGCGCGAGCGCGCCGAGGACTTCCCCGGGGTCGACGGCCGCCTCGTCGCGGTCGCCGCCGCCGATGCCTGGCCGAGCCGCCGCCCCGTGGCCTGGATCCCGTCGCTCGACGCCGCCGCCTCCTTCCTGCGGCCGCGCCTGCGCAACGGCGACCTCTGCCTGGTGATGGGCGCCGGCAACGTCGACACGCTCGCCCACGCCCTCGTCGCTTCCCCCGCCGCCACGCAGTAGCCGCCGCCGCCTCTACGCTGACGGCGCGATGCACGAGTTGCCAGAGGGCGTCACCCGCAATCACCCGCTGGCCCGGTTGACGACGATCCGCACCGGCGGCAACGCCGAGCTGTTTGCGCGGCCGGGCACGATCGCCGAGCTCGAGGCGCTGCTGGGCTGGGCCGCCGAGGCGCAGGTCGCGGTAGGGGTCGTCGGATCGGGGTCGAACCTGTTGGTGGCGGACGAAGGCGTCCGCGGACTGGTGCTCAAACTTGACCGACAGCTTGCAGAGATCGAGCAGGACGAGCCCGACGGCACGCATCTTCGGTGCGGCGGCGGCGCGCGGCTGCCGGCGGTATCCGCGGTCGCGGCGCGGCTGGGGCTGTCGGGGATCGAGTTCGGCGTCAACATCCCGGGCACGGTCGGCGGGGCAGTGCGGATGAACGCCAATGCCTACGGCGGCGAGCTGGCGCGGGCGCTCGAGTGGGTCGACGTGGTGACCGCGGCCGGGACCGAGCGCCGCTCGCCCGACACGTTCGCGTTCGCCTACCGCCGCTCGAACCTGGGCGCCGGCGAGATCGTCGCGCGCGCCCGGTTCGCGCTCGAGGAAGCCGGCTCCGACGATGTCAAGGCGACGCTCGCCGACATGCGCCGCCGTCGGCGCGAGGCGCAGCCGTCGGGGATCAAGACGTTCGGCTCGACGTTCAAGAACCCGGGCGATGCGGTCGCCGAGGGGCGCAGCGCCGGGCAGTTGCTCGACGCTGCCGGCTGCCGCGGGCTGCGGGTCGGCGGCGCCGGGTTCTCCGCGAAGCATGCGAACTTTGTCGAGAACCACGGCGGCGCCACGACCGCGGAGGTCGTGGCGGTGATGGCCGAGGGGCGCCGGCGGGTGGCGGAGCGGTTCGGGATCGAGCTCGAGCCCGAGGTCCAGACGCTCGGACCGGTGCCGATCCCCGACGAGTGGCGGAAGCGGTGACCAGGATCCCCGTCGACTGGCGGCACCGTTGATCGGCGTCCGCCGCCGTGCCCCCGAGCCGGCGACCGGCCTGCGCGCGGAGCTGGCCGCCCTGGACGAGCCCCGCCGGGCGCCGCGCCTACGGGTGCTGGTGCTGATCGCGGTCGTGCTCGTCGCGGGGCTGTTGGCGGCCGCCTACTTCTGGGTCCGGGGCTCGAGCCTGTCGGCCGTCCGCGACGTACGCGTGACCGGCCTGGTCGGCGCCGATGCCGGGCAGATCCGGTCGGCGCTCGTGACGGTGGCGCGCAGCATGTCGACGCTCGACGTCAAGCACGACGAATTCCACACTGCGGTCGCCGCCTATCCCGAGGTCAAGTCCGTAACGGTGTCGACGAGCTTCCCGCACTCGATGACGATCCACGTCGTCGAGCAGAACCCGGTCGCGATCGCCGTCGCCGGGTCACGCCGCACGGTCGTCTCCGGCGACGGCACGCTGCTGCCCAACGTCAAGCCGACGGCGTCGCTGCCGACGATCGCACTGCGGGTCGCGCCGGCCGGCTCGAGGCTGTCGGGAGCACCTCGGCGGGAGGCGTCGCTGCTGGCCGATGCGCCCGGAACGCTGCGCGCGCGGATCGCGTCGGCCACCGACGATCCGACCCATGGCCTGACCGTGCAGCTGCGCAACGGTCCCCTCGTGTACTTCGGCGGCGCACACCGGCTGGCGGCGAAGTGGAGCTCCGTCGTGGCGGTGCTCGCGACACCAAGCTCGGCCGGCGCCGGGTACATCGACGTGACCGATCCATCCCGACCGGCGGCGGGTCCTGGGGCCTCCTGAGGCGACGCTAACCCTCAAGTAGAACTTGAATCTGCAATCCGGCCGAAGTCTCTGTAATAATCGAGACTTCGCCGTTCTGCACGGATCGTTGCATCCCGTGCGGTGGCGTTGACTCCGCCCATCGCCTATGTTTACGTGCCGAATCAAGCGGCGCGCGATGTGTGCCGACTCAACAGTTAACCCTCACTAGAGGGTTGGAACGGAAGACATGGAAAGCGGTAGCTACCTGGCAGTCATCAAGGTCGTCGGCGTCGGCGGCGGCGGCATCAACGCCGTCAACCGGATGATCGACGCCGGGCTGCGAGGCGTCGAGTTCGTGGCGTGCAACACCGATGCCCAGGCGCTCGCGATGTGCGACGCCGACATCAAGCTCAACATCGGCCATCAGCTGACCAAGGGTCTCGGCGCGGGCGCCAACCCGGAGGTCGGCCACGGCGCCGCCGCCGAGTCACGCGACGAGATCAAGGAGGCGCTGAAGGGCGCCGACATGGTGTTCGTGACCGCCGGCGAGGGTGGCGGCACCGGCACCGGCGCCGCCCCGGTGATCGCCGAGATCGCCAAGAACGAGATCGGGGCGTTGACCGTCGGCGTCGTCACGCGCCCGTTCGCGTTCGAGGGCACCCGCCGCGCGAACGCCGCCCAGGACGGGATACAGCGCCTGCGCGAGAACGTCGACACGCTGATCGTGATCCCCAACGAGAAGCTGCTCGGGATCGTCGAACGGCGCACCACGATCCTCGACGCGTTCCGCGAGGCCGACAACGTGCTGCGCCAGGGCGTCCAGGGCATCACCGACCTGATCACGATCCCCGGCCTCATCAACCTCGACTTCGCCGACGTGCGGACGATCATGTTCGAGGCCGGCTCGGCGCTGATGGGGATCGGCACCGCGAGCGGCGAGAACCGCGCCGCCGAGGCCGCGAAGATGGCGATCTCCTCGCCGCTGCTCGAGCAGTCGGTCGACGGCGCCACGGGGATCCTGCTGAACATCACCGGCGGCCACGAGCTCGGCCTGTTCGAGGTCAACGAGGCCGCCGAGATCGTGCAGACCGCGTCCGACGAGAACTCGAACATCATCTTCGGCGCCGTGATCGACGACAACCTCGGCGACGAGGTGCGCGTGACCGTTATCGCGGCCGGCTTCGACCAGGGCCGCTCGCCGTCGACCGCGCGCGAAGTCACTCGCCGCGAGCGCCGCGACCGCGACGTGACGATGGACGATCGCCAGCGCGACTCGCTGGAGATCTCCGACGACGACATCGACATCCCGTCGTTTTTGAAGGATCGCTGAGCCGCGTCCCGGCATCCGCGCCGGGACCGCCTACCGCTCCAGCCGCGCCCGGCGGCAGCCATCGCGAGCGCGTGTATTAGGCTCGCTGCGCGAGCTACCCCAAGGAGGTGTGTCGGCGCCATGGCCGATGCCAGCTATCCCGACGACCTGCTCTACCACCCCGAGCACGACTGGGCCCGCGTCGATGGCGATGAGGCCACGCTCGGGATCACCTGGTATGCCCAGGACTCGCTCGGCGAGATCGTGTTCTTCGACCCGCCCAAGCAGGGGGCGACCGTGACCAAGGACAGCGCCTACACCGAGGTCGAGTCCGTCAAGGCGGTTTCGGACGTGATCGCGCCGTTGTCGGGCGAGATCGTCGAGGTCAACGAGGCGCTCGCCGACAGCCCCGAGAAGGTCAACGACGATCCCTACGGAGAGGGCTGGCTGGTGCGAATCAGGCTGTCCGATCCCTCCGAGACCGAGTCGCTGCTGGACGCCGCCGCGTACGAGGCGACGCTTGACTAGGCGGCCCGCCACGCACACGCCGCTGATCGCCGGCGGCGAGCGGGCGTGAGCGAGACAACGGCGTCAACGATCGCCCGCGAGGCGGCGGAGATCGCCGCGCGGGCGGAGGCCGAGCTGGCGCGCCTGGTGGACGTGTCGTCGCCATCGGGCGACGTCGCCGGCGCCGAAGCGGCGATCGCGGTGTGCGTCGAACTGCTGCCCGACGGCGCCGAGGTGCAACGGCCGCCGTGCTCGACGGAGGGCTCGGCGCCCGATCTGCTCGCGACCGTGCGCGGCACCGGACAGCGCCGGATCATGCTGCTCGGTCACGTCGACACGGTCGTCGGACACGACGCCCACCAGCCGCTGCGCGCCGACGGCGAGCGGCTGTACGGCACCGGCACGGTCGACATGAAGGGCGGCGACATCCTCGCGCTCGGGGTCGCTCGCACGCTCGCGCGGTCACCCCAGCGGTTCGCGGAGCTGTCGGTGCTGATGGTGTGCGACGAGGAGTGGCGGACCGCACCGTTCACGCACGTCGAGCGCTTTTCGGGATACGACGCTTGTCTGTGCTTCGAGGCGGGCCATCTCACGCCCGACGGCGAGGAGGGCGTGGTCGTCCGCCGCAAGGCCGCCGGCACGCTGATCGTCGACGCCGTCGGCCGCGCGGCGCACTCGGGAGCCGCGCCCGACCAGGGCCGCAACGCGCTGCTGGCGCTCGCGCGCGTGGCCACGCGCGCGGCCGAGTTCCACGACCTCTCGGGACCCGAGCAGCTGTCGGTGGTGCCGACCGTGATCCGCTCCGGCGACGCGTTCAACGTCGTGCCGGCCGCGGGAGAGCTGATCTGCGACATGCGGGCGCGGACGCTCGACGCGTTTGCGCCGGTGCTGCGCAGCGTCCCCGCCGAGCTCGACGAGGTCCGGCTCGACGCGCGCATGGGCCGCGCCTGGCCTGGAATGGACGCGGTCGCGGCGACCGCACCGGTGCTCGAGGGGGCGGCCCGGCGGCTCGGGCGGCCGATCGTCGGGGTGCCGCGCGGCGGCGCCTCGGACGCCAGTCACTTCGCCGCCTCGATTCCGCTGACGATCGACGGCCTCGGCCCCCGCGGCGGCGGCGCCCACACGCCGGACGAGTTCGTGCTGCGCGAGGCGCTGACGTTGCGCGCGGAGGTCGCGCTGGCGATCGGGCACGAGCTCCTGGACGGCGGCGACGGCGCCGAGCCCGACGGACGCCTGTAGCCGGCCCGCGAGCCGATAAGGGTCCGGTAAGAGCTGGGCGCGCAGGCCGGTCGGCGTGGCATCCTCTATGACGAGATGAACAGGAACCTTCCGGCATTGCGGCGACAGGTGCTCGAGGGGCTTGCGCTGCTGATCGCGATCACCGCATTCATGTGGGCGATCGAGGGGATCAACTCCCTCGACGGCCAGCGGCTCGACGGCTGGGGGATCCACCCGCGCAACATCGGCGACCTGTGGTCGGTGCTGACGTCATGGTTCGTGCACGCCAACTTCTCGCCGCACCTGGTCGACAACACGATCCCGTTCCTGTTCATGGGCGCGTTCATCGCGCTCGCCGGCGCCAAGCGGTTGGCGGCGGTGACCGCGATCGTGATCCTCGTCGGCGGCGTCGGCACCTGGCTGGTGGCGCCCCCGGGCACGGTCACCTTCGGGGCAAGCGGCGTCGTGTTCGGGTTCGCGACCTACCTGTTCGCGCGCGGACTGTTCGACCGCAACATCGCTGAACTGCTCGTCGGCGTGATCGTCGGGTTCGTGTGGGGCGCCGCGCTGGTCGACAGCGTCGTACCCCATCAGGGCGTCTCCTGGCAGGCGCACGTGTGTGGCGCGGTCGGCGGCGTGGTCGCCGCCTACGTGCTCGCGACGCGCTCTCGCAAGGACACCCAGGCGCAACGATCCGGCGGCAAGCCGGCGGCGGCGCCGGACCCGCTGCAGGCACACCACGACGCGCTCGACCGCGCGCTCTCGCGGTAAGCGGCCGAGGCTCGAGCCCGGGCAGGCCGACCTCGGCCCATAGGAAGTAGCCTCAGGGGCCGTGCGGATCTTCTCCGGCATCCAGCCGACCGGGCGCAAGCATCTGGGCAACTACATCGGCGCGATCACGCAGTACGTCGCCGGCCAGGACCGCGGCGAGGCCATCTACTGCGTCGTCGACCTGCATGCGCTGACCGTCCCGTACGAGCCCGAGCAGCTGCGCGACGCCGTCTATGACACCGCGGCGGTGCTGCTCGCCGCGGGCTTGGACCCGGAGCGCTGCATCTTCTTTCGCCAGTCGGACGTCGTCGAGCACCCGGAGCTGACGTGGCTGTTGATGAGCGTCACCTCGTTCGGCGACCTGACGCGGATGACGCAGTTCAAGGACAAGGCCGGAAAGCAGCGGGAGCGCTCGACCGCCGGGCTCTTCAACTACCCGGTGCTGATGGCCGCCGACGTGCTCGCCTACCGTGCCAACGAGGTGCCCGTCGGCGACGACCAGCGCCAGCATGTGGAGCTGATGCGCGACGTCGCCGAGCAGTTCAACGCCCGCTTCGGCGAGACGCTCGTGGTTCCCGAGGTCCGGATCCCGCAGGTCGGCGCGCGGATCATGGACCTGAAGTTCCCCGACCGCAAGATGTCGACGACCTCCGGCACCGACGCCGGGCGCGTGTACGTCACCGACGAGCCCGACGCGATCGCCAAGAAGTTCCGCTCCGCGGTGACCGACACCGGCTCCGAGGTCCGCCGCGCACCCGACAAGCCCGGGATCACGAACCTGATCGAGATCCTCGCGGCGGTCCGTGGCGTCTCTCCGGAGGCGATCGAGCGCGGCTTCGAGGGCTCCCAGTACGGCCCGTTCAAGCAGGCGGTCGCCGACGCGGTGATCGAGTACCTGACGCCGGTCCGGGAGCGCTACCAGGACCTGCGCGACGACGAGTCCGGGCTGGAGAGAACGCTGGCCCTCGGGGCCGAGAAGGCCCACGCGATCGCCTCCGAGACGCTCGCCGATGTGCGCGAGGTGATGGGGGTTGGTCCCGTCCGCGCGCGCGTCTAGCGTGTGATGTCGTGAGCCTCGACTACCTCGAGCTGGACCTCGACGTGTTCGCAGGGCCGTTCGACCTGCTGCTGACGCTGATCCTCCGCGAGGAGGTCGACCTGCTCGAGGTCGACCTCGCCGACGTCGTGATCACGTACATCGACCATCTCGAGCGACGCGGCGAGCTCGATCTCGAGGCGACGACCGAGTTCCTCGTGCTGATCGCAGCGCTGCTGGAGCTCAAGAGCCGGCTGCTGTTGCCGGGCGAGGAGATCGAGGAGCTCGACCTCGATCCCGGCGAGGCGGCCGAGGAGCTGCTCGAGCGGCTGCTGGCCGCGCAGCGCTACCGGGCCGCCGCGGGCTACCTCGAGAGCCGGCTGCGAGAGCAGGAGGGCTATCGCTTCCGCTCGGCGCCGCTGCCGCCGTCGCTTCGGCGCGCATCGTTGCGGGACGCCGCCGCGGTCTACGATCCCGGCCGGCTGGCGAGCGCGATCGGCGACCTGCTGCTCGTGCCGCCGCCCGTCGACGTGCGTCACATCACGGTCCCGCGCGTGACCGTCGCCGAGCGGCTGTCGCTGCTGCGCAGACTGCTGTCGCGCGGGCGGTTTCAGTTCTCGGAGGCGGTGGCGAACGCCGACCGGGTGACCGTCGCGGTCACGCTGTACGCGCTGCTGGAGCTCTACAAGCAAGGCGAGGCGTCGTGGATCCAGGACGAGCCATTCGCCGAGATCACCGTGACCACGGTCGACGACGCGTGGCCGCTGCTGGCCGCGGTGCCCGATCGCGAGGCGGTATGAGCTCAGAGCTCGAGCGGATCCTCGAGTCGCTGCTGTTTTTGAGCGCGGACCCGGTCGGGGTCGCGGAGCTGGCCGACGCGGTCGAGGTCGAGCCCGACGAGGTGACCGAGGCGCTTGCGCGGCTCGAAGCCTCCTACGAGGCCGACGGCCGAGGGCTGGTGCTGCGCCGGCTCGCCGGCGGCTACGCGCTCTCGAGCCACCCCGACGCCGAGCTCGCCGCACGGCGGCTGCTGGCGCGGCCGCGGACGCCGCCGCTGACCTCGGCGCAGGCCGAGACGCTTGCGATCATCGCCTACCTGCAGCCCGTGTCGCGGCCCGAGATCGCCCGGATCCGCGGCGTCAGCGCCGAGTCGGCGGCGGCCACGCTGCTGGAGCGGGGGCTGGTCGAGGAGGCCGGACGTTCGCAGTTCGGCGCCGTGCTGTATCGCACGACCGAGCTGTTCCTGAAGCTATTCGGGCTCGGTGAGCTGTCGGAGCTGCCCGAGATCGCGGGCTTCGATCCAGGGCCGGAGTTCGAGCAGCAGCTGCGCGAGCGGCTGCTGCAGGCCGGCGAGGCACGGGGAGGGGGCGCGGGTGACGGGGCCGGGCCACAGCCGCTCGACGAGCCCGCGGTGGATGAGCAGCTCGAGGAGGACCCGGTCTGAAAAAGCTTGGACAGGCGCCCCACCCCCTCGGGGCCATCTGTCCAAACTTCGCCGCTCAGGGTTGGCGCTCGAGGAATCGCAGCACGGCGTCGCCGTCGCGGGCGAGCGCTTCGGCCAGCCGCTCGTCGAGCGGACGCAGCGGGTCAAGCTCGGCGCCTGAACGTCCGAACTTCCAGATCGCGACCGCTTCACCGTCGGGACGGTCCCGCTCCGAGGCCGGCACGAACGCGAACGGGCGGAACAGGCCGCCGGTAACGATGCGGCGGTCGTGCTCGCCGAGGACCAGACGTCGTGAGCACCAGCCCATCAGCACCGGCTCGTACGCGCCGAGCAGCCGCGGCTGCGTCAACGCCGCCACACGCGGCGCGCCCGCCAGCGACACGAGCCCGTCGTCGAGCACGCGCAGCCGGTCGCCGAGCGCCGCCAGCCCGGCCCGCGCGTCGCGCAGCGGCAGCCCGGCCCAACGGGCGAGGTCACGATCGGAGGCTGGTGCATGGCCCGCCAGGAAGCGCAGCGCGAGCTCGCGCAGCGCCCGTTCGCGGTCGGCCGCGATCCGTGTGACCTCGGCGGCGGCCGACGGCAGCCAGTCGCCGACGAGCACGTAGCGCTGCTCGGCGCCACCGTGCATCGGCCCGCGCACGACCCGCCCCTCGAGCGCGGCCCGGAACAGCAGGTGGATCATCGCCTGACCCGCGACCGGGATCCCGGCCGCATCCACCCGGGCGCGCGGCTCGCGGCCCGACAGCGGCCCGTCGTCGCGCAGCGACCGTTCGATCAGCTGCACGCCGCGCCGCGCCTGCTCGGGGCTGACGCCCTCCTGCGAGAGCCGGCGATCGGAGCCGACCCGCAGCTGCGGCGTCGTCAACGCCTGCAGCAATGGGTAATCGTCGGCGCAGACCAGATGCAGGGTGCCGCGACACAGCCACGTGATCACCAGCTCGCCGGCGTCCAGCGCGCGGTCGACGTCGGCGGCGGTCGCGCCGGCGCTGCGCGCGCGGATCGCGAGCCTGGCTCCGCGCGGGTCCTGGGCCTGAATCGCCAGCAGCCGCCGGGTCACCGCGGCCGGCGCGTCGCTCCCGCGCGGCACCGGCCCGGCCAGCAGCTGCGAGGTCAGCCGGCGACGCAGCAGCTTGTCGACCATCAGCTGACTGAGGCAGGTCAGGCGGCGCGGGCCGCGAGCTGCCCACACGCGGCCGCGATCTCACGGCCGCGGGTGAGCCTGACCGTCGCGCCGATGCCGTGGCGCTCGAGCTCTGCGCGGAACGCCTCGATCGCCTTCGGGCTCGAGCCTTCAAACGGGGAGTCGGTGGGGTTGAACGGGATCAGGTTGACCTTGAACATCCGCGGGTCGAGCACGTCCGCCAGTTGCCGGGCCTGCACGAACGAATCGTTGATGCCGGCCAGCATCACGTACTCAACGAAGATCATCCGGCGCTTGTGTTCGTAGTAGTCGCGGCAGGCGGCGAGCACGTCGGCGAGCGGGTAGCGGTCGTTGACCGGCATCAGCTCCGAGCGCAGCGACTCGTCGGCGGCGTGCAGCGACAGCGCCAGCCGGATCGGCATCGGCGTCCGCGCCAGCCGTTCGATCCCCGGGATCCAGCCGACCGTGGAGATCGCCGTGCGGCGGTTGCCGATGCCGACGTCGGGCAGCCGCTCGCACGCGGTCAGGACCGCGTCGAGGTTCATCATCGGCTCGCCCATCCCCATGAACACGGCGTGGTCGACCGGTCCCAGCCTGCGGAAGTGCAGCGCCTGGTCGAGGATCTCCGATGCGCTCAGGTTGCGCCCGAACCGCATCTGCCCGGTCGCGCAGAACGTGCACGTCAGCGGACAGCCCGACTGCGAGGACAGGCACAGCGACCGCCGACCATCGCGATAGCGCATCAGCACGGCCTCGACCGGCCGCCGGTCGCGGGTGTCAAACAGGACCTTGACGGTCCCGTCGGCAGCACGCGCCTCCTCGATCACGGACAAGCACGACAACGGAACGCGGTCGGCCAGCTGCGAGCGCAGCGACAGCGGCAGGTCGGTCATCTCTTCGTAGCCCTGCACGCCGGATGCCAGCCAACGCCACACCTGCTTGGCGCGGTAGCTGGGCTCGCCCAGCTCAACCAGCGTCTCGTCGAGCAACGGCAGGTCCATGCGCTCTAGGCTAGGCCCCCAGTGCGGCTTGTGAAGTTCGTCGCAAACGCGGGGGTCGCGTCCCGCCGTGCCTCCGAGCGGCTGATCGCCGACGGCCGCGTCCAGGTCAACGGCTCCACGTCGACAGATCCAGCCCGCGACGTCACCGACGCCGACGAGATCACCGTCGACGGCGACACCGTCACGCTGCCGGATGCCACCGACCTGGCCGTGTACGCGGTCAACAAGCCGGCCGGCGTCGTCTCGACCGCGTCGGATCCGCAGCGCCGGCCGACGGTCGTCTCGCTGGTGGCGTCGCCGCGACGGCTGTACCCGGTCGGCCGGCTCGACATCGACGCGACCGGGCTGATGCTGCTGACCAACGACGGCGAGCTCGCCCATCGGCTCACGCACCCGAGCTTCGAGGTCCCCAAAACCTACCGCGCGAGCGTCGCCGGGGGACCGGTCAAGACGACCGAGCTGCGCCGGCTACGCGAGGGGATCGTGCTCGACGACGGCCGGACGGCGCCCGCCCGCGCGCGCCTGCTCGCGCCAGACACGATCGAGCTGACGATCCACGAGGGACGCAACCGCCAGGTCAAGCGCATGTGCGAGGCGATCGGCCACCGGGTGCTGGCCCTGCAGCGGACCGCGTTCGGCCCGCTGGCGCTCGGCGACCTCGCAAGCGGCAGCTCTCGGCGCCTGAGCGCCGCCGAGGTCGCGCGGCTCAACCTGGCGGCTGGACCATCAGGTCGTCGTTCTGAATCCGCGTCGCGGTCAGCGCGCGGCCGACGGACGCGCGCGTGAGCGTCACCGGCCGCGCGGACACCAGCCGCCTGATCGTGAACTGGCGGACGTGGCGGACCCACGCCGTGTGCATCCCCGCGATCGGGTAGCTCGTCTGCATCGGCGAACTGATCAGGTTGCATTCGGCGCCCCACCAGCAGTCCGGCTGGCCCGGCGAGTGCATCGTGATCACGTCGAGCTCGGTCACGCGCACGGCGCCCCGCAGCTGCGCGAGGCCCGGCAGGTAGAGCTTGAGCGGCAGCAGCGTCCCGTACTCCTGGATCAGGATCGCACGCGGGCGGCCACCCGATGGCTCTGCGCCGAGCAAGCGGGCGACCCCCGGCCAATCCGGGCGCTGCATCGACGGCGTGACCGCGATCGCGACGGCCGCGTACAGACCGATCGCACACAGCGCCACCGCGACCGCGGCGCCGATCCGCGCGGCGATTCCCGATGCCGCCGCACATCCCGCCGCGACGACGATCGCCGCGGGCAGCCACAGCTCGATGATGTTGCGGGTGATGAGGTCGTCGAACCCGACGACGATCAGCAGCAGTGCCAGCGCAAACCCTGCGACGGCGAGCGCCGCGGCCACGAGCGCCCCGCGCAGCTCGCGGTCGTCGCGGGCGGCGCGCGCCGATGCGGTCGCCCGCACCACGAGCAGCGCGAGCGCCACCGCGGCGAGCGCGAACGCCGCGAACTTGATCGGTTGGCGCGCCGGCGCGTTGGTCCCGATCAGGAACTGGGGGATGATCTGCGCCAGCCGCTGCAGGAGCGGCTCATGCGCGATCCAAGAGTCATTGCCGGTGCCGTTCTGCGAGATCGCCAGCGGGATCAGCCCGAGCCCGCACAGGCCCGCGACGACGACCCCGACCTGCACCGACCGGCGCCGCGGGTGGGCCGCGAGCAGCAGCAGCGCCTGCGGCACGATCGCGAGCGTCGCGAAGTAGTGGGTCGCCATCGACAGCCCGGCGGCGACCACCCATAGCGTCAGCCGCCGCGGCGTCGGATCGCGCCGCGCGCGGGCGAACGCCAGCAGCGCCAGGCCCGTCAACAGCACCAGCGACGAGTACGAGCGCGCCTCCTGCGAGTACCAGATCAAAAACGGGTTGCAGGCCGTCAGCGCGGCGCAGATCATGCCCGCGCGCCGGGACACGAGCTCGGCGGCGGCGCCATAGGCGACCGGGATCACGAGCACGCCGGCGAGCGCCGACAGCGAGCGCAGATCCGCGGCGCCGTAGCCGAACACCCGCACCCAGGCCCAGGCTGCCATGTAGTACAGCGGCGGCGTCGACTCGGTCTGCGGGATCAGCCCGAGCATGTGGCCGGGGCTGTAGCGGACGAGCGCGGCGGTGTTGGCCTCGTCGAACCACAGCCCCTGGTGGCCGAGCGCGACGAAGCGGATCACTGCGCCGAGCGCCGTTAGACCGCAGACGGCGAAGAACGTCACGCCGGGACCGGCCGCGAGCCGCGAGCGGACCCGTCCGGCGCCGGAGGCCAAGGCCGTCATCGCTCAGCCCACCCCGACCGACCGGCACGGCGGGCCGACGATCCCCGTCATCGGGAAGGCGCCGGCCCCGCTCTCAAACGGGTCGAACGCGTCGCCGACGACGGCCGGGGCGATCAGCCGCAGCCTTGGCTCGCGCGCGGGCCCGGCGAGGCGTAGCGTCGTCGCACCCGGCGCCAGCCTGATCGGCACCCGCAGCGTCCGGCCCGCGCGCACCGCGACCGCGCGGCCGTCGACGCGCACCGTCGTCATACCCGAGCCGCCGCCCGCCACCCGCGCGGTGACCGTCGCGCCCGTGACGCTCGCCGACGGGTTGACGACGGTGAGCCGGCCAGGGGCGCACGTCAGCCGCAGCGGGTGCAGCACCGCATCGCGCAGCGCCGCCAGCTGCGGCGGCGAATGCGTCGCGCGCAGTCGCCGCGCATACGGCCGCAGGTCGTAGAACCACAGCGACCCGTCGGGGCTCGTCCGCGGCGCCGTGTGCAGCAGCCGGCGCAGCGCGGCCCGCACCTGGCGCTCGGCGCCGGGGTAGCCCGCCGGATTGACGACCAGGCCCTCAAAGCCGGCCGCGGTCGCGCCGCTCACCGATAACGACAGAGGCTTGGCCGCCAGTTGCGCCGACCAGTTCGCCGCGCGGCCCTTCATCGCGCCATAGCTGAACGACAGCCCGTGTGACTGGATGTAGGGTCGGCCCATCTCGTACTCGAAGTTCGTGACCTCGGAGAACGGCAGCGTCTGCCCAGGGGCCCTGTAGGGCTGATATCCCTCGGGATACGGGACGAACGGGACCTCCATCACCTCGGCGCCAGTGGGAAGCGTACGCTCGATTCCGGCGTCGAAGCGCCCGTCGGAGTGGTACTCGGCGGCGTCGCGCTTGAAGTTCGGGACAAAGAAGCGGCTCGTCTGATCGGCGATCCCGAACGCCAGTACCGCGGCCAACAGCACCAGCCCCGGCCACGGCCCGAGCGCGGCCAGGCGCCGGTCGCGGCCAAGCCGCCGACGGATCAGCGCGAGCAGCCGATCGAGCAGCAACCCCACCGACAGCAGCGCGAAGAACGCGATCAGCACCGACATCCGGTTCCACGCGCGGATGTCGTTTGAGACGAACACGCGCGTGAGGCTCGAGATGCCGCCGGTGACGGCGATCGCGAGCACGACCGCGACCCCGAGCGCAGACCATCGGTGCACGCGCGCCAGCCGCGCGACGAACGCGGCACCCGCCAGCGAGCCGAACGCGATCACCAGCAACCACACGAGCCCGACGTCGCCGACGGTTCCGACCGACTCGTAGCACTGCTCGCAGTAGCCGTGCGGCGGCGTGACATTGGCGTAGTGCTCGGTCACGTGGCGCAGCGGCGCGATCCGGTCGTGCAGCGGCGGCAGCATCAGGTACGAGGGCGACATCGCGAACACATCGCCCTCGCCGGCGGCGTGGACCTCGGCGGAGTTGCCTCCGTGCCCGGCGTGGTAGACGAACGTCGGCGACAGGTTGGCGACGAGCACCACCAAGACGAGCGCGAACGCCGCCGCCCCCGGCAGCAGCGGCCGCCAGCGCCGCCGTACCAGCAATTTCAGCAGCACCGCCGCGGCGATCATGATCAGGCCGAACACGGCGTAGTAGAGGCCGGTGGAGGCGATCACGACGCACATCAGGACGGTCGCGACCGTTGTCGGGCTCAGCCACCGCGCGCGGCGGCCCGGGGCGCGGCGGGCGAACAGCGGCCGGTCGTCGAGCACGGCGACGAACAGGTACGCGGCGAACGGAAGCGACCAGTACGACGACAGGAACAGGTGAGAGTCCGAGCGGAAGAAGTGGTAGGGGAGCAGCGCGAACAGGACCGCGCAGACGATGCTCGTCGCGGGGCTGATCCCGAGCCGCCGCGCGACCAGGCAGGCGGCCGCGGCGTCGAGCACGAACGTCAGCAGCAGGAACACGTTGATGACGACGCCCGGGTGCGGCGCCACCAGGCCGATCAGCTTGACCGCGAACAGGTTGAGGTCGTCGGCGCCCTGCGGGTAGTCGTACAGCTGCTGTCCGAACGGAGCCCCGAGGTTGTGGTTGACCAAGAACCAGCCGTGGTCGAGGATGCCTTTGATCAGCATCAGGTAGAACTTCGTGTCGTCGACCACGGCGTAGCGGAACGGAACGCTGAGGGTCGCGTCCCAGATCCGCAGCGACCACAACGCGATCGCGAGCGCCAGCGCCCCCGCGATCGCCGCGTAGCCGAGCTCAAACGCGATCGTGCGGCCGGTCGAGCGCCCTGGGGAGACCGGCGCCGGGGCCGGAGCAGGCGAGCGGAGCTCGTTCGCCTGCTCGGAGTCGATCATCGCCGCAGCGTAACCGCCGCCATCCCGTCAGACGCCCACAGCCCGGGGCGCAGACGCACAGCGGTCGCGAGGCAACTCGGTAGCTTGCACTCTGCATGAGCGTCGCCGTCCCAGACGACAGAACCCGCGCACGCTCGCTCCGCCGCCGCGTGCTGGCGATCGTCGACGACGCCGGGCTGCCCGCCCGCCGACACGGGATGGGGTGGGCGTACCTGGCGATCCTTGCGCTGTGTCTGATCGCCGGCGCCGTCTCGCTGCGGCTGCCGACGACGCCCAACTACGACCCCTGGGTGTGGTTGATCTGGGGCCGCGAGCTCGTCCACGGCCATCTGTCGACGGCGGGGGGGCCGACGCTCAAACCGCTGGCGATGGTCTTCACGACGATCGTCGCGCCGTTCGGGTCGGCGGCGCCGAACATGTGGGTCGCGATCGCGCGGGCGGGCATCGCCGCCGCGACGACGCTGTCGTTTCTGCTGACCGCGCGGCTGTCGCTGAGCGCCGCCTCCGCGCTGCCGCGCGGCGCCGCGATCGCGGTCGCCGGCCTCGCGGGGATTGCCGCGGCGGGCGGAGTGCTGCTGCTGCAGAGCTTCATCTACGTGGCCGCGCAGGGGTACTCGGAGGGGCTGCTGCTGACGGTCGTGTTGCTGGCCGTTCTGCGCCACCTGGACGGCGCCGTGCGCCAGACCCAGGCGCTGCTGTTCGCCGCGTCTCTGGACCGGCCCGAGATGTGGGCGCTGTTCATCGTCTACGGGCTGTGGCTGTGGCGGGCGGACCCGGGCGCGCGGCGGCTGATCGGGGTGCTGGCGGCGCTGATCCTGCCGATCTGGCTGCTGCCGGACCTGATCAGCTCCGGCTCGCTGTTGCGCGGCGCCGAATATGCGAGCTATCCGCGCGGCGCCGGTACGACCGCGTGCCCGTTCTGCTCGGAGGTCGCCAACTACGAATGGCCGCTCGTGCGGCTGCCGTTCCGGATCGGCGTCGCTCTCGCGCTCGTGCCGGCGATGGCCGCCGCCCCGCCGAGCCGCTCCGGGCGTGCGCGACCGAGATCCGAGCGCCGGCTCGACGTGTGCGTGGGCGTGCTGTTCGTCGCCGCGCTCGTGCTGTTCGCCGAGGACGCGGTGCTGACCGAGCTGAAGTTCTCGGGCAACGGCCGCTACCTGTTCCCGGCGGCGTGCCTGACGATCGTCGTCGGCATGGTCGGCTGGGCGCGCGGCACCGGCTGGGCGTTCGCGCTCGCGGCGCGGTTCGCCGGCCGGCTCGCGGCCTGGGCGGCGGCGGCGGTCGTGGCCGCCGCGGCGGTTGCGGCGATCGTGCCGAGCGCGGTCGACGCGTTCGCCGCGCTGCCGGCGACGTGGGCGGGCCTGCGCTTCCAGGCCGACGTCCGCCACGACGTGGCGGCCGCGATCGCCCGCGCCGGCGGCGCGGGGCGGCTGAAATCGTGCGGCACCGTCCAGACCAACACGCAGCTGGCGCCGGTCGTCGCCTGGAACCTGCATGAGACGATCGGCGCTGCCGAAGCGACCCAGGGCCGCGTGATCATCCAGGGCAAGGCCAACGCGAACGCGCGGCGGTTCCCGTGGATCCCATGGATCCCGCGGAGCCTCGGCTGGCACGTGGTCGCGACCGCGGGCTCGGTCAAGATCGCGACCCGGTGCCACCGATGAGCCGATCGCACGCGATGACGACCGACACGGCAGGGCAGCTGCCGCGGCTGTCGCTGCCGCGTCCCGACTGGCTGACGGACCCGCCGATCGTGCTCGGGCGCCGCACGGCGTGGGTGGCGCTGACGGTGCTGATGCTCGCGACGCTCGCGATCGTCGCCTACGCGACCTCCGGCCCCACGATCCTCGTGCCCCGCTCGGCGCGCGTGTTCCCGACCTGGGAGGCCGGTCCGCTGCACCTGATCACGCCGCGGCCGCTGACCGACCCGTGGGCGTTGGACGTGATCTTCAGCCTCGTGCTGGCGGTCATGGTGATCGCGTACGGGGCAGCGACGCTCGCGATCCGCAACCTCACGATGCGGTCGCTGGTGATCGTGATCCTGGTGCTCCACGCGATCCTGCTGCTGAGCCCGCCGCTGCAGCTGTCGGACATCTTCAACTACCTCGGCTACGCCCGTCTCGGCGCGCTCCACGGACTTTCCCCGTACACGCATGGGATCTCCGCCGAGCACTTCGACCCGATCTTCCAGTTCGCCAGCTGGGATGACCTGCGCAGCCCCTACGGCGAGCTGTTCACCGCGCTCAGCTATCCGCTCGCGTTCCTGCCGCTGCCGGTCTCGTTCTGGATCATCAAGGTCTTCATCGTCGCGTTCAGCCTGCTGTTTCTGTGGCTGGTGTGGTGGTGCGCGGTCAAGCTCGGTCGCGACCCGCGGTTCGTGGTCGCGTTCGTGGCGCTGAACCCGATCTATCTGGTTTACGCCGTCGCCGGCTTTCACAACGACTTCCTGATGCTCGACGCCTCGATGGCGGCGATCGCGTTCGTGCTGTCGGGCCGCGATCGCGCCGCCGGCGCCGCGCTCGTCGTGGCGGTCGCCGTGAAGTTCACGGTGATCCTGCTCGGGCCGTTCCTGCTCGTCGGGGTCGGCACCCGCCGGCGCTCCAAGGAGCTCGTGATCGGCGGTCTGATCGCCGCGATCCCGCTGGCGGCGATGAGCATCGCGCTGTTCGGCACCGACCTGCCCAACCTGCAGCAGCAGAGCTCGCTGCTGACCGAGCTCAGCGTCCCCAACCTCGTCGGCCTGGCGCTCGGGGTCGGCGGCGCGACCTCGACGGTGCTCGACATCGCCGACGTGTTCGTCGTCGCGGTCGTGCTGTATTTCTTCGTGCGACGCAAGGACTGGCTGGTCGGCGCCGGTTGGTCGACGCTGGCGCTGCTCGTCAGCCTCGCGTGGCTCGTGCCCTGGTACATCATCTGGGTTTTGCCGCTGGCGGCGCTCGGCTCGAGCCCGTGGCTGCGTCGCGCGACGGCGGTGATGACGATCTTCCTCGTGCTGACGTTCGTGCCCGGGGTCACCGCCTATCTGTCAAACCATCACATCAACCCGCTCGACACGCCGGCGGGCCGCGCGTCGCAGAACCTGCAGAACAAGCTCGCGAGCTAAGAGGCGCGCCGCGGGAGGTGGCGGCGCGCCGCGCCGGTGCTTTGGCAAGATCTCGCCGATGCGTCTGTTCGCGCTCCGAGGGGCCAACAGCGTCGAGCGCAACGATGAGTCGGCGATCCTCGACGCCACCGATCAGCTGATCCGCGAGTTGATGGCGCGCAACGCATTGACCCCGCCATCGATGGTCAGCTGCATCTTCACGTTGACGAGCGACCTCGACGCGCAGTTTCCGGCAGTCGCGGCGCGGCGGCTGGGGCTCGACCGGGTGCCGCTGCTGTGCGCCCAGGAGATCCCCGTGCCTGGCGCGCTGCCGTCCGTGATCCGCGTGATGGTGCACTACTACGCCCAGGACGACCACGAGCCCCAGCACGTCTATCTCGGTGCGGCGCAGGCCTTGCGTCAAGACCTCAGCTCCGCCCAGTAGGTTCTCCGAGACGATGGCGATCGAGTTCGCAGAGCGCATCCGCAGGATCCCCTCCTACCCGTTGGCCGCCGGCTACGACCTCGGCTCCGACGTGGCGATGCTCGCCTCCAACGAGTCGTGCTTCGCGCCGTCGATCGAGGTGCTGGACGCCGCCAACCGGGCGATGACCGGCGTGCACCGCTACCCGGACCCGTCCTACCGGCCGCTGCGCCAGGCGCTTGCCGACCGCTACGGGATCCCACGCGAGCGGATCGCGCTCGGCAACGGCTCCTGCGACGTCCTGCTGGCGACCGGCGAGGCGCTGCTCGAGCCCGGCGCCGAGCTCGTGTACGCGTGGCCGGCGTTCAGCGTCTATCCGCATCTCGCAGCCACCTCGGGCGCGACCGCGGTGCAGGTCCCGCTCGATGCCGAGGATCGCCACGACCTCGACGCGATCGCAACCGAGATCACGGTCGCGACGCGGCTGGTGCTGATCTGCAACCCCAACAACCCGACCTCGACCGCGCTCGGCCTCGACGAGATCGAGGCGTTCCTGGCCAAGGTCCCCTCGCACGTGTGCGTGATCCTCGACGAGGCCTACTGTGAATTCGCGCTCGTGCTCGGCGACACCTACGCATCGGTGGAGCTGCTGGCGCGGTTCCCGAACCTGATGCTGCTGCGCACGTTCTCCAAGGCCTACGGGCTCGCCGGGCTCCGCGTCGGGTACGGGCTGTGCGGTTCCGAGGCGCTGCGCGCGGCCGTCGACCAGGTCCGCCAGCCGTTCTATCTCAACGCGGCGGCGCAAGCGGCCGCGGTCGAGGCGCTGCGCCACCAGGACGAGGTCGAGCGACGCGTCACTCACACGGTCGCCGCGCGAATCGCGGTCACCGACGGCCTGCGCGAGCTCGGCTTATGGGTCGCCGATTCCGACGCCAACTTCGTCTGGACCCATCTCGCCGACGCCGACGCCGAGGCGGGAATCGTCGACGGCCTGCGCGAGCGCGGCGTGCTCGTGCGAGCCGGCTCGGCGCTCGGGCGCCCGGGCTCGCTGCGGGTGACTGTCGGCACCGACGCCGAGAACCGCCGCTTCCTGGCCGCGATCGGGGAGCTCCTCTAGTGGGTCTCCCGGAGGCCCGCTAACTGCTCAAGATCGGCCGAGGTTGGCTGTGGGCGTTCGTCGCCGCCGGGGCGATCGGCGGTGCGACCGCGTTCGTGGCGGCGACCGGGATGCGCCCCGGCTACGACCCGTTCGGGTGGATGGTGTGGGGCCAGCAGGTGCTGCACGGGTCGCTGAACACATCGGGCGCGCCGTCGTGGAAGCCGATGACGTTCGTGTTCACGCTCCCGTACGCGCTGTTCGGCCACACGCAGGTGTGGCTGTGGACCGTCACGAGCGTGACCGGCACGATCGCCGCGGGCGTGTTCGCCGCCCGCGTCGCCTACCGACTCACCGGGCCGGTGCTGCCGAGCCGCCGCTTCGCGCCGTTCGTCGCGGCCGCGTTCGCCGGCGCCGCCGTGATGGGGATCCAGACGTGGCCGCATCTGGTGCTGATCGCCAACTCCGACCAGATCGTGGTCGCGCTGCTGCTGGCGGCGATCGACGCGCACCTTCGTGGTCATCGGCGCTGGACGTTCGCGGCGCTCGCGTTCGCGTCGCTTGACCGGCCGGAGACCTGGGTGTTCCTTGCCGGCTACGGGCTGTGGCTGTTCTGGACCGACCCGGGCGCCCGGATCGGCGTCGTGTTCGTGGCGCTGCTGATTCCGGCCGCGTGGTTCGTCGTGCCCGGTCTGACCTCCAAGAGCGTGTTCAGCCCGGGCGACCTGGCACTCAACCAGCACACGGCGATCCACGGCTCGAAGTTCGTGGGCGTGCTGCGCCGCTGGCGCAACCTCTACGAGCTGCCGATGCAGCTGGCGTTTGGGGCCGGGGTGGTCGTGGCGATCTGGCGGCGCGACCGCCAGCTGCTGGGCGTCGCCGCCGCGGCGCTCGTGTGGGTCGCGGTCGAGATCGCGTTTGCGCTTCATGGCTGGTCGGCCGCGAGCCGCTACCTGATCGAGCCCGCGGCGGTCTGCATCGTGATCGCCGGCGCGCTCGTCGGGCAGCTGCTCGGCGGCGCGCCGTGGGCTCACCCGCAGGCGACCACCGAACCTTCGCACGTTGCTGCGGAGGGGTCGCAGGAGTTTGCGAAGGTTCATCGGCCCGCGCCCGAGTCGCGCGGCCGCGATGGCCGGCGCTGGCTGCAGCCGGCGCTTGCGTGGGGTGGACCGGTGCTCGTGATCGCGCTCGGCGTGTCGCTGATTCCATCGGCGCGACTGCGCGTGCACGACTGGCGCGTCGATCTGCCGCTGGCGCACGCCAACGGCCGCCAGAACCGCCGCCTGGTCGACGTCGTCGGACGGATCGGCGGCGGCGCGGCGGTCAGCGCCTGCGGCAAGCCCGCCACGGTCCCGGGCACGCAGTCGACGCTCGCATGGGCGGTCGGCGTCAACGTCGGCGAGGTCTCAAACCACATCGGCCGCGCGATCCGCAAGGGCAAGCCGGTGGTCGCGTTCTCCCCGCACGACCACGGCTGGCACGTGCGCGTCTACAACCAGCCTGCGGCCCAGGCGAGCCGCTGTGCGCGCCTGCGGGCGGACACGGCCGAGGGCTGACGACGAATCCCCCAACCGGCCGTTGTTGCTTGCGGGCCGCGCCGGGCGCTGGTAGAACCCCGCGCGAGCGCAATGGACGACCAGGCCCGCACGTACAGCTGCATCACGGCTGCCGGCGACAGCTGGTTCTGGTCCTATGACGCGCCCGTCTACGCCTGGCGATTTAGCTAGGCGCTCGGCCACAGCCCCTCTCGCCGCGCCGCGGCGAGGCCCGCGGGCCGGGCGCCGGAGACCACCCCTGGCGGGTCGCGTCGACCTGCCTTTCGACGGAACGCTTCGTACATTTCCAGGGATTCCCGAAAGGACCGCGTAGATGATGATCGTGATGAAGACGACGGCCACCGAAGGCGAGGTGCAGACCGTCATCGAACGGGTGACGCTCGCCGGCGCGCGCCCGCACGTGATCCGCGGTCAGGAGCGGGCCGTGATCGGCGCGATCGGCGATGCCGAACATGTTGCAGGACTGGAACTCGAGGCCGTCGCCGGGGTAGAGCAGGTGATGCCGATCACCAAGCCCTTCAAATTGGCGTCCACGCAGTTCCGACACGATGCCGGTCCGAGCGTGTTCGAGATCGCCGGTCGCAGGATCGGCGGCCCGAACTTCGCGATGATCGCGGGGCCATGCACGGTCGAGTCACGCGAGCAGCTGCTGTCGACCGCTCACACGGTCGCGGCCGCGGGAGCGACGATGCTGCGTGGCGGCGCCTACAAGCCGCGCACGTCCCCGTACGCGTTCCAGGGACTGGGTCAGGAGGGATTGCGGCTGCTGGCCGAGGCCAAGGCGCAGACCGGGTTGCCGGTGGTCACCGAGGTGATGGACGCCCGCGACCTGGACGCCGTCCTCGAGGTCGCCGACGTGCTGCAGATCGGCGCGCGCAACATGCAGAACTCGTCGCTGCTGGCCGAGGTCGGGCGCTCCGGCCGGCCGGCGCTGCTCAAGCGGGGCCTGTCGAGCACGCTCGAGGAGCTGCTGATGGCCGCGGAGTACATCCTCAAGGAGGGCAACCAGCACGTGATCCTGTGCGAGCGCGGGATCCGCACGTTCGAGACCGCCTACCGGTTCACGCTCGACATCGCCGCGATCCCGGTGCTCAAGGAGCTGACCCACCTGCCGGTGATCGTCGACCCCAGCCACGCCCCGGGGCGACGCAGCCTCGTGCCGGCGCTGTCGCTGGCCGCCGCCGCCGCAGGCGCGGACGGGATCATCGTCGAGGTTCACCCGCGTCCCGACGAGGCGGTCTGCGACGCCGCCCAGCAACTGCCGGCGGACGAGTTTCCCGCCTACATGGAGCGGGTGCTGATGGCCGCGGCCGTCGCGGGCAAATCGCTGTCGAGCGCCGTTCCGGCCGCCGTAGCGTGAGCGCCGGGGCCCGCGCCTGCCGATGAGCCTCGACCACGTGACCCGCGCCACCGGTCCGGTCCGCAACAAGCGGATCGAGCGACTGGTGCCGCTCACCTCGCCGCAGGCGCTGCTGTCCGAGCTGCCGCTGGATGCCAGCGCGACCGAGGTGCTCGTCCGCGGCCGCGGCGACGTCCAGGCCGTGATCGACGGCTCCGACGACCGGCTGCTGGTGGTCGTCGGCCCGTGCAGCATCCATGACGTCGACGCCTGCCGGGAGTACGCCGGCCGGCTGGCCGCGGAGACCGAGCGGCTGCGCGACGATCTGTGCATCGCGATGCGCGTGTACTTCGAGAAGCCGCGCACGACGATCGGATGGAAAGGCCTGATCAACGATCCCCACCTCGACGGCTCCGGCGACGTCAACACCGGCCTGCGGATGGCCCGCGCGCTGCTGCTCGACGTGCTCTCAGGGGGCCTGCCGGTTGGCCTCGAGTTCCTTGACCCGATCACCCCGCAGTACATCTCCGACACCGTCTGTTGGGGGGCGATCGGCGCGCGCACGGTCGAGAGCCAGGTCCATCGCCAGCTCGGCTCCGGGCTGTCGATGCCGGTTGGATTCAAGAACCGCACCGACGGCAACGTCCAGGTCGCCGTCGACGCCGTCCGCGCGGCCGGTGTCGGCCACGCGTTCGCCGGGATCGACGACGTCGGCACGCCGGCGATCCTGTACACGACCGGCAACCCCGATGCGCACGTGATCCTCCGCGGCGGCCTCGGACGCCCCAACTTCGATGCCGATTCGGTCGCGGGCGCGATCGAGTTGCTTCGCACGGTGGGCCTGCCCGAGCGGGTGATGGTCGACTGCTCGCACGACAACAGCGCCAAGGACCCGAGCCGCCAGCCGGAGGTCGCGAAGGCCGTCGGCGCGCAGATCGCCGGCGGCGACCGCGCGATCGTCGGGGTGATGCTCGAGTCGTTCCTGGTCGCCGGACGGCAGGATCTCGGCGGACCCGGGCCGCTGACCTACGGCCAGTCGATCACCGACGGCTGCATCGGCTGGGAGACGACGGTGCAGGTGCTCGACGGTCTCGCCGCAGCCGTCCGCGAGCGCCGCGACCGATAGCTTGAACACGAGCCTGGATCGAAGGTTGGCGTTTGCGTAGCCCCTCTGTTGACGCTCGTGGCAACGTTCGCGGGCAGCGATGCGGGTAGCGGTCCTCGGCGTCGGGCTGATCGGCGGTTCGGTCGCGCTCGCCGCCCGCCAACGGGCGGGGGCTACGGTCACGGGCTATGACCCGTCGGGCGACGCGCTCGACGCCGCGCTGCGCCGCGGCGCGCTCGACGACGCCCGCGACGACCCCGCCGCCGCCGTGCGCGACGCCGACGCCGTGTTCGCGGCCGCGCCCGTGTCGAGGCTCGAGGCGCTCGTCGGCGCGGCGCTGGCGGCCGCGCCGATGGAGTGCGTGGTGACCGACGTCGGTTCGACCAAGCGCGCCGTCGTCGCCGCTCACGACGATCCCAGGTTCGTCGGCGGGCACCCGCTCGCCGGCGCCGAGACGGCGGGCGTCGCCCACGCCCGCGCCGACCTGTTCGACGGCGCCGTCTGGTACCTGACGCCACGCGAACGGACCTCGGGCGAGCTGTACGAGCGGCTCTACCGTCTGCTGGCGTCGCTCGGCGCGCGCCCGATGGCGATCGACGCCGAAGCCCACGACCGGATGCTGGCGGCCGTCTCGCACCTGCCGCACGTGCTCGCCAACGTGCTCGTCGCGCAGGCCGCGGCGGCGCTCGGCGGCGAGCGATTGCCGGCGATCGGACCGTCGTTTCGGGACGCGACCCGCGTCGCCGGCGCCCCGAGCGCGATCTGGACCGACATCTACGTGTCAAACCGCGATGCATTGATCGCCGAGCTCGACGGCACGATCGAGCGGCTGCGCGGCGTCCGTGGCTCGCTTGCGGCTGCGGACGGAGCCGGGCTGACCGCCTGGAACGAGGCGGCGGCCGGAGACCGCCGGCGGCTGCTGGAGCGCGACCTCGCCGGCGGCAGCACGTTCGAGCTGAGGGTGTCGGTTCCGAACCGGCCGGGGGTCGTCGCGCGGCTTGCGCTCGAGCTCGGCGACGCCGGCGTCAACATCACCGACATGGCGCTCTATCCGGCGGCCGATCGCAGCACCGGCGTGATCGCTCTGTGGGTCGCGGGCGAAGCTGCGCTCGCGCGCGCCACCGAGCTGATCGAGAACCTCGGCTTCCCGGTGGCGCGGCCATGACCGTGACCACGACGTCGGGCGCCGTGCGGATCTCGCCGGGAACGCCGGTGGCGCAGTGGCGGGTGCGCGTGCCGGGTTCCAAGAGCCTCACCAACCGGGCGCTGCTGCTCGCGGGCGTCGCCGAGGGCCGTTCGCGGCTGATCGCGCCGCTGCACGCCGATGACACCGAGGTGATGGCGCGGGCACTGTCGGCGCTCGGTGCGCGCGTCATCATGGTCGCCGGCGAGAATGGCCCCGACTGGTTCGTGGATGGCCTCCGTGGGCCGCCGCGCGGTTCGGCCGCGGTCGACTGTGGGATGGCCGGCACCGTCGGACGATTCCTGGTGCCGATGCTCGCTGCCGGCTCTGGTTCGTTCGCGGTCGACGCGCACCCGCAGCTGCGCCGCCGGCCGCTGGGGCCGGTGCTCGCGGCGCTGCGCGAGCAGGGCGCCGAAATCGCCGGAGAGGCGCTGCCGCTGACCGTGACCGCGCGCGGGCTGCACGGCGGCACGATCGAAGTCGACGCGTCGATCTCCAGCCAGTTCCTCAGCGGGCTGCTGATGGCGGCGCCGCTCGCACGGGCGCCGTCGTCGCTGCGCTTCGGCGAGCTGGTCAGCGCTCCGTACCTCGGGCTGACGATCGATGTGATGGCTGCGTTCGGCGTCGACGTGCAGCGCCGCGACGGATCGCTTGAGGTCCGTCCGGCGGCGTACCGCGCCGCGGAGCTCGAGATCGAGCCAGACGTGTCGACCGCGTCCTACTTCTTGGCGAGCGCCGCGGTGACGGCGACGACCGTGACGCTTGAGGGCCTCGACCTTGACGCCACGGGCCAGGGCGACGTCGAGCTCGTCTCGCACCTGGAGCGGATGGGCTGCGTGGTGACCGGTCGCTCGCCGCTGTCGCTGCGCGGCCCCGAGCGGTTGGCCGGGGTGGACGTCGACATGGGATCGAGCTCGGACGTGTTCATGACGCTCGCGTGCGTGGCGCCGTTCGCGGACTCCCCGACGACGATCCGGGGCGTCGCCCACGCCCGCGTCAAGGAATCAGACCGCGTCGCCGCGACCGCGGAGAACCTGAGGCGGCTCGGGCTGCTGGTCGACGAGGGTCGCGACTTTTTGCGGATCCACCCCGGGCGGCCGCGGACGGTGCGACTGCCGACCTACGAGGACCACCGGATCGCGATGGCGTTCTCGGTGATCGGCGCGCGGGTGCCGGTCGAGCTGTCAGAGCCGGAGGTCGTCGCCAAGACCTGTCCGACGTTCTTCGATCTGTGGCGGCGGACCGGCGCGGTGGTCGAGGCGCTGCCGTGACGGTGGTCGCGATCGACGGGCCAGCCGGCGCCGGCAAGTCGACCGTCGCGCGGACGGTCGCGCAGCGGCTGGGGTTCACCTACCTCGATTCGGGCGCGATGTACCGGTCCGTGGCGCTCGCGTCGGTGCGGCGCGGCGAGCCGGCGGCTCAGGTCGCCGGTGAGGTGACGATCTCGGTCGGCGACCGCGTGTTGCTCGACGGCGAGGACGTGACCGCGGCGGTCCGCGCGCCGGAGGTGTCGGAGGCGGCCTCGGTCGTCGCCGCGGAGCCGGCGGTGCGGGCGGCGATGGTGGACCAACAGCGACGGTTGCTGCGCTCCGGCGACTGGGTCGCCGAGGGCCGCGACATCGGCACCATCGTCTGGCCACGGGCCGAGGTCAAGGTGTTTTTGACCGCGTCGGCGCAGACGCGCGCGGCGCGGCGAGCCGAGCAGATCGGTGCCGACCCCAGCATCGTGCTCGCCGAGCAGGCGATCCGCGACCGCCGCGACACCGAGCGCGCGAGCTCGCCGCTGCAGGCCGCGCCCGACGCGGTCACGATCGACACCAGTGAGTTGACGCTGGAGGAGGTCGTCGAGCGGGTCGTGTCGCTGGTGGCCGGCCGTGCGCCGGCCTGAGCAAAGTCAACCGACCCAGTGCTGGATATCAAGCGTCCGTATATTGAACGTTTGATGCCCAGCTGACGACTGGGCATCAAGCTCACTCGCGCCGGCCGTCAGGCGCGGCCGTTGACGCGCGCGACCAGCGGCGCCACGCCCTCACCGGAGTGGCCGAGCATCCCGAGCAGGTCCTCGATGCTTCCGTGCAGATGCCACTCGTCGCCGTGGCCGGTGACCGCGCCCGTCCGCGACAGCCGCGCCAGCGCATGCGACACCGACGGCCGCTCGGCGCCGATCAGCCGCCCCAGCAGCTGATGCGTCAACGGCAGCGGCAAGCGGATCCCGCCCGGCTCGACCCGCCCCCACCGAGACGCGAGGTGCCACAGCAGCAGCGTCAAACGGATCTCAAGCCGGGGCTGGGAGGCGATCGCGCGCTGCACGTTGAGGTTGTGGGCGCGGCGCTCGACCCGGCGCAGCAGCGCCTGGGTCAGCTGCGGCCACGGCCTGATCCGTTCGGCGAAGGCGCCGTCGAGCACCGCGAACCGGGCCGGCTGCAGCGCCCGCCACTCGGTCATGCATGCCACCAGCTCGTCGGTCTCGACCTCGTCGGGCTCGAGCAGGTCGCCGGCGCCGAGCAGCTCCGCCGCGACCCGATCGCCGACTCGAACGCTGGTCGCGATCACCCCCTCGAGGAGCAGCAGCCCGGGACCGTCGGTGCTGCGCGCAAGCGCGGTCGACAACTCGATCTCGCCGGCGCCGGCGTCGAACACGATCGCCGTCGCGGCCGGCCGCGCCGCCAACCGCAGGCGGATGTCGAGCCCCTCGGCGAGGTCGGTGTCGAGGTCGAGCAGGTATCGCAACGCCCCGGAGCGATTAGGCGCCGAGCCGTTGCGACCCGCCCGCCAGCGCGGGTCAGAGGCGTGCCAGCGATCGTTGGAGCCGCGTTCCACGTCGGTCCTGTGGGGTCCCTCCTTGTACCGCTCCGTCTCCGCCACGCCGTCCTCTGGATCGCGTGTTGTCGACCGGCCCGACATCGAGCATACGCTTTGCGGGTCCTCAACCGACCGGAGCCGCTAGGTTCGTCGACCTATCATCCTGCACGGCGACCCAACGGGCATTGGCTGACCGGCTTCGATGTAATCCGGATTACATTCGGCAGGCGGCGGAGCCGGTGCAATCCCGCGAAGGCGTGTATGGACGGCGACATCTCGACAGGTGATCGGGCGACGGCGGCGCGCGAGGTCGGGCTCGGCGCATCCCTTCCCGACGATGCGGTCCAGATGACGGTCGTCGCGCTCACCCAGTGCGGAGCGCTGTGCCGTGACGGGGCGGGAATCGACCAGCGCGTCGATATCGAGCTCGTCGAGCCGGTCGGTGTCGGCGACCTGCTGCTGGTGCGCGCCGGCGTCGCGATCGCGAACCGGAGCTCCGGCCCCGGGCATTCGGTCACCTGACGCCTGGCGTCCGGGCAGCCGGCGATCGCTTGCGATCAGTGCGTGTGCGCCCGGCCGTCGCCGGCAGCGCAGCGGGAGCAGAGGCCGACGATCGGGAAGTGCGCGAAGCGCGCGGTCAACCCGAAGCGGTCGTGGATCTGGTCGCGGATCGCGTCGAGCTCGTGCGGCTCGAGCACGGTCACCGCCCCGCATCCTTCGCAGTACAAAAACTCCGTACGGTCACGGCCGGCGAGTACGTACAGTCCGGGCCCGTGGCCGAGATGGACGTGACGGGCGAGGCCGCGCTGCTCGAGCACTTCGAGGTTGCGGTACACCGAGGACTCCTCCAGCGACAGCCGCCGTGCGAGCGCCGAGGCCGAGACCGGACCGTCGGCGGCGAACAGCGCCTCGATCACGAGCCGGCGCGCGGTCGAGATCCGCAACCCGGAGCCGCGCAGCGCCTCGATCGCCTGCTCGGGATCGTGGACCTGGAGCGCGGGTACGTCGGGGGCGACGGTCATGCAACGAGATTGTCGCGCGTCAGGCCGAGCTGTCCAGCAGCGCCGACCAGCGCTCCTCGATGCGGCCGAAATGCCAGATCGCCAGCGCGATCGCCCATGTCGCGACGAACATCCCCACGATCACGAAGCCGAGCAGGTTGACGTCGATCCGCTCGAACCAGCGCCAGAACGCGCCCGACGCGCCCAGATGCCTGGCGGCCAGCCCGCCGAGCTCGATCGTGCCGATCACGAGCGCCACGGCGACCGACAGACCGGTGATCGTGAGGTTGTAGAAGACCTTGCGGACCGGTCTGGAGAACGCCCAGCCATACGCGACGTTCATGAAGGAACCGTCGATCGAATCCAGCAGCGACATGCCGGCGGCGAACAGGATCGGCAGGCACAGGATCGCGTACCACGGCAGCCCGGCGGCGCCGGCCGAGCCGGCGACCACGAGCAGCGCGATCTCGGTCGCGGTGTCAAAGCCGAGACCGAACAGCATCCCGATCGGATACATCTGTGCCGGCCGGTCGACCGCCTTCGTGAGCCGGCCGAAGAACCGGTTCATGAGCCCGCGATCGTCGAGCCGGCGCTCGAGCGCGGCCTCGTCGTAGCGGCCGCTGCGCATCTCGGCGAACATCCGGAGGATCCCGACGAGGATCACGACGTTGAGCGCGGCGATCACGTACAGAAACGTCCCCGAGATGGTCGTGCCGATCCAGCCGGTGACGTCGTGCAACCGCGACCCCGAGTCGCTCACCGGGCCGTCGACCGCGCGGACGCCGAGCGAGATCGCCAGCGCCAGCCCAAACACGATCGTCGAGTGGCCGAGCGAGAACCAGAAGCCGACGCTCATCGGCCGCTTGCCCTCGGCCATCAGCTTGCGGGTCGTGTTGTCGATCGCTGAGATGTGGTCGGCGTCGAAGGCGTGGCGCATCCCGAGCGTATATGCGGTGATCCCAATTCCGGCCGTGAACGTGCCCGAGGCGCCGAGACGGTAGTCGTGAGGCGCCACGAGCCCGAGCAGCATCGCGAAGCCGAGCACGTGGAGTGCCGCGACCGCCGCGAGCATCAGCCCGAGCGTGCGCCGCTGCCCACCGTCGAGGCGCGACCAACAGCTCCGGACGGCGCGGGCGGCACGCATCGCTGCAACTTATAGATATCGTGATGCAACTGCAAGCGGGTCGCATTAGGACGGTCGCGTACCCTCTCGCTCGTCATGAAGGTCGCGATCGTCGGCTATCCGAACGTGGGCAAGTCCACGCTCGTCAACCGCCTCACCCAGTCGCGGGAGGCGGTTGTGCACGAGCGCGCCGGCATCACCCGCGACCGCAAGGAGCTGCGGACCGAGTGGAACGGCCGGCCGCTGACGCTGATCGACACCGGCGGCGTCGATCTGCATCAGCGCGACTCGCTCGCCCGCCAGATCCAGGAGCAGTCGCGCGCGGCGCTCGCGGACGCTGACGCGGCCGTGCTCGTGGTCGACGCCAAGGCCGGGCTGCGGCCGGGCGACGAGGAGATGGCAGATCTGCTGCGGCGAGGATCGCTGCCGGTGCTCGTCGCCGCCAACAAGGTCGATTCCGTCGGCGACATGCCGCTCGCCGCCGAGTTTCACTCGCTCGGGCTCGGCGACCCGATCGCGGTCTCGGCCGCGCAGGGGCTGGGCACCGGCGACCTGCTGGACCGGATCGCGGCGCTCGACGCGGGCGGGGTGGGCGGGTCCGAATCCGCCGACGATGAGGAGGCCGACGACACCGTGCGGCTCGCGCTGATCGGCCGCCCGAACGTCGGCAAGTCGTCGCTGCTGAACCGCTTCGCCGGCGCCGAGCGCGTGATCGTGTCCGAGGTCGCCGGCACCACCCGCGATGCGATCGACTGGCCGATCACGTTCGCGGACCGCCGGATCGTGCTCGTCGATACCGCCGGGATCCGTCGCCAGGCGAAGGTCGGAGACTCCGTCGAGTACTACACGTCGCTGCGCTCCCAGCGCGCCGCCCAGCGCGCCGACGTGGCGCTCGTCGTGTGCGACGCGACCGATGGGGTCACCAGCCAGGACCTGCGGATCGCCGAGCTCGCGATGCGCTCGGGCTGCGCGACCGCGCTCGTGCTCAACAAGTGGGACATCGCCACCGATGTCGACCTCGACCACGAGCGAGCGAAGGCGCATAAGAAGCTGCGGCTGCGCCCGCGGGTGCTGACCGCCTCGGCCAAGACCGGGCGCCACGTCGAGCGGCTGCTGATCGAGGCGGTCGCGCTTGCCGACCGCAGCCGCACTCGGATCCCGACGCCGCAGCTCAACCGCTTCCTGTCCGAGGTCGTCGCCGCGCGCCAGCCCCCGGTCGGGGCGGGCGGCAAGGGGGCCGCCTCCGGCCACCGCCTGCGCCTGCTGTTCATGACCCAGACCGCGGAGCGGCCGCCGCGATTCTCGATCCAGGTCAACTCCCGCGCGCGGGTGACCCGCGACTACGCCTACTTCGTCGAAAACCGCCTGCGTGAGCGCTATCGGCTCGAGGGCGTGCCGGCGATCATCGACTTCGTCGAGCGCGACGAGCGGGTGCGAACGGGCCGGCGCGGCCGCTGAACGGGCGTCCGCAGAGGGCCAAAGCCGACCGCATTGACTGCGACCGTGAGGGGATCGCGAGGGTCGACGCGCGGCCCAGCGCACCTACCGCCAGAAAGGGAGAAGAATGATCTCGAAGCTTGACTTCGCCGCGATCCCGTCCGAGGACGCCGAGCGCTCGCGACGGTTCTACGGCGAGACACTTGGGCTGCGGCCCGATGACCATGGCCGATTCGAATTCTGGGCGGGGCAGACGTGCCTGGCCATCTGGGAGCCGAAGCGGCTCGGAATGCCGTTCGCGCCGCAGAAGAACGGACATCTCGCGCTGCACGTCGACGACGTCGCCGCCGCACGCGCCGAGCTCGAGTCCAAGGGCGTCGCGTTCGTGGGCGACACGTTCGACACGGGCGTCTGCCACATGGCGTTCTTCACCGACCCGGACGGCAACGATCTGATGCTGCACAGCCGGTACGCGCCGTACGAGTGATCGCTCTTTCGGCGACGGACGCGCGCGGCGGCACGCTGATGGGGAGGCCGGCGAAGGAGAACGGCAGCAGGGAAGAAGGGAGACCGGGCGCGGACCGGAGGGCGGCTAATTTGGTGAAGAAATCGCCAGAGTGGCCGGTCTGCGGCTGGTGTGGTGAATGCTGGTGGGCAGGGGTGTAGGGATCCGCCAAGCGACTGTCTCGGGGCCTAACTTGGCGAGTTCTTGCTGACGCCGCCCAGTCCGCTCGGTGCTTGGAACCGGCCGACCCGACCGGGAATCGCGGTTTTGCAACGCACATAGCGGCGCGTTCGGCACCGGTCGCGTGCACCGCCGCGACGCCGCATAGATTCGGTGAGGTGATCGCGCAGGTCCAGCCGCTGACCCGCACCCGCGCCGTGCGGGGAACGTTCGACTACCGGCTCGGAGACGCCCTCAACGGAACCGTGACGGTCGGGTCGGTGCTGCGGATCCGGTTCGGCCGCCAGCGGACGCTCGGCGTCGTGACCGGGCTCAGCGACCACTCGGAGCTGCAGCCCGAGAAGCTGTCGGAGCCCGACGGGCTGCTCGACGCCGCGCTTACGCCGGAGCTCGTGGCGCTGGCGCACTGGATGGCGCGCGAATACTGCTCGACGCCGGCGCGGGCGTTGTCGTTGATGCTTGCTCCCGGCGCCGCCCAGGGCCGCGGCGCCAAGCGCGTGTTGACCGCGGAGCTGACCGACGCCGGCCGCGCCGCGCTGCATTCCGACGGGGAGATCCCGGCGCCGAGGCTGACCGACGCCCAGCGCGAGCTGCTGGGCACATTGGAGCGCGCCGGGCCCACGACCGCGTCCGAGCTCGGGACCGCGGCGTTGCGACGACTGGAGGGCCGCGGCCTCGTCGCGATCGGTCACGGCATCCGTCCACGGCGTCCGGCCGCCCATGCCGTCGGTTCGGCGTCGGCGAGTGCGCCGCCGCTGACGGCGGACCAGCAAACGGCGCTGGACGAGGTGCTGAGGGCGATCGCGGGGGACACGTTCACCGAGTTGCTGCTGCACGGCGTCACCGGCTCGGGGAAGACCGAGGTGTACCTCGGCGCGGTCGAGGCGGTGCTCGCCGCGGGCCGCACCGCGATCGTGCTCGTGCCCGAGATCGCGCTGACCCCGCAGACGCTGTGGCGCTTTCAGTCGCGGTTCGGGGATGTCGTCGCGGTGCTGCACTCGGCGCTCACCCAGGGCGAGCGCCACGACGAGTGGATGCGGCTGCGCCGCGGGCAGGCGCGGGTGTGCGTCGGCCCGCGCTCGGCGGTGCTCGCGCCGCTGGAGCGGATCGGGCTGATCGTCGTCGACGAGGAGCACGAGGGCTCCTACAAGCACGAGGGCGACCCGCGCTACGACGCGCGTACGGTCGCCTGCCGCCGCGCCTTGAAGCACGGTGCCACGCTCGTGCTCGGCTCGGCCACGCCGCGGCCCGAGAGCGTGCACGGGCTGCGACGCCTGCGGCTGCCCGAGCGCGTCGACGGGCGGCCGATGCCGCCGGTGCGACTGCTGGACATGCGCTCAAGCCACCATCCGCTGCATCCGGACACGCGGATGGCGCTCGCCGATCTGCGTCAGGCGGGCGGCAAGGCGATCCTGCTGCTCAACCGCCGCGGCTGGTCGAACTTCCTGTCGTGTCGCAGCTGCGGGCGCGTGTGGCTGTGCCCCAACTGCGAGGTCGCGCTCGTGCTGCATCGTCACGGGTCGTTCGTCGCCTGCCACCACTGCGGTCACCGCGAGCGCGTCCCCGACCGCTGCCCGCAGTGCGCGTCGGTGTCGGTCGCACGCCACGGCGCCGGCACCGAGCGGATCGAGCACGAGCTGCGCGAGGGCCTGGGCGACGACTGCTTCCCGATCTTCCGGCTCGACGCCGATGCCGCGACGCTGCGGGCGCGCGCACGGACGCTGCAGGCGTTCCAGGCGGCCCGCGCGGGGGTGCTCGTCGGCACGCAGATGGTCGCCAAGGGCCACGACTTCCCCGACGTCTCGCTCGGGGTCGTGATCGACGCCGACCAGACGCTGCGGTTCCCGGACTTCCGCGCCGAGGAGCGAACGTTCTCGCTCGTCACGCAGCTCGCCGGGCGCACCGGGCGAGGAGCATCGGGCGCGGACCCCGGAGATAGCGCGTCCAGCCGCGTGCTCGTGCAGACACTGGCGCCCGAGGCGCGCTCGCTGCGGTTCGCCGCCGAGCACGACTCCGACGGGTTCGTCGCCGACGAGCTGCGTCGCCGGCGAGCGCTGCACTACCCGCCGTTCGCGTCGCTGATCCGCGTGGTGTGCTCGGCCGAGAGCGAACCGGCCGCGGCAAGCGCCGCAACCCAGATCCACGAGCGGATCGTCGTCGACGGCGCCGCCGTGCTCGGGCCGGCGCCGCTGTTTCGGCTGCGCGGGCGGTTCCGCAGCCAGGTGTTCGTCAAGGCGGGCGATCGCGCGTCGGCGATCGAGGCCGTCGGGGCCGCCGTCGACGTGGTCGCGCCCAAGGCGGCGCGGCACGGGGTCGCGGTCAGCGTCGACGTGGACCCGGTGTGAGGTCGCGCCGGCACCGGCTCGCCAGGAGCGGACACCGGGCCGCTGGAAGCGCCTGTACCTAGACTTACAGACGTGAGCGATCAGACCCAAACGGCAGTCGACGAGCTCGATCCTGACGAGATCGAGGTCGAGGACACCGACCCTGCCGAGGAGGAACACCTCGACCCCGAGCAGGCCGCGCGACGCGAGGCCGCGCTCGCGCACGTGCGCAAGTTCGGCGATCCGGTGCTGCGGACCAAAGCGCGGCCGGTCGACCGCTTCGACGACGCGCTGCGCGACGAGGTGCAGCGGATGGGGGAGCTGATGACCGATGCGATCGGCGTGGGCCTCGCCGCGACCCAGCTCGGCGTGCTGCATCGGGTACTCGTCTACCGCGCACAGCAGCAGGCGCCGGTCGCGGCGCTCGTCAACCCCGAGGTGGAGTGGTCGGGGTCAGAGCTTGAGTCTGCCGAGGAGGGCTGCCTCAGCCTGCCGGCCGTCCACGTCGAGGTGGAGCGGCCCGTGCACGTCCGCGTCAAGGCGTTCAACGAGCATGGCGAGCCGATCACGATCGAGGCATCGGGGCTGGAGGCGCGCGTGATCCAGCACGAGATCGACCACCTCGACGGCGTGCTGATCCTCGACCGCACGTCGCGCGCGGAGCGCAAGCAGGCGATGAAGGCGCTGCGCGCGGCGCTCGGCGACGGCTGACCGGCCGCGGCGCCGGCGGCAGGCCAGCGCGGTGCGCACCGTCTACCTGGGCACGTCCGAGTTCGCCGCGATCGTGCTCGAGGCGCTTGCCGCGAGCGCCCACCGACCAGCGCTGGTGATCACCCGTCCCGACCGGCCACGCGGCCGCGGGCGGCGCCTGCAGTCGCCGCCGGTCGCCGAGCGTGCCCGCGCGCTCGGACTGCAGTTGCGCCAGCCCGCGACCGTCAACGATGACGAGGGGCGCGCGGCGATCGCCGCGGCCGCGCCCGAAACCGTCGTCGTGTGCGCGTTCGGAGCGATGATTCGCGAGCCGCTGCTGTCCGAGCATCTGATGCTCAACGTCCACCCGTCGCTGCTGCCGCGC
The DNA here is from genome assembly GCA_036273655.1 of Solirubrobacteraceae bacterium. GTDB lineage: Bacteria > Actinomycetota > Thermoleophilia > Solirubrobacterales > Solirubrobacteraceae > Palsa-465. Next base: position 44,236 of record DASUHF010000106.1, on the reverse strand, counting down.
TGGCGCGGCGCCGCCCCGGTCGAGCGCGCGATCATCGCCGGCGACGAGCGAACCGGTGCGACGATCATGCGCGTGACCGCCGAGCTTGACTCAGGGCCGGTGGCGCTCGCTGCCGAGGAACCGATCGGGGCGCAGGACACGTACGGGACGCTGTCGGTGCGACTGGCGGCGCTCGGCGCCGGGCTGCTGCTGCAGGCGCTCGACGCCGGTCCGGCGCAGCTGACGTTCACCGAGCAGGATGGGACGGCGGCGACATACGCCGACAAGATCACGGCCGAGGACCGGCTGCTCGACCCCGCCGCGACTGCGCAGGCGTGCGAGCGCCGGGTGCGGGCGCTGACGCCGCACATCGGCGCCGCCGTGCTCACGGCCGACGGCGAGCGGCTCGGGGTGCTCGCGGCGACGGCGCGCGCCCGGCGTGGCGGCGACCCCACAGCCGGGGAGCTGGCGTTTACGGCCGATGAGGTGCTGCTCGGCTGCGGCGAACAGACGACGCTGGCGCTCGACGTCGTGCAGCCGCCGGGCCGGCGCGCGATGGACGCCGCCGCGTTCCTGCGCGGCCGGCGATCGTGATGGCGAACCCGGCGCGCGGCACCGGAAAGGGCGGCACTGCGCCGGGCGGCTCCGACGTACGCGGCCCGGAGACGCGGGGACCCGACGCACGCGGCGGCACTGCGCCGGGCGGCTCCGACGTACGCGGCCCGGAGACGCGGGGGCCGGGCGCGCGGGGCCCCCGGACGCGCGGCGTCGAGGCCGCGTCGCCGGCGCGCGCGTGCGCGTACCGCGTCGTCCGGCGGGTGTTCGAGCAGGGGGCCTACGCCGATCGCGCGCTGCACGCCGAGGCCGCTTCGTTGCCCACGAACGAACGTTCGTTCGCGATGGCGCTGTCGTATTCCGTCGTGCAGCGTCGCGCAACGCTCGACCACGTGATCGAGACGCTCGCTGGGCGGCCCACGGGCCGGCTGCAGCCGCCCGTGCTCGCGGTGCTCCGGCTCGGCGCCGCGCAGCTGCTGCTGCTCGACGGCGTCGCCGAGCACGCCGCGGTCGACGAATCGGTCAAGCTCGCCAAGGCCGACGCGCCCCGCGCCGCCGGTCTCGTCAACGCGGTCCTGCGCCGCACGATCCGCGACGGGCGCGAGCTGCTGGCCGCGATGGACGACACGACGCCCGAGCGCGCGGCGCTGCTGCGCTCGGTCCCGGTGTGGCTGGCGCGGCTCTGGTTCGACGAGCTCGGCGCCGATCAGGCCCGGGCGCTCCTTGCGGCGATCAACGAGCCGGCCGAGTCGGCGCTGCGCGTCAATTCGCTGGTCGCGACCGTCGAGCAGGTCGCGCAGCGGCTGCCGGTCGGCGCCTCTCCGGCGCCCGGCTTCCCGGATGCGCTGATCCTCGACGGGCCGTTCGACGCGCACGGGTCGGAGCTGTGGGCGCAGGGCATGATCATGCCCCAGTCGCGCGGGTCGATGACGCCGGCCCGGGTGCTTGCGCCGGCGCCCGGCGAGCGGGTGCTCGACCTGTGTTCGGCCCCCGGTGCGAAGGCCACGCAGCTGGCCGCGCTGATGGGAGGAGAAGGGACGGTCGTCTGCGTCGAGCGAAACCCCCAGCGCGCCGACGGACTGCGACGGACGCTTGCCCGGATGCGTGCCCGGTCGGCGATCGTCAGGGTCGCCGATGCGGCCGAGCCGGCGCCGGACGGCCCATTCGATCGGGCGCTGGTCGATCCACCGTGCAGCGGGCTGGGGACGCTGCAGTCGCGTCCCGACCTGCGCTGGCGCACGAGCCCCGAGCGCATCGCCGAGACGGCGGCACTGCAGGAGCGAGTGCTGGCAGCCGCCGCGGCGGCGGTGCGACCCGGCGGCGTGCTCGTCTACTCGGTCTGCACGATCTCCGCGGCCGAGAGCGAGGCGATCGTCGACCGATTCTGCGCTAGCAACGAGGATTTCATGGTCGAGCCGGCGTACGATTCCGATCGGGAGAGCCGGTATCTGCAACTGCTGCCACACTCACACCGAACCGACGGGTTCTTCGTCGCGCGCCTGCGACGTCGATGACGTGGGGAGGACCGGTTAGTCTCGTACTTCGCCAGTGACCGAACCAGCGCTCAACCTCGGCCCCGAGTGCCCCCACTGCCACGAGCCATGGCTCCGTCCGACCGCGGTGCCGGGGCACTATCGCTGCGTCTATTGCCTGCAGCGCTACGAGCTCGTGTCCGTGTGCCCCAACTGCGGTGAGCATTCGACGATCGTGCGCATGTCGACGACCGCGATCGTCGCCTGCAACAACTGCCACGGCTCGATGCTCGTCCCGGTGTGACCGCGCCGGACACGAACACCGAACGGCGGGCGCTGCTGACGCGGCGCGAGGTCCTGCCCTCGATCCTGTCGGCGGACTTCGGAAGGCTCGGCGCGCAGGTGTCCGAGGTGCTGGAGGCCGGCGCCCGCATGATCCACGTCGACGTGATGGACGGGCACTTCGTCCCGCCGATCACGTTCGGCGCGGTCGTCGTCTCCGCGGTCGCCGACCTCGTCCATGACGCGGGCGGGTTCGTCGACGTGCACATGATGGTCGAGCACCCGGAGCGTCATGTCGCGGACATCGCGCGCGCCGGGGCCGACGGGATCACGATCCACGCCGAGGCGACCCCGCACCTGCACTACGCGCTGCAGGCGATTCGCGACGCCGGCTGCACGGCTGGTGCCGCGCTCAACCCGGCGACGCCGGCGCGGGCGTTGACGGATGTCGCCGACGACGCGCTCGACCTGGCGCTGTGCATGAGCGTCAACCCGGGCTGGGGGGGCCAGTCGTTCATCCCGCGCTCGGCGGCCAAGCTCGAGCTGCTGCGGGAGATGCTGCCCGCGCGGGTGGCGCTCGAGGTCGACGGCGGCGTGCACGAGCAGACGATCACGACGTGCGTGCGGTCGGGCGCGAACCTGCTGGTGACCGGCTCGGCGGTGTTCGGCTCGCCCGACCCGGCCGCGTCCTACCTGCGGCTCGCCGAAATCGCCGGCACCGGCTGAGCGACGCTCGTTCCGGTGGCCGCGGGCCCGCTGGTGCCCGCGCCGGCGTGCGTGCCCGGGGCGGCTGCCGGGGGCCACAGACGTCGCCGCCCGAACATTTCCACGTTTACCGGTCGCGGCCGCGGGGCGACGGGAAAATCTGCGGTGTGACCGCACATATTCCCGTCGGCGCCCGCCGGGCCCCCGTTTTCGGTGAAAATGACGGTCAGGATCAGGCTCGTGTTATGCGAGCCGCAGCAACGTGACGAAGTTCGCTCGCGTGCGCGCGCTCAGGTCGCGGGCGCCGGCGCGGCGGCGGCGACCCCGTCGGCGCGCGGACCGCGTTCGTACAGCAGCCACAGCAGCGTGCACAGCACCGCGGTCGCCCCGAAGTAGCCGATCTCGACCCGCCACACGCGATCGTGTGCGATGTCGACGAGCTGGAAGGCGACGAATAGCGCGGCCGCGGTCAGCCAGCAGGCGGCGGCCCCGGCGGCGCGGCCGCGCGCCAGCGCCGCCTGGTTGAGCGTGCCCGAGATCAGGTGCAGCCCCATCCCGAGGCCGACCAGCGCCAGCCCGAAGCGGTCGTAGTGTCCGGCCTTGGTCGAGAAGAAGATCTTCATCACCGGCGGGCCGATCGCCAGCAGCCCGAGCGCGACCGCCAGCCCGAAGGCGGCGATCACGAGCACGGTCACGCGCACCGCGTGGCGAAACGCGGCGCCCGACTCGCGCGCCTCCAGCCCCGCCAGATGCGGCAGGATCGAGGTCTGGATCGCCTGGAACAGCTGCAGCGGCGCGCGGACGATCAGCATCACGTTGAAGACGAATCCGGTGAGGCCGCTGGTGATGTTGGTGCCGCCCGCACCCGCCGCGACGATCAGCACCCCGGCGTTCATCAACGTCTGCTCAGAGAACATGATCCCCAGCACCGACACCGCGAAGCCGGTGCCGTGACGCATCGACAGGTGCGTGGCGTCCTCCTCGGCCTGCGCGGCGGCGACGCCCTCGGCGGCGGCGTCGACGACGGGGATCTCGGTCGGATCCAGGACATCGTGGTCGCCCGCCGGCGACACGGCGCCCGCGCGCGCCCGCACACCGGCGCTCACGGGCGACTGTGCACCGGCGCTCACGGGCGACTGTGCACCGGTGCCGGCCCCCGCATCGGCGGCGGCGCGCGCCCGCAGCCGCTGCAGCGCGAACGGCATCACCGACAGCGACGCGAACGGCGCGACGGCCATCCCGAGCCCAACCGCGCCGAGGCCCGAGCCGATCCCGACCGCGACCGCCAGCGGAAACAGAAAACGCGACGTCGACTCCAGAAACACGAGGCCGCCGTACAGCGCGAAGTACTGGTGGCCGGCCAGCCAGCCGCGCGCGAAATAGCTCGCCGCGTAGGCGATCACGCCGACGAACAGGATCCAGTACAGCGTCGACGACCCCTGGAAGACGTCGTCGACGATCACACCGCGCAGCGCCAGCGCGACCGCGACGAACACGAGTGCGAAGCCGAACTGGATCGCGGCCGGGACGCGCAGCGGATGGCCGCGCAGGCCGCGCGCGCGGCGGTCGGCGATCGTGCGCGACAGCAGCTGCTCGATCGGCCGATAGATCACCGACAGGATCACGAACATGATCGACCAGCACAGGGAGATCAGCGCGTAGTCGCCCTTTGACAACACGTGGCTGGACGTCGCCAGGTAGGCGAACGTGAAGATCCCGGTCGACGCGATCCCGATCGACAGGATCCGCGCGCCGGAGGCGAACGACCGCTCCGCGCTCTCAGACCCGGACAAGCAGCATCGTCCAGGGGAACGGCGAGCGCGTCTCGATGACCTGGCCGTGGGCGCTGAGCAGCCGCTGGAAGCCGGCCCGGCTCCAGTGGTTCAGATGGCCGGGGGTGTTGCCGAGATCACGCAGATAGGCGCCACGAGCGACGTTGAGGATCCGCCACAGCGGCTCGTGGGGCACCGACACCAGCAGCCAGCGCCGCGCGACCCGCGCCATCTCCGCGACCGCCAGCCCCGGATCGGAGACGTGCTCGAGCACCTCGGTGGCGGCGACCAGATCGAACTCGTCGTCCTCGAACGAAAGTGTCTCGACGGGCATCGCCTCAAAGCGCAGGTTCGGGCGCGTCCGCGCCGCCCACTCAGCGCGGAGCTTGGGATCCTCCAGATCGATGCCAACCACGGGTCCGTTTCCGAGCGCGCGCGCCCACTGCTCGGTCAGCACGCCCTCGCCGCATCCGATGTCGAGCACCGACTCGGGCGCCGCCTGCGCAAACAGCTCGCCAACGTTGCGCTCGAAGCGCGACATCAGCCGCCGGACGACCGGGTTGGTCGAGCCGTACTTGTCGAATGTGTTGCCGGTGGGGACAGCCGCGGCGGCGGTCATACCCCGAGCCGCTCCCGCGACGAGCTCGATCGGCCCGAGTCAGCGGGACCTGCTGCTGGGCCGTCCGGGTCCGGCCCTTCGGAGCCGCCCGGGCCGGGGCCGTCAGCGTCGCCGGAGCCCGCGCCGCCCGGTCCAGCGCCGCCTGGATGCCCTGGCTCGTAGTGGGAGGGTTTGACGCCGAGCTGCAGCTCGATTCGGCGAACCCGCTCGAACGTGCGCTGCGACAGCGTCCGCTGTGCCGCGAGCAGGTCGCCAATTACGCCAAGCGCGCCGAGCAGCATTGCGGCGTTGAACAGGACGCCGCCGAGGATCAGCGACTGGATGTGGCCGGTCGCCTTGTGGGGGTCGCCGATGAACAGGATCAGGAAGCGCACGAAGGCGGCCAGCGCGAGCACGCCCATCACCAGCGCCCCGGTCCAGAACACCCGCAGCGGCTCGTACTGCGAGTAGATCCGGAAGATCGACAGGCCGTTGCGGCGGATGTAGGCGGGGATCGACGGGAACAGCCGCGACTCTCGGGTCTTGGCATGCGTGCGGATCGGCACGTGGTCGACCGCGACCGTCAGCTTGCCGGCCTGGATGATCGTCTCGAGCGTGTACGTGAACTTCGAGACGACCTGCATCTGCAGCGCCGCCTCGCGGTTGTAGGCGCGGAATCCCGAGGTCGTGTCGGGCACCTCGGTCGACGAGGCCTGGCGCACGACCCACGAGCCGAGCCGCTGCAGCCGGCGCTTGGCCCACGAGAAGTGCTCGTTGGAGGCGACCTGGCGATCGCCGATCACCATGTCGGCCTCGCCGCGCAGGATCGGCGCGACGAGCTTGGGGATGTCGGCCGCTTCGTACTGATTGTCGGCGTCGGTGTTTACGATCACATCCGCGCCGAGCTTCAGCCCCGCGTCGAGCCCGGCCTGGAAGCCGGCGGCCAGGCCCTTGTGGTTCGTGAGACGGACCACGTGGTGGACGCCCGCGTCCTTGGCCACCTGGATCGTCTCGTCCGTTGAGCCGTCATCGATGATCAGCCATTCCACCGTGTCGAACCCGTCGAGCTTGAGCGGCAGCTGCGACAACGTGTGCGGCAGCTGCTCGGCTTCGTTGAAACAGGGGATCTGGATGATCAGCTTCATGTCTGAATACCGCGTCTCCAACATTGTCCGCGGGCGCCGCGCCGCCGTCGCAGGCCGGCAGACCACGGCCAAACGGTAGCGGGAGGAGCGGCCCGATCATGGACGCGGTACCCGCGGACAAGCCGTCGCGCGTGGGCGGTCGGCCAGGCGCCCGGTGGCCCGAGCGGCTGCGCCCGCGCCCCGGGGGCGGCGGCGTGCGCCAAGCTGCCCGGCCGGCGCGCGCCGGCGGCGACGAGCAGCTCCGCGCCAACGCGCGCACGACCGAGCGCAACCTGCACCGGATCGCGCTTGTGCTGTTGCTGCTGGCGACGCTCGGGCTGCGGCTGTGGGGGATCAAGCAGGGGCTGCCCTATTCCTACAACTCCGACGAGGCGCGCCACTACGTGCCGCGCGCGATCGCCTACTTCAGCCACGACTACAACCCCAACTACTTCCTCAACCCGCCCGCCTACTCGTACCTGCTCAACATCGTCTTCGAGCTGTGGTTCGGGTCCGCCGACGCCGTCAGCCGCGCGTACGCGGCGCATCCCGCCGACGTGTTCGTCGTGGCGCGGGTCGTCGTCGCGGTGCTCGGCACGATCTCGGTGTGGCTCACCTACCTGGCAGGCGTGCGCCTCTTCAACCGCACCGTCGGGCTCGTCGCGGCGGCGATCTTCGGGCTTGCGTTCCTGCCGATCTTCTACAGCCACCTGGCGCTCAACGACACCCCGACGCTGGCCCCGGTGGCGCTGACGCTGTACGGAGCGGCGGGGGTGCTGCGCAATGGCGCCCGGCGCGACTACGTGATCGCCGGGATCGGCTGCGGGGTCGCGGCCGCGACCAAGTACACGGGCGCGATCGCGTTCGTGTGCCTGCTGGCGGCGTGCCTGTGCGACGGCCTCTCGGGACGGACCGTCGCGCAGTCGCTGTGGCGGCTGGCGCTGTGCGCGGCGGTCGCGGTGCTCGCGTTCGTGATCGCCAACCCGTACGTGGTGCTGGACTTCCCGGCCTTTCATCACGGCGTCAGCACCCAGCAGGCGCTGGCGGCGGGGTCCAACCCCGAGAAGCTCGGCACGACCGCCTCCAGCGGCACCGCGTTCTACGTGTGGACGTACACCTGGGGGCTGGGGTGGGTGCCGGCGCTGGCCGCGATCGGCGGCGCCGTCGCGCTGCTCGCGCGACGCCGGCTGGGGGCGGCGCTGGTCCTGATCCCGGCGCCGATTGCGTTCATCATCTACATGGGCGACCAGCAGCGGTTCTTCGGCCGCTGGCTGATGCCGACGTTTCCGATCGTGGCGCTGCTCGGCGCCTACGGCGCGGTGACGCTCGCACGCTGGCTGATCGCGCGGCGCCGCGTGCCGGCGCCGGTCGTGATCGCGGGCACCACCGTGCTGCTGCTGGCGCAGAGCGTGACTACGGTGCTGCACTCCGATCTCGTGCTGTCGCGCCCGGACACCCGCAACCTGACCCGCGCATGGATGGTCAAGCACGTGCCGGCGGGCTCGAAGATCGTCGTCGAGCCGATCGTCTCCGACAACTGGGGCTTCGACGTCGGTCGCGTCGGCTCGGCCACGCCCAGCGGGGCGCGCTGGAAGCTGTGGGACACGAACATCACCGACGTCGACATCCACGACCACGACCGGCACCTGCCCAAGGGCGAGCACGTGTATGTGGGTCTGGATCAGTACGAGCGGTCGCTGCGGCCGGAGCTGTTGAGCGAGTACGCCAAGGCCGGGTACTGCTGGGTCGTGATCGGATCGCTGCAGGCGGGCCGCTCGTTCGCGCAACCGAAGATCGCGCCGCAGGCGATCGCGTACTACGCGCAGCTGGCCAACGACGCGACGCTCGAATACCACGTCAGCCCGTTCTCGACCACCAAGCGGGCGGTGCCGTTCAGCTTCGACTGGTCGATCGACTACTACCCGAGCCAGTACGTGCGCCCGGGGCCGGAGCTGAGCGTGTACCGATTGCGGATCGGGCGCTGCGCGATGGGCTAGAAACGGCCTGGGATCGGCAGACGCGGCGACTAGATTAAGCGAGGAGGATGACCCAGTCCACCGACACCGATCGCCGGCATCTGGCGCGGGCGATCGAGATCGCCGAGCAGGGGCGCGGCTGGGTGTCGCCCAACCCGCTCGTGGGAGCGGTGATCGCCAAGCACGACGAGGTTCTCGGCGAGGGCTTCCACGGCAAGGTCGGAGGCGCGCACGCAGAGGTCGAGGCGATCGTGGCGGCCGGCGATCACTCGCTGGACGGCGCCACCATGTACGTGTCGCTGGAGCCGTGTGCCCACGAGGGCCGCACGCCGCCGTGCACCGACGCGATCAGCGCCGCCGGCATCCGCCGCCTCGTCGTCGCCTCCGACGACCCGTCCGAGCATGCGTCCGGCCGCGGCCTCGGGATCCTGCGCGACGAGGGCGTCGAGATCGTGCTCGCCGACGGCGACCTCGCCGACCGCGCGCGCCTGCTCAACCAGCCGTTTCGCAAGCACGCGCGCACGGGACGTCCATGGGTGCTGTTCAAGTCGGCGATGACGCTCGACGGCAAGGTCGCGACCGTAAGCGGTGACTCGAAATGGATCTCCGGGCCTGCGTCGCGGGCCCGCTCGCACCAGTGGCGCGCCGAGTGCGACGCGGTCGCGGTGGGGATCGGCACGGCGCTGTCCGACGATCCACGGCTGACGGCCAGGCTCGATACTCCGACGCCGATCCGCCAGCCGCGCCGGATCGTGTTCGACTCGCTTGCGCGGCTGCCGCTGACGGGCCAGCTCGTCGCCGACTGCCGCGAGATGGCGCTGACCGTCGTGGTCTCGCGTGCGGCCCCGCGCGGCGCGACATCTGCGCTCGAGGCCCACGGCGCCGAGGTGATCGTCGCGACCGGCGCCAACGAGCCGGCGCGGCTGCTGTCGGCGCTCGATCAGCTCGGCGCGGCCGGCATCAACTCGATCATGCTCGAGGGTGGCCCGCATCTCGCCGGGGTGTTCCTCGACGCCGGCGAGATCGACGAGGTGCGGTTGTTCTTGGCGCCGGTGATCCTCGGCGGCCGGACCGCCCGCGACCCGCTCGAGGGCGAGGGCGTCGAGCAGATCTCCGAGGCGGTTCGGGCACTGACGCTCGACTGCGAGCGGATCGACTCCGACCTGCTCGTGTCGGCGCGAATCAAGGAGTGGTAGCGGCATGTTCACGGGGCTGATCGCGGACCTGGGCGAGATCGCTGGCGTCGCCCGCTCGGCCGACGGGGTTGTGCTGACGGTGTCCAGCTCGTTGACCGACGAGCTGTCGGAGGGCGACTCGATCGCCGTCAACGGCGTTTGCCTGACCGCGACCGCGGTCCGTGACGGCCGCTTCGAGGCCGAGGTCATGAACGAGACGCTGCGCCTGAGCTCGCTGGCGGAGGCGGGCGCGGGCTCGCTGGTCAACCTCGAGCTGCCGATGCGCGTCTCGGACCGCTTCGGCGGCCACGTCGTGCAGGGACACGTCGATGGCGTCGGGCGGATCGTGTCGGTCACGCCCGATGGGTTCTCTCGCCGCGTCGAGATCGAGGCTCCAGACGAGGTCCTGCGCTACGTCGTGCACAAGGGCTCGATCACCGTCGACGGGATCTCGTTGACGGTCTCGGCGCTCGGCGAGCGATCGTTTACCGTTTCCCTTATCCCGGAGACGCTCGAGCGCACCAACCTCGGCGATGCTGGGACCGGGACGATCGTCAATCTGGAGGTCGACGTGCTGGCCAAATACGTAGAGAGGCTGATCCGACGATGAGCTCCACCACCGCCACCGAAACCGCGTTTTCGACGATCGAGGAGGCGCTCGAGGACATCGCCGCCGGGAAGATGATCGTCGTCGTCGACGACGAGAACCGCGAGAACGAGGGCGATCTGGTGATGGCCGCCCAGTTCGTCACGCCCGAGTCGATCAACTTCATGACGCGCATGGCCGGCGGCTGGATCTGCCTGGCGTTGACGCCAGAGCGTTGCGACGAGCTCGACCTGGAGATGATGACGCTCAAGAACGAGAGCTCGCACGAGACCCCGTTCACGGTCACGATCGAGGCCCGCGAGGGGGTCACGACCGGGATCAGCGTCCACGACCAGGCACACACGATGCAGGTCGCTATCGATTCGACCAAGGGTCCCGCCGACATCGTCAAGCCCGGCCACGTGCGGCCGCTGAAGGCCAACCCGGGGGGCGTGCTCAAACGCACCGGTCACACCGAGGCGTCGGTCGACCTCGCCCGGCTCGCGGGCCTGAATCCGGCCGGCGTGATCTGCGAGATCCAGAACGAGGACGGCACGATGGCGCGGGGCGAGGACCTCGCCGTGTACTGCTTCAAGCACGGCCTCAAGATGGTCACGATCGCCGATCTGATCGCCTATCGCCGCCGCCACGAGAAGCTCGTCGAGCGGGTCGTCTCGACGACGCTGCCGACGTCGTTCGGAGACTTCGTCGCGGTCGGCTACCGGTCGCTGCTTGACGAAAAGCACCACGTGGCGCTGATCAAGGGCGAGATCTCGGGCGCCGAGGACGTGCTCGTGCGCGTCCACTCCGAGTGCCTGACCGGGGACGTGTTCCATTCGCTGCGCTGCGACTGTGGCGAGCAGCTGGAGTCGGCATTGGCGATGATCGAACGCGAGGGCATGGGTGTGCTGCTGTACCTCGCCCAGGAAGGGCGCGGGATCGGGCTGCTCAACAAGCTCAGGGCCTACAAGCTCCAGGAGCAGGGGCTGGACACCGTCGACGCCAATCTCCGGCTCGGCCTGCCCGCTGACCTTCGCGACTACGGCATCGGCGCGCAGATCCTGTCCGACCTCGGACTCACGTCGATTCGGATCCTGACCAACAACCCGAAGAAGATCTCGGGGCTGGCGGGCTACGGGCTGTCGGTCACCGACCAGGTCCCGATCGAGCATGCGCCCAACCCCCACAACGAGGCCTACCTGCGCGCCAAGGCCGAGAAGATGGGCCACATCCTGCACCACCAGGGGCTCGCGCTCGACGAGGAGATGATCGAGGCCGAGCACGAGGCCGACCGCGGTCGCAGCCGCGATACATGAGCGGTGACGCACCGCGTGTCGCGCTCTGCATCGCACGGTTCTACGAGGATCTCGCCGAGCGGCTGGAGCGCGGCGCCCGCGCGACGCTTGCGCAGGCGGGCGTGCGGGATGCGCCGGCGTTTTCGGTGCCCGGCGCGTTCGAGCTGCCGACGATCGCCATGTACGCGGCCCGCTCGGGCCGCTTCGAGGGCGTCGTGTGCCTCGGCGCGGTGATCCGCGGCGAGACCGATCACTACGACTACGTCTGCTCGGCGGCGACCGACGGGATCTTGCGCGTCGCGCTGGAGACCGGCGTCCCCTGCGGGTTCGGGGTGCTCACCGTCGACACGATGGACCAGGCGCTGGCGCGCGTCGCGGGCGGCGACAAGCGCGACACCGGCGCGCATGCCGCCGAGGCGGTGCTCGCCGCGCTACACGCGCGCCGCCAGATCGCGGGCTGACTCGAAGCCGGCTCAGGCCTCGACGGCGAACTGGCCTTCGAGCCCGGCGCCGCCGCTGGGAGGGGCGCCGCCGGAGCCGTTGCCACCGCCGTGGCTGTCGCCGGGGCCGTTGCCGTGGCCGGGTGGGCCGCTGCCGCCGGGACCGTTGCCGGGCTTGTGGTCTGGCGGGCGGTGGCCGGGCGGGCCGTGACCGCCGGGACCGTTGCCGTGATCGCCCTTGCCGGGCCCGTTGCCGTGATCGCCCTTGCCGGGCCCGTTGCCGCTGCCCGGCTGCTTGGCGCCGCCGTTGTCGTTGCCATGGGACGGCGGCGTGGTGATGCCGGCGCCGCCGGTCGGTCGCCTCGGGGTCGTCGGCGTGGTCGTCGTCTGACTCTGCGTGGTGGTTGTCGTGCTCGGCGACGTGGCCGTGCTCGGCGACGTGGCCGTGCTCGGTGCCGGCGTCGTCTGCGACGCGCCGACGGCGCGGAGCGCTTGGTCGAGCGTGTGCTGCACCGTGGCGGTCTGGATCGGGATCGCCAGCCGCTTGCGGAGCACGGGGATCGCCCCCTGGGGGTCGCCCGACAGCAGCATCGTGCGGCCGAGGTCGTAGAGCGCGTAGGCGTAGGTGTCGGACCTCGGGTCGGCGTTCGACACGGCCTGCCTGAGCGTCAGCAGCGCCTGCGTGTAGTCGTGGGCGAGCATCTGCCGGTGGCCGGTCGCCTCCAGCGCCGCCGGGCTCGGCGTCGAGTTCGCCGCCGCCTGCGTGGTTGCCGCCCGCTTGGCCGACCCGTTCGACCCGTGGTGGCGCTTGTGCGCGCGTGCGCTTGCGGTCGACGTGTGGGCGGACGCGCCGCTGAACGCGCCGGTGGCGGCCGCGACCGCGACTGCGACGACGGCCACGACTCCGAGCAGCGCGCCAAGCGCGGCGAGCCGCCGGCGCTTGCGCGTGCTGTCGGTCGGCGGCGGGGGCGAGCTCGGCGTCCACATCGGCGTTTCACGCGGCCGGCGCTCGGCGGCGGCTGCTGCGGCGACCGACCGCGACGCGGCGCGACCGCGTCCGCCACGGGCGGCGGCGGTCAGCGCGTCGGGCGCCCCAATCGCGGGCCCGGTCACGTGGCGGGGCGGAACCTGCCGATGCGGAGGTCGGCGCTCCCCGAGCGCGGACTCGAGCGCGCGCACGAACTCGTCGGCGGTGGCGGGACGCTCGGATGGATCCTTGGCGAGGCCGGCGGCGAGCACCGCGTCGACGGCGGGCGGGATCGTCCGGTTGCGCTCCGACGCCGCCGGCGGCGGCTGTTCGATGTGCTGGCGGGCCTGCGCGCTGAAGTGCGGCGAGTGAAACGGCCGCTCGCCGACGAGCAGCTCGAACGCGACCACCGCCAGCGCGTAGCGGTCCGAGGCGCTCGTTGCCTCGTGGCCGAGCGCCTGCTCCGGGGATAAGTAGGCGGCGGTTCCGAACAGCTGGTCGGGAGAGGTGATCGTCTCCTCGCTCGTCAGCCGCGCGATCCCGAAGTCGGCGACGTGCAGGATCCGGCTACGGTCCAGCAGGAAGTTCGCGGGCTTGATGTCGCGGTGCACGATCCCGGCGGCATGCGCGTGATCGAGTGCGGAGGCGGCCTCGCGCAGCCAGCGGATGGCCTCCTGGCGGCGGATGTCGTCGAGGCGGATCGCGTCGGCGACGGTGCCCCCGGCGAGGTACTCCATCACGATGAAGGCGCGGCCCGGACCGTCCGCGTCGGGCGGCGTGACGTCGACGTCGTAGACGGTCGCGACGTGCGGGTGAGTGCCCACGCGGGCGGCCGCGCGCGCCTCGCGCTTGAACCGGCGGACAGCCTCGGCGTCGTCCGCGAAGCGCTGGGCGAGCACCTTGATCGCGACGCTGCGGTCCAGCTGCCGGTCCTCGGCGCACCACACCGTCGCCATCCCGCCGTTCGCGAGATGGCGCCGGATCCGGTAGCGATCGGGCAGCGAGAACGGCGGAGCTGACTCGCCGGGTGCCTTGGGCGACGAGCTCATCTGCGCGCTTGGGCCCTGTCGAGACGATCGGCTGGCACGAGCTTGCGCGTGCAAATGCTAGTGATCGACACGGCCGCTTGGGGGCTCCGTGACGACCGCGGACGGATTGGCAGGCGGCGCGCGGATTTCGACATTAGAGCTCCTATACTGCCCGCGATGGCCAAGATCTGTCACGTGTGCGCCAAGGGCCCGTCGTTCGGCAACAACCGCAGCCACTCGATGGTCGCGACACGGCGCCGGTTCGACCCCAACCTCCAGCGGGTCCGGATCGACGACGGCGGCACCCCGCGACGCGTGTACGTCTGCACGCGCTGCCTGAAGGCGGGCAAGGTCACCAAAGCCGCGTAGTAGTGCCCCAGCTGTCCGCACCGGGCGAGGCGGATCGACGAGGCGATCACAGCGATCCAAGCGTCGTTCGCTTCCGGGCACTGCTGGTCGCGGGGCTCGCGGCGCTCGAGCAGCGACGCGAGGAGATCAACGCGCTCAACGTGTTTCCGGCCGCCGACGGCGACGCCGGCGACAACATGGTGCAGACCTTGCAGGCCGCGGTCGCCGAGCTCGACCGGCTCGTCGACGGCTCCGATCGCGGCGCAGCGGACGACATCGGGCGTGACGAGATCGTCGCCTCGGTCGCACGCGCAGCGCTGCTCGGCGCGCGTGGCATGTCGGGCGTGATCCTCTCGCAGCTGATCCGCGGGGCGGCCGAGGAGCTGGCCTCGCGCCCCGGCGAGCTCGTCGATCCGGTGCTGATCGGTGCGGCACTCGCGCGGGCCGTCGACCAGGCCTACGGCTCGGTCCGCGACCCGGCCGAGGGCACGATCCTCACGGTCGCGCGCGAGATGGCCCACCGCGTCGCCTCCGAGCTCGCCCACCGGCCGGACTCGCGGCTGCGTTCCGACGTCAGCGCCGTCGAGCAGGACTTCGTGATCGCCGACCTGATCGCGTCCGCCGTCGAGGCCGGCGAGGAGTCGGTCGCGCGTGGGCCCGAGCGACTGCCGGCGCTGCGCGCCGCGGGGGTCGTCGACGCCGGTGGCTTCGGCCTGACGGTGCTGCTCGGCGGGATGGTCGCGGCGCTGCGCGGATCAGAGCCGCTTCCGCGCTCGGAGGTGCACTCGCCGGCGCCCGCCGCCGATCCCCGCCACGTCTCGATCACGTACCGGTACTGCACGAACTTCGCGGTCACCGGGGCGGGCCTCCAGGCGCGCAGGTTCGTGGCCGAGCTCGACCGGCTCGGGGACTCGGTGCTCGTCGTAGGCGACGCGCAGACGCTGAGGGTGCACGTGCACACCGACCGCCCCGCCGCCGCCGAGGCGGCGTTCGCCGGGGTCGGCGAGGTCTCGCACGTGCATGTGTTCGACATGCGCGAGCGCCTGGGCGAGGGGGGCGTGGGGCCCGGCGGTTGATCACCGCGGCGCCCGGTCGCCGATCGATGCGCATGACCGTGAGGCCTGGCGTTCTCGTAACGGGGGGTGTTACCGGAACGCCGATCCCCTCAATCGGTCAACCGCGTCGGGAAAACTGAACGGGTACGTCGTCCGCCGCCGGACGCGCCAACATCTCGACCGGATGTCAGCCACCGTGCGATCTGCGCCCGCGACCCTGTTCGCGAGCTCGCGCCCACTCGCCGCGGCCGAGCTCGGCGAGGCGCCGATCCGCTATCCACGGCCGTCGGCGCTGGCACGGCCGCTGAAGCTGCCGCGTGGCGTCAAGGCCGAGCAGGGAGCGGCGACGCTCGGGCTGCGCACGGTCGGCGACCTGCTCGAGCACCTGCCGCGCGATCGCCGCGACGCGCGCGGGGTCGCCGAGCTGACCGCCGGCGAGACGGCGACGGTCGTCGTCGAGGTGCTGTCGATTGCGAGCCGGCCGGTGCGCCGGCGCGGGATGCGGCCGCTCGTCGAGGCGACCGTGTCCGACGGCACCGGCGCGATGAAGGCGACGTTCTTCAACCAGCCGTGGCTCGTGTCCCGGTACCCCGCCGGCACGCGGCTGATGCTGCACGGCAAGTACGAGGCGCGCAACCGCTTCCGGGTGCAGGGACACGCGATCACGGGCGAGGGCGGCGCGGGCGCCGGCGACGAGCAGGCGGTCGGCCATTATCCGGCGACCGAGGGCCTGTCCTCGACGCAGATCCTCGCGCTCGTGCGCGACAACGCGGTCACGATCGCGGACGTCGTCGAGCCGCTACCGGCGCGGCTGCGGGCGGTCGAGCGGCTCGCGGACCGCGCCGGCGCGCTCGCCGCGATGCACCTCGGTCCCGACGACGGCCACGACGACGCGCGGCGGCGCCTGGCGTTCGAGGAGCTGTTGCTCGTGCAGCTGGCGCTGCTGCGGCGCCGGCGGTTGCGCAGCGGCGCGAGCGTCGCCCCCGAGCTCGTCGAGCCTCCGTCGCTGACGGCCCGCTGGCTGGACGAGATGCTGCCGTTTGCGCCGACCGCCGACCAGCGACGCGCGTTTGGCGAGGTGGACGCCGATCTGGCACGCGCGGCGCCGATGCAGCGGCTGCTGATGGGAGAGGTCGGGTCGGGCAAGACCGTGGTTGCGCTGTACGCGCTGCTGCGCGCGGTCGAGCACGGGATGCAGGGCGCGCTGATGGCGCCGACCGAGCCGCTCGCCGAGCAGCACTTTCAGACGATTCAGACGCTGATGCCGGGCGAGGCGGTGCCGCTCGGCCTGCTGACCGGCGCGACCCCAGCGCGGCGCCGGGCCGATCTGCTCGGCAAGCTCGGCTCCGGCGAGCTGTCGCTGATCGTCGGCACTCACGCGCTGATCGAGGAGCCGGTCCGCTTCCGCTCGCTGGCGGTTGCGGTGATCGACGAGCAGCACCGGTTCGGCGTGCGCCAGCGCGCCGCGCTGGACGCCAAGGCCGGCAGCCAGGGTGGCCCGGAGGTGGGCGGTCCGGGACTGGTTCGCCGCGCCCCGCACATGCTCCACATGACCGCGACGCCGATTCCGCGCACGCTCGCGCTGTCGCACTACGGCGATCTCGATTTCACGGTGCTCGCCGAGCTTCCGCGCGGCCGCCAGCCGATCCAGACGTACGTGTGCTCGACCGAGCGCGAGCGCGCACGCGCCTACGACCGCATGCGCGAGGAGCTGCGCGCCGGGCGCCAGGCGTTCGTCGTGTGCCCGCTGGTGGAGGAGTCCGAGCTGCTGCAGGCGCGCGCGGCGACGGCCGAGTTCGAGCGGCTGCGCGCCGGCGAGCTGCGCGACTTCCGCGTGCTGTTGATGCACGGTCAGCAGCGATCGGCGGAGAAGCTCGAGATGATGGCGTCCTTCGCCGCCGGCGAGGCGGACGTGCTCGTCGCGACGACGGTGATCGAGGTGGGCATCGACGTTCCGAACGCGACCGTGATGCTCGTCGAGGACGCCGACCGCTACGGGATCTCGCAGCTGCACCAGCTGCGCGGCCGGATCGGCCGCGGGGAGCACGCGTCGCTGTGCCTGCTGTTCGGCCCCAAGTCATCGCCGCGCCTGCGGGCGCTGGCGGCACACTCGGACGGCTTCGCGCTGGCCGAGATCGACCTCGAGCTGCGCGGAGAGGGCGAGCTGGTCGGCGTGCGACAGAGCGGGCTGGCGCAGTTCCGGGTCGCCGAGCTGCCCCGCGACCGCGAGCTGCAGGAGCGAGCGCGCCTGCGCGCCGAGGCGATCGACGCCGCCGACCCGCAGCTGGCCGCCCCAGAGCACGCGCTACTGTCGCTGGCGCTTGCGGAGCGGTTCGGCGACGAGGCGAGCGCGCCGATCAGGGCCTGAAGGTGGTTGGAGAAATTGGGCGTCCATGCGTAGCATTTCCTGCGGCCGGGACGACGATCCACGTCGGTGCGGGTGATCGCAGGCGCCCAGCGGGGGCGCACGCTCGTGGCCCCACGCGGACGGTCGACGCGCCCGACGTCTGACCGCGTCCGTGAGGCGCTGTTCTCGATCCTGGGGGATGTCGGCGGGCTGGCCGTGCTCGACCTGTTCGCGGGCTCCGGCGCGCTGGCCATCGAAGCGCTCTCGCGCGGGGCGGCGCGGGCGACGCTGGTCGACCGCGCGCGGCCCGCGATCGACGCGATCGACCGCAACCTCGGCGCGCTCGGGATCGTCGCCGAGGTCGTCCGCGCCGACGCCGTTGCATGGTGCGAGCAGGCAAAAGGGCGCACGCGTCAATACGATCTGATCTTCCTAGACCCTCCATATCGCCACGGCAGCCTGCTCGGCGGAAGGCTGACGGCGGCACTGGACGGGGTGCTCGCGCCCGGAGCCCGTGTCGTCGCCGAGTCCGACCGGCGTCAACCGCTCGGACTCGGCCTGCACCTGCTCGACGAGCGCCGCTACGGCGACACCCTGATCCGGATTTATGGCACCGAATAACCGCATCGCGATCTGCCCGGGGACGTTCGACCCGGTCACTTTCGGCCATCTCGACGTGATCGGCCGGGCATCCGGGATGTTCGACGAGGTCGTCGTCGCGGTCGTGAACACGCCGTGGCGCAAGGGCAAGACGCTGTTCAGCACCGAGGAGCGCGTGGATTTCGTGCGCAACGCCACGAGGTCGCTGACGAACATCTCGGTTGAGACGTTCAGCACACTGCTGGTGGACTTTGCCCGGGAACGCGGCGCGCTCGCGATCGTCAAGGGGTTGCGCGCGATCTCGGATTTCGAGTACGAGCTGGAGATGCACCAGCTCAACCGCCGGCAGGCACCGGAGATCGAGTCCGTTTACCTGATGGCGTCGCCCAAGTACAGTTTCATCTCATCAAGCGGTGTCAAGGAGCTCGCGACGTTCGGCGGAGAGATCGACGATCTGGTGACCGAGGAGGTTGCGCAGCACTTGAAGGAACGACTCGGCCGCTGACGAAACAGAGGTTTGCGCAATGGATGTCCTGGTACTGATCGACAAGCTGGACGACCTGGTCCACAACGCCAAGCCGGTCCCGTTGACCGACCAGGTTCGCGTGGACAAGGAGGAGATCTACGACATCCTCGACCAGATGCGCGCGACGATCCCCGAGGAGATCAAGCAGGCACGCTGGATCGTCAAGGAGCGCCAGGAGATGCTCGCCGAGGCCAAGCGCGAGGCCGAGCGAATCGTCAAGGAGGCTCGCGACCGTCAGGACCGGCTGATCTCCGACGAGGAGGTCACCAAGCAGGCCGAGCGTGCCGCCGAGGACATCATCGAGGACGCGCGCACGCGCGAGCGGGAGATCCGGCTCGGCGCCGAGGACTACGCCGACGAGATCCTCAACACGCTCGAGGTCAACCTCTCGAAGTTCATCGCGGCCGTGCAGCGCGGGCGCGATCGGCTCGCCGGCAAGGACGAGCCGGTCGAAGTGTAGGCCAGGGGTCGCGCGGGCTGGCGTTGCCGCCTCGGGCGACAGCACCGAAAGTCTTCCCGTTTCCGCGTGATGTCGAGACGTTGACGTGGAAAAGTTCGGTGTGGCCGAACATCGCAACGTCAACGCTCGCTGAGCGCCGGGTTTCGTGAAAATGTTCGCGGCCCGTGGCGCTGCCGCGGCGGGGTCGGCGCGGCTCAGGGCGGCGGGGTGCCGAAGAGCGGTGGCTCGGTTGCTAGCGGATCTCGAAGCCGTTTAGGCCTTCGGGCTGCTCCGCGTGCTCGTCGACGTGGTCGACGTGCGCGTGCCTGGGGCCCTGGCGGCAGAAGGCGGCGACCGCTTGGACCGCGTTGGGCTCGCCCTCGAGCACGGCCTGCACCGAGCCGTCGGGTAGGTTCTCGGCCCAGCCGTTGACGCCGTGCTCGGCGGCGGCACGGCGCACCGAGTCGCGGAACCAGACGCCCTGCACGCGGCCGTGGATCGACAGGCGCAGGCGGGTCGCGGAGCTGCTCATGCACGCATTCTTGCGATCCGTCCGGCCGGCGCGCAACGCTTGTCGACCCCATGGAGATCGTGTTCCTGATCGTCGGAATTGTGGTCGGCGCCGGCCTGGTGCTGGTGGTGCTGCGTCCGCGGCTGCGCGCGCTCGTCGTGCAGGCCGACCGCGCCGGTGAGCTTGACCGTGAGCTGATCCAGGCCCGTGCCGACCTCTCGCACGAGCGCGAGCGAGGCGCCGAGCGCCTCGCGACCGTGCAGGACGCCCAGCGCCAGCTGGGGGAGTCGTTCAAGGCGCTTAGCGCCGAGGCGCTGCAGTCGAGCATGGCCCAGCTGACCGAGATGGCGCGCGCCCAGCTGCAGACAGCGCAGGCCAAGGCCGACGGGGAGCTCGAGCAGCGCCGCCAGGCCGTCGAGCAGCTGGTCGGCCCGATCAAGGAGCAGCTCGGCCGGGTCGACAGCCGGCTGTTGGCGCTCGACCAGGAGCGCCGAGAGTCGCGTGGCCGCCTCGAGGCGCAGCTGCGTTCGCTGGCCGAGTCGGGCGAACGGCTGCGGACCGAGACCGGCGCGCTCGTGACCGCTCTGCGCAAGCCCAATACGCGCGGCCAGTGGGGGCAGATGCAGCTGCGCAACGTCGTCGAAGCGGCCGGCATGATCCGCCACTGCGACTTCTGCGAGCAGTCGTCGCTGCCGGGGGACGAGTCGACGCTCCGTCCCGATCTGATCATCAACATGCCGGGCGGCAAGCACGTCGTCGTCGACGCCAAGGCGCCGCTGCAGGGCGTGCTCGACGCCTACGAGGCGGCCGACGAGACCGAGCGCGTCGCGCACCTGCGCGACCATGCGCGGCTGCTGCGCAGGCACGTCAAGCAGCTCGCCGACAAGGCGTACTGGTCCCGGCTTGATTCGACGCCCGACTTCGTCGTGATGTTCCTCCCCGGCGAGCACCTGTACGGGGCGGCGCTCGAGGCTGACCCGGCGCTGCTCGAGGATGCGATGGCGCAGCGGGTCGTGATCGCGACCCCGACGACGCTGCTGGCGCTGCTGCACTCGGTCGGCTACGGCTGGCAGCAGGAGCGCGTCGCGGAGTCCGCGCAGGCCGTGTCCGAGCTCGGCCGCGAGCTGCACGCGCGTCTCGTGAAGCTCTCGAGCCTGCTGGCGAACCTCGGGACGCGGCTCAACAGCGCCGTGCGCGCCTACAACGACGCGATCGGCTCTTATGAGGCGCGGGTGCTGCCGGGCGCGCGGCGGTTCGCCGAGCACGGCGTCGTCTCGGAGGGCACCGACGTGCCCGAGCTTGACCGCGTGACGCTGTCGGCGCGCCGTGTGCAGCTCGCCGAGCGGCAGATGGAGCTGGGCGGCGGCGTGTCGGCGACCGACGAAGTCGCGACTCGGAGGTTGCGCGCGGCCGAGTGACGCGGCTACGCCGCGTCGGACGGGGTGGTGGCGCCGCCCGCGGCGGCTGCGTTGGTGGGGTTGGCAGCGTGGCTTGCCTCGGGGGTGGCCGACCACGATCCGTTCGCGGACGCGTGCGCGGCGGCCTCGCGGCGCCCGCGTGTGAGCCACCAGTCCTGCAGGTCCGCGCGCTGGTGCGGCAGCGGGTCGGCGGTGTGCTTGTGCTTGCGCACCCATTGCAGCGCGGTCGCGATGTCGACGCCGTTGACGACCGCGACGGCGCCGGCGGCGACCGCCGCCGATCGCTGATACCCGGCGCGGCAGTGCACGTAGCTGGGCTCGCAGTCGTCCATCCACGCGACCACAATCCGGATCGCTTCGTCGAGCGCATCGCCGGGCAGGCGCCCGAAGTCGGTGAGGCCGACACGGGTCTCCTCGATCCCGTGCGCGGCGAGCGCCCGCTGCACCGCCGCCCGCTGCCCCTCGCGGTATTCGGCTTCCTGGCTCAGGTTCAGCACCCGGCGGATGCCTCGCGCGGCCAGCGCTCCGACGTCGTCGGCGTCGAGCGGATAGGCGCCGATCACGAGCTCGGGGAAGACCTCGGCGAACCCGTAGTTCTCAAACCACTCGGACATCTGCGCCGTCAAGGATGGCGGATCGGACGGGCCTGGGGCCACGGAACGGTCGCGCACGTTTCGTCGTCAGCCGCCTTCAGCCGCCTGGGTAACCTCGAATTCGATGGCGCAGCGGGCGGATGTACTCGACCTCGGCAGCCTGCAGATGACCGCCGGCGAGGGCCGGCGACTGGAGCTGGAGGTTGCGCTGGGCAGGTTCGAGCTCGGCGGTGAGCGCTATGAGACCGATCCACCCGTCGCTGACGTCCGGCTCGACGTCTCACGCACCACGGGCGACGGCTACGCCCTGCGGCTCCGGTTCGAGGTCTCGTTGTCGGGACCGTGCATGCGCTGCCTCAAGGACGCGTCGCCGACGTTTACGATCGACGCCCGCGAGGTTCACCAGCCCGGCGGCGGCGAGGAGCTCGAATCGCCGTACGTCTCAGACACCGCGCCGGCCGTGCTCGAGCTGCGCGCCTGGGCCCGCGACGCGCTCGCGCTGGCGCTGCCGACGCAGGTCCTGTGCCGGCCCGACTGCAGGGGCATGTGCGCGATCTGCGGCGCCGACCTCAACGAGGCGGGACCCGAGCACCGGCACGAACGCGAGCCCGACCCGCGCTGGGCGAAGCTGTCGCAGCTGCGGTTTGATGAGTAGGCGCCCGGTCGGGGGACCGAACGTCCGCGAGTTACTGCGAACCCTCCGCAGCAACGTGCGATGGTTCGCTGCTCAGGCGTCGCCGATCGATTCAGTGCCGGGAAGCGTGCGGCCACTCAGCACCGACTCCGGTCGCTCGGCCACGATGTCGGATCCGCGCCGCGCCCACTCGTCGCGGCGCTTGACCAGCAGCCACTGCGGCGGATTGCCGCGCCCGGTTCGCTGCAGTGCGAACCCGCCCTCGAGTTTCTCGCCGTGCAGCACGAACACCGCGTGCCCGCGGTCAAGCGCCTCCGGCCAGGGCACCCGGCCGCCCTGCTCATAGGAGCCCTGATCCCAGACGATCGCGCCGTGGCCATCGGGGCTCGGGGGCCGCTCGGTGACGTTGGCGTCGAGTCCGTGGTCCTCCACCTGGACCGCCAGTCGCTTGACCCCGGGGTCCATCGAAGGCCCGCGCGGCACCGCCCAGGAGCGCATGACGCCGTCGACCTCGAGCCGCAGGTCGTAGTGGTGGGTGCTCGCCTGGTGCTCGGCGACGACGAACCGCCCGGCGCTGACCCCGCGGATCGCGAACTGCTCGTGGCCCTCGACCTTGGCTCGCTCGACCTCCGCCGCCGGCGCGCCGGCGCCAGGGTCGAGCACTGCCACGACCGCGTCGACGGCGTCCGACCCGCCCTCGACATGCGCGCGTACGAGCCCGTCGCCGTCGTCGCGCACCCAGCCGAGCGCGCCACAGTCGCCGGCGGCCGCGACCGTCGCCGCGACCAGCGCGTGCGCGTCGGACGCGCCGCGGACGGTCACCCGGACGGCGCGCCGGCGGGGCTTGGGAGTCTGGGGCATGCTTGTAGCTTGACCGATCGGGTGTGTCGCCGGGACGGCGCGGCTGCCGATTGGCGGGTCAGTTTGGCGGTCGGTGCGGGTGTTGTCGTCGGCGAACGGCGGCACCGAAGCGGGACGATGCGAGGCCGGGTAGTCGGCTCGGCGTGGCTTCGTGAAAAGATCGCCAAATCGGGGCGTCAGGAAGAAGCTTGGCGATCTGTGGGGGGCAGGCCCGTGGTCATTCTCCAAACTCCCTCGTCGGGCCCTCGGTTGGCGGTTTTTCTGCCGCCGCCCCCGGCCGCGGCGTCCATCCCGTGTCCCCTTGATTGCTGCCGTTTCGAATAACCACCGAGCATCACCCCTGACGAGCCTCTTCACAAGTCACACGTGGAAAACCGCCACGGACGCGCCCCGCCGGCGTGTCGGCGCGCCCAAATCCCCCAGGTTTCCCTGCTAGCCTGCTGCGTTCGATGGCTGTCCCCAAGCAAAAGCAGTCGCACGCCCGCACGTCCAAGCGCCGCGCCCAGCACAAGCTGTCGGCGCCGGTCTACAACGAGTGCCCGCACTGCCACAGCCCACGCCGTCCCCACCGGGTCTGCCCCGTGTGCGGCAGCTACCGGGGACGCGAGGTCATCGCCGGAACCGACGAGCAGTCGCTCTAACGCGCAAACGCGCAGATGGTCACCGTCGCCGTTGACGCGGGCGGGGCCGACCTGGGCCCGGCCGAGGTCGCCGCGGGCGCCACGAGCGCGGCCGCGGGCGGCACGATCAAGGTGCTGCTGTACGGCCCCGCCGAGGAGATCGGCGACGTCGGCGACGGCGTCAAGGTGATCGATGCCCCGGTCTCGATCGCGAAGGCGTCCGACCCCGCCCACGCGGTCCGCTCGACGCCCGACGCGTCGATCGTGCGCGCCGCCAGGGCGGTCGCCGCCGGCGAGGCACAGGCGCTCGTCTCCGGTGGCTCGACCGGTTCGGCGCTCGCCGCCGCGCTGTTCAACATCCGCCGTGACCGCGGGATCTACCGGCCGTCGCTGGCGCTCCCGCTGCCGATGCTCGACGGGCCACCTGTGCTGTTGCTTGACGTCGGCGCCAACGTCAGCTGCCGGCCCGAGCATCTGGTCCAGTTCGCCCACATGGGCGCGGCGTTCTCGCACGCGGTACTTGGACGCGAGCGCCCGAGGGTGGCGCTGCTGTCAAACGGGGAGGAACCCAACAAGGGCACGCCCGACCTCGTCTACGTCCACGAGCAGCTCGCCGGCCACGCCGGCACCGGCTTGAACTTCGTCGGCAACATCGAAGGCACCCACATCACCGACGGCGTCGCGGACGTGGTCGTGATGGACGGCTTCACCGGCAACATCGCGCTGAAGCTGATCGAGGGGGTGTCGGATCGGACGCTGCGGGGCCTGCATGAGGCTGCCTCTCGGTCGCGCCGCGGCAGGGTCGGCGGCCGGTTGCTGGAGCCGGCGATCCAGCAGCTTCGCGACGACATCGATCCCGAGCGGCCCGGCGGCGCCTATCTGCTGGGCCTGCGGCGGCTTGGCGTGGTCGCGCACGGGCGCTTCACGCGCCGCGGGTTTGAGCGCGCGATCGACGTCGCCGCCCGCGGCGTGGAGGAGGATGTGATCAGCGCGATGCGCGCGGCGCTGGCGACGGCGGGCGCGCTACGGAGCCCGGCGGTCTCAGGAGAGGAGGAGGACGGTGCTTGACAACGTGTCCGGTCTCGTGGTTACGGTGTGGCAGCTATGAACCGTGAGCAGGTCCTATCGCTGATCCGTGCGCACCTGGCCGACGAGCTTGAGCTCGATCCCAACGCGGTCAAGGAGACGACGCGCTTCCGGGAGGATCTGGAAGCCGACTCGCTCGATCTGTACACGCTGGTGCAGGAGCTCGAGGACTCCTACGGCGTCAAGATCTCTGACGAGGAGGCCGCCAGGATCCTGACGGTCGGCCAGGCGGTGGACTTCGTGCTCGCAAGCGACGCCGCGACGTCGGCAGCGCGGTCTGCGGCGGCGAGCACGGGTGCAGACCCTGAGTGACGGCCAGCGACGAGCGCGTGCAGGACGCCGGCGGGAACGGACCCGATCCTGGGTCCGCGGACGCGCTTCGGGCGCTGCTGGACGGATTGGCGCCGGAGCTGGCGGCTCCGGTGTTCATGCACTCGTCTTGGAGCGAGAACCGCTCGGAGTCCTACGAGCGACTGGCGTTCCTGGGCGACAGCGTGCTCGGCCTGGCGATCACGACGCACCTGTTCCCGCGTCTGAACCCCCAGGAGTACGGACCAGGCCGACTGACCAAGATCCGTGCGCAGGCGGTGTCCGGACGCTCATGCCGGAAGGTCGCGGAACGGCTCGGGGTACCGGACCGGCTACGGGCGGCGGTCCCCGCGGTCGCAGCGCCGACGGTCGAGGCGCTGATCGCGACCGAGCGGGTGCTGGCGTCGGTGATCGAGGCGGTGATCGGCGCCTGCTACCTGCAGCACGGCTACGACACGACCGCGACGGCCGTCGTGCGGGCGTTCGCGCCGGAGATCGAGGAGGCGCTCGAGAACCCCGTCGACTTCAAGTCGGCGCTGCAGGAGCGGCTCGCGCAACGCGGCGAGACCGTCAGCTACGCGGTCGTGGACGAGACTGGTCCCCCTCACGATCGGAGGTTCACGGTTTCCGCCCGGGTCAGCGGCAGGCAGCTGGCCGTCGGCACCGGCCGTTCCAAGAAGGATGCCGAGCAGCAGGCGGCGCAGTCTGCGCTGCTGGAGATCGGGGCATGATCGCGGTCCACGGCCGCGGCCCGCGGAGGCGCGCGTGTATCTGAAGTCCGTCACCGTCAAGGGGTTCAAGTCGTTTCCCGATCGGACCAAGCTCGAGTTCGGGCCGGGTGTCAGCGTCATCGTCGGCCCTAACGGCTCGGGCAAGTCCAATGTCACCGACGCGGTGCTGTGGGCGCTGGGCGAGCAGTCGCCGGTGGCGGTCCGCGGCCAGTCGATGCAGGACGTGATCTTCGGCGGCGCGCCCGGGCGCAAGGCGGCATCGACGGCCGAGGTGGAGCTCGTGCTCGACGACTCCGAGCAATCGCTTGGACTCGGCGTCTCGGAGATCTCGATCGTCCGCCGCCTCGATCGTTCCGGCGAGGGCGAGTACCGGCTGGCGGGCGCCCGCTGCCGCCTGATCGACGTGATCGAGTTGCTGTCGGACACGGGCCTGGGCAAGGAGATGCACTCCGTGATCTCTCAGGGCCGGGTCGAGTCGCTGGTCACCTCCAAGCCGCGCGAGCGGCGGCTGCTGATCGAGGAGGCGGCCGGGCTGGGCAAGCACCGCAAGCGCCGGCGTCGTGCACAGCTCAAACTCGAGCGCACGCACGACAACCTCGATCGGGCGCTCGACGTCGAGCGTGAGGCGCGCTCGCGGCTGCGACCGCTCAAGCGCCAGGCCGAGGCGGCCGAGCTGCACGAGCGCCTCGAACGCCAGGCGCTGGAGATCCGCTGGGAGCTCGTCCGCGACGCGGTCCGCGCGCGTGGCGTCGAGACCGACGGCGCGCAGGCCGCGACCGAGCAGGTGCGGGCGCAGCGTGCCGAGCTCGCGACGCAGCTGGAGACCGTCGGCGCCAGCCGCCAGCAGGCGGAGGAGGCGCTCGCCGCGCGCAGCGCCCAGCGCGAGGAGCTGTCGCGGCGCGCATACACGGCGCGGGCGGCGGGCGAGCGGATCGGCTACCGGATCGAGTCCGTCGCCGAGAGCAGGGCGCGGGTCGTGCAACGCCTGGAGCAGTCGCGCCAGCTGATCGCGACGCTGCGCGAGCAGTCCGACACAGACCACGAGGATCCGGAGGCCGTCGCGCGAATCGCGGCCCTCGAAAGCGAGCTCGAGGCGCTGCAGCGCGACCGCGAGGCCGAGCTCGCGCGGCAGCTGGAAGCGTTGCAAGCCAAGCTCACGTCCGCCGACGGGGCGATCGAAGCGACGGAGCGCGTCGTCGCCACGGCGCTCGATGCACGCCGCGCCGCCGAGCGCGGCACCGAGAACGCTCGCGGCGCAATCCGCGGGGCCGAGCGCGGCGCCGAGCAGGCGCGCCGCGAGGCCGCCCGCGTCGGCGGCGAGCTGGCGGCCGTCAACCAGTTCCTGCGCAATCACGCCGGCGCGATCAACGGCGCGACGTCGCTGTCGGACTCGCTCGACGTGGCCCCGGGCCACGAGCTTGCGGTCGCGGCCGCGCTCGACGGGCGGCTCACGGCCGCGGTCGTCGAGGCGACCGCCGAGGGCTCGGCGCTGCTCGATCGCGCGGGCGATGACGGCGGCCGGGCGCTGGTGAGCGGCGCGGCGCCGCCCGACGAGACGCCGACAGCGCCGCCGGTGCCGGGTGCGGAGCGACTGCTGGAACACGTCCGCGGCGACGAGGCCACGCTCGCGGTCGTCGCCCGGCTGCTGGCCGACACGTGGGTCGTCGACGATCTCGCCGACTGCGCCGACGGTTTCACCGGCATCGCGGTGACCCGCGCCGGGCGCGTGTGGTCGGCGGGCACGCGCGAGCTGCGCCAGGCCCCGGCCGTCGGCGAGGACCGCGTGCTCGCTCAGCGAAACCGCCGCGAGCAACTCGTATCCGAGTCAGAGCGTGCGGCGCAGGCAGAGCTCAAGGCCCGCGACGCAGTGCAGCGCGCCGCCGCCGCCGCATCCGAGGCCGACGCCGAGCGCGACCGGCTCATCGCCGAGCACCGCGCCGCCGTCCGCGCGCACGACGAGGCCGTCGAGGAGCGCCGGCGGATCGCGGCGCAGATCGACCGCCGCCGGTCCGCACCCGACGACGGGGCCGGCGCCGAGCGCCGCGCGCAGCTGACCGCGCAGATCGCCGCGGAGCGCTCGCTGCTCGAGCGGGCCGCCCGCGAACGCGACGAGCGCCGTCGCAGGCTCGCGCAGCAGCAAGCGTCGGTCACGCGCGACGAGGCCCTGATCCCGCAGATCGACGAGGCGCTGTCGGCGCTTCGTGAGTGCGCGACCGCCGTCGGCGAGCGGCACGCGGAGTTCGAGGCGGCGCTCGCGACCGACCGCGAGGCCGGCGAGCAGGCTGCCACGCAGTTGCGTGAGTGCGCCCAGCAGGAGGCGGCGCTTCACGCCCGGATGAGCACCTGCAACGAGTCGCTGACCGCCGCCGAGATCAAGCTCGAGCGCAGCCGCGACCACCTGCGTGAGGCGCGCGCCGAGCTTTCAGACATCGCCGACCGGTTGGAGCTCGCGCCCGATCCCGCGACCGAGCCGCTCGACGACGAGCAGCGCGAAACGATGACCGCCCGCTTGGAGCGGATCCGGCGCCGGCGCGAGCAGCTCGGGCCGGTCAACCCGCTCGCGCAGGAGGAGTACGCCGAAGCGCTCGAGCACGTCGAGGAGCTCGAGGCGCAGCGCACCGATCTCGAGTCCTCGCTGCGCGAGCTGCAGAAGCTGATCGCCGACATCGACCGCCAGATCAGGGAGACGTTCGAGCAGACGTTCGCGGCGACTGCGACCGCGTTCGAGGAGCTCGCCACCCAGCTGTTCCCCGGCGGCAAGGGACGGCTGACGCTCGTCGCCGAGCCCGATCGCGCCGGGCGACCGGCGTCCGTGATCGGAGGCCAGCCGCTGCCGGATTCCGACGCCGACGAGCGTGCCGAGACCTCCCCCGAAGAGGCCGGGGACGGGTCAGCCGGGGACGGGCCGGCTGCCGAGGCGGCGTCCGACGAGGAGCGCGGCGACGGTGAGCAGGCAGGCGAGGAGCTCGACGGCGTAGAGATCGAGATCACGCCCGCCGGCAAGGATCCGAAGCGGCTGTCGCTGCTGTCGGGCGGCGAGAAGTCGATGACCGCCCTGGCGTTCCTGTTCGCGGTGTTCCTGGCGCGGCCATGCCCGTTCTACATCCTCGACGAGGTCGAGGCCGCGCTCGACGACCTCAACATCACCCGCTTCCTGACGCTGCTCGCGCAGTACTCCTCGCGGGCGCAGTTCATCGTCGTCACCCACCAGAAGCGCACGATGGAGGCGGCGGACTCGCTGTACGGGGTGTCGATGGGCTCCGACGGGATCTCGAAGGTGATCTCGCGCCGGCTGCCGCCGGCCGAGCAGCAGGCAGCCTGACTATTTGATCAGCCGCCAGCGGATCGGGCCGAGTCCCGGGAAGTGCAGCGCGACCGCGGTCGCGGCCGTCAGATCCCACTCACGGCCGGCGATGTACGGCCCGCGATCGATGACCTTGACCTCGATCGCCCGGCTGCCATATTCGAACAGCACCTTGGTCCCGCACGGCAGCGTCTTGTTGGCCACGCCCAGCGTCCACGGGTGCAGGATCCCGCCGCAGGCGACGCCGTTGCCGAACAGGGGTGCGCCGTAGAACGACGCGATGCTGGTGAACCACTTGCCCGGGGGGATCTCGCTCGGGGTCAGCAGCGCGTTCGTGTAGTCGACGCGGTTGAGCCGATAACGACGTTCGACGGTCTTCAGTCTGGACAGCGCGGCGCGGACCTGCGCGGTCGTCGGCGCACCCTTGGCCGGCGCGCTCGTCACGCTCGCAGGTCCCGTGATCTGCGGACGTGCGGGCGAGGTCGACGTCGCTGGTGAGCCCGACCTGCCCGAGTGCGCGGCGTTCGAGCGTCCCGACTGGCCCGCTGTCGGCTCGACCGCCTGCGGGTGGGCCGATGGCACCGTCACCGACGCGGTCGTGGAGCTGGTCGACTTCGGCGGCGACGCCGCGTCTGCCCGGTGGGTCGGAGGCTGCGTATGCGCCGGGTCGCCGGCCGACCCGCATGCCGCGAGCACCAATGCCGCGATCGCTGTCAGCACGGCCGCTCGGATGCGGGTGACTGTACCGGCGGGGCCGGTTTCACCGGTCGGGGCGCTGGTAACGTCGCCGCCGTCATGGCGCGTGACTGGTCGGACATCTTCATCGTCGGCGGGCAACCCGCCGCCGAAGACGGCGGTTCGCAGGAGGACGAAGAGGAGCGTTCGGGCAAGCGGATAGGGCGCTTCGCGCGGTTGCGCGACAGCCTGCGCAAGACCCGACAGGCGCTGCAGTCCGAGATCCACGCGACGTTGTTCGAGGACATCAACGACGAAACCTGGGAGCGGCTCGAGGAGGCGTTGATCTACGCCGACGTCGGCGCCGCGACGACCGCGAAGGTCGTCTCGCAGCTCGAGCAGGAGGCGACCGAGAACAAGCTGACCGGCGGCCAGCAGCTGTCGGAGCGGCTGATCGAGCTCTTGACGGAGATCGCGAAGACCGGCGACGACCGGATCGATCTGCGGCCCGAGCCGACGGTGATCCTCGTCGCCGGCGTCAACGGGACCGGCAAGACGACGACACTCGGCAAGCTCGCCTGGCATCTGAGCAAGGAGCTCAAGCGCTCGGTCGTGCTGGCGGCAGGCGACACGTTCCGCGCGGCCGCGGTCGAGCAGTTGGAGATCTGGGCGCAGCGCGCCGGGGTCGAGTTCGTCAAGGGCGGGCTCGGCGCCGACTCCGCGGCGGTCGCCTACGACGCGATCGAGCAGGGCCGGCGTGAGGGCGCCGACGTGGTGCTGATCGACACCGCGGGGCGACTGCACACCCAGGACAACCTGATGGGCGAGCTCTCCAAGGTCCGGCGCGTGATCGCCAAGCAGATCCCCGAGGCGCCGCATGAGACGCTGCTGACCGTCGACGCGACCACCGGTCAGAACGGGCTGCGCCAAGCGCAGTCGTTCTCGGAGGCGATCGACGTCTCCGGGATCGTGCTGACCAAGCTCGACGGCACCGCCAAGGGGGGGATCGCGTTGGCGATCGCCTCCGAACTCGGGATCCCGGTGAAGCTGATCGGAGTCGGCGAGCAGCTCGAGGACCTGCGCCCGTTCGACGCCGCGGACTTCGCGCGGGCGCTGGTCGCCGACGCGTAGGTTCCGCATCCGCGGGCCCCGGCCACGACCTAGACTCCACACGTATGTTCGAGTCGCTCGGCGAGAAGCTGCAGGCCACGCTGGCCGACGTCCGTGGCCGCGGCACACTGACCGAGGACGACATCAACGCCGCGATGCGCGAGATCCGGCTCGCGCTGCTCGAGGCCGACGTCAACTTCAAGGTCGTCCGGACCTTCACCGGCTCGGTCAAGGAGAAGGCGCTCGGCGCCGACATCATCGGTGCCCTGAACCCGGGACAGCAGGTCGTCAAGATCGTCTCCGACGAGCTGACCGAGCTGATGGGCGGCGCCGCCCGGGACATGGTGTTCTCGCCGCGGCCGCCGACGATCGTGCTGATGGCGGGCTTGCAGGGCTCGGGCAAGACGACCGCAACCGGCAAGCTCGCGCGGTACCTGCGCGAGCAGGGCTCGTCGGTCGCCGTCGCGGCCTGCGACGTGTACCGCCCGGCGGCGGTCGACCAGCTCGTCAAGGTCGCCGGCCAGGCCGGCGTCGCCGTCTACGAGCAGGGGACGGACTCCAAGCCGGTGAAGATCGCCAAGTGGGCGGCCGAGCGCGCCCGCAGCGAGGGCAAGGACGTGCTGATCGTCGACACCAGCGGCCGTCTGCACGTCGACGCCGAGCTGATGGACGAACTCGCGCAGATCAAGAAGGCGATCGGGCCGCACGACATCCTGCTCGTGGTCGACGCGATGACCGGCCAGGACGCCGTCAACGTCGCCGAGCAGTTCGCGGAGGTCGTCGACTTCGACGGCGTCGTGATGACCAAGCTCGACGGCGACGCGCGCGGCGGCGCGGCACTGTCGGTCAAGGCGGTCACCGGCAAGCCGATCCTGTTCGCCTCCACCGGCGAGAAGCTCGACCAGTTCGAGCGCTTCCACCCCGACCGGATGGCGCAGCGGATCCTCGGCATGGGCGACGTCATGACCCTGATCGAGAAGGCCCAGACCGGGTACGACGAGGACCAGGCGGCCGAGCTCGAGCGAAAGCTGCGCAAGCAGGAGTTCGACCTCGACGATTTCCTGGACCAGATGCGCCAGATCCGCCGGTTGGGGCCGTTGAAGTCGCTGCTCGGCATGATCCCGGGGCTCGGCTCCGAGCTGCGCAACGTCAACATCGACGAGCGCGACTTCGACCGGCTGCAGGCGATCATCCTCTCGATGACCCCGCAGGAGCGACGCCATCCGGAGCTGATCAAGGGCTCGCGACGGCTGCGGATCGCGAAGGGATCGGGCACCAACGTGCAGGCCGTCAAGCAGTTGATCAAGCAGTTCGAGCAGTCGCGCAAGGTGATGCGTCAGGTCGCGCAGGGCAAGATGCCCGACCTCGGCGCGTTGATGCGACAGGGCGGCCGATAACCGCGCGGTTGGCTGGTCGCCGGTCGCACACGCTAATCTCAGCGCTCGCATATGTCAGTGAGACTCCGTCTGACCCGCATCGGCGGGCGCAAGAACCCCATCTGGCGCGTGGTCGTGGCCGACCAGCGATCCAAGCGCGACGGTCGCGTGATCGAGACCGTCGGCCATTACAACGCGCAGACCGATCCGTCGACGATCGTGCTCGACGAGGAGCGCATCCGCGATTGGCTGAGCCGTGGCGCGCAGCCGTCCGAGAGCGTTCGCAAGCTCCTGCACACGCAGGGCATCTCCTGACCGAGCACGCCGTGCGCGAGCTGCTGGAGTACCTGGCTCGGGGGCTCGTCGAGCACCCGGACGCGGTGCGTGTGACCGAGCTGACCGAGGATGACGGCTCCGTCGTGCTCGAGTTGTCGGTGCACGACGACGACTACGGATCGGTGATCGGGCGCGGCGGTCGCACGGCGAGCGCGCTGCGCACGGTGATCAAGGCGGCGGCCGTCAAGGACCGCCGGCGCGTGTTCGTCGACATCGTCGATGGGTGAGCCCCGAGTCAGGGCCCGCCGACGGATCGACGCGTCCCGTGTGGTTGCGGGCCGGCACGGTCGGGCGCGCTCACGGGCTCGACGGCACGTTTCACGTCGGCCGCGTCGTCGAGCACGTGTTCGCCACGCTCGAGCTCGGCTCCGAGGTCCGCGTCGGCTCGCAGCTGCGACGGGTCACGCGGTTGGCGGGTCACTCGGCCCGGCCACTGATGCGGGTGGAGGGGTGCGAGCGGCGCGAGGATGCCGAGGCGCTGACCGGCGCGGAGTTGATGGTCGCGCGCGACGGGACGCCGGAGCTCGAGGACGACGAGTGGTGGGCCGAGGACCTCGAGGGGTGTTCGGTGCGCGATGGGGATCGCCGCGTTGGCGTGGTCTCGGCGCTGCTGGCGTTGCCCTCGTGCGAGGTGCTCGAGGTCGATCGGGTCGCCGCGGCGGGCGAGGACGCGCCGTCGCCGCTGCTCGTGCCGCTGGTGCGCGACGCGGTCCGCAGCGTCGATGTCGAGCGTCGCGAGATCGACGTCGACCTGCGGTTCCTGGGCGAGGTGTAGCTGCGTGCAGATCGACGTGTTCACGTTGTTTCCCGGGGCCTTTGACTGGTTCTTGTCCCAGCGTCACGTCACGAACGCGGTGGCGCTCGGACATGGGCTCGGGTTCGTCGACTACCGCGCCCACACGCCGCTGACCGGCGGCCAGGTCGACGACACGCCGTTCGGCGGCGGCGCCGGGATGGTGCTGCGGATCGACGTCGTCGAGGCAGCGCTGCGCGCCCGCTACGACGCGGATCCGGTTGCCGTGCGTTCGCGGCGTCGGGTGATCGCGATGGACCCGAGCGGGCGGCTGCTCGACGATCGGCTTGTGGACGAGCTCGCCGCCGAGCCGGAGCTGACGTTGCTGTGCGGCCGCTACGAGGGGTTCGACGAGCGGATCCTCGAGCACTTCGTGTCCGATCGGGTGTCGATCGGGCGCTACGTGCTGGCCGGCGGCGAGCTGCCCGCGATGGTCGTCTGCGACGCGGTGCTGCGCAAGCTTCCGGGCGCGCTCGGCCACGGCGAATCCGCGCTGGAGGAGTCGTTCTCGGACGCGCTGGAGGGCGGGCCCGAGTACCCGCACTACACCCGTCCCGCCGTCTGGCGTGGATGGCAGGTACCGGAGGTGCTGTTGTCGGGTCACCATGCGCGGATCGCGCGGTGGCGCTTGCAGCAGAGCCGTGTGCGAGGGGAGGCGACGGGGTCGGGCGAGGCCCCGTGCGACCGGCATCGCGGCGACGACGACCCGCTACCATAGGCCGCCGCATGGGGTGGGCGACGCGGCCGACGCGGCACGCCCCGGCGAGCGGATTGCGCGCGTGATCCGTGACCATGTGACGAGCGGAGTCCCCTTTCAACGATGAGCACAGTGATCGACAGCCTGGAGCGCACTCAGCTGCGCCGTGTCCCAGAGTTCGATGCCGGTGACCGCCTGCGCGTCCACTTCCAGGTGATCGAGGGCACCCGCCGCCGGACCCAGGTGTTCGAGGGTGTCGTGATCAAGCGCCAGGGTCACGGCGCGCGCGAGACGTTCACCGTCCGCAAGCAGTCTTTCGGGGTCGGCGTCGAGCGTACGTTCCCGTTGCACTCGCCGAAGATCGAGCGGATCGAGGTCGCCGCCCGCGGCGACGTGCGCCGCGCGAAGCTCTACTACCTGCGCGGCCGCGTCGGCAAGCGCGCCCGCGTGCGCGAGCGCCGCTCGACCAGGCCGGAGGTCGCGGTCGAGCGCGAGCTGCTGTACGCCGACGGCCCGGTCGACGCCGAGGGCGCGACCGCGGAAGAGACGATGCAGGAGGGCGCGGAGGCGATCGAGGCCGCGGCAGCGGCCGAGGCTGCAGCGGAGCCGGCTCCGGCTTCGGGTGCCGCGACGGTGGAGGATTCAGATCCCGCGGCGAAGGCCGGGACTGCCTCGACGGAGGCTGACGCTCCGGATGCCGCCGCCGAGGCGGAGCCGGAGGCCGACGGCGAGGCCGCAACAGACGGCGAATAGGTGTGACCAAGGCCCGCAAGTCGCTGCCGCGCGCAGCGGCGGAGCTGGTCTTGATCGTCGCGATCGCCCTGGGCCTGGCACTGGCGATTCAAGCGTTCGTGGTGAAGCCTTACGAGATCCCCTCAGCCTCGATGGAACCGACGCTGAAGATCGGCCAGCGGATCCTCGTGGATCGCATCGGCGACGACTTCTCCTCGCCGAAGATCGGTCAGATCTGGGTGTTTCACCCGCCGACGTCGGAGACCTGTGCCGACCGCTCGCAGGGCGTCACCAGCGCCGAGCGCCCCGATCCGCAGGCGTGCGATGTCGCCGGCGCCAAGCGGTCGGGTCAGACCTATGTCAAGCGGGTGGTCGGCCTGCCCGGCGACCGGCTCTCGATCCGCCGCGGCCACGTGTACCGCAACGGCGTGCGCGAGCCCACCGGAGACGACGTGCCATGCACCGGCGGCGGCGAGTGCTGGCTTCCCAAGACGTTCACGGTGCCGAAGGGCGACTACTACATGATGGGCGACAACCGTCCCGATTCGCTCGACAGCCGTTTCTGGGGTCCGGTTCCGCGCTCGTGGATGATCGGCAAGGCGTTTTTGACGTACTGGCCTCCCGATCGGATCGGGTCTTTGTAGATGGCCGCACGCACGCCCAAGAAGCAGAAGTCGGCGCTGTACTCGTTGATCGAGCTGGTGGTGACGGTCGCGGTCGCGGTCGGGCTCGCATTCTTGATCCAGGCGTTCATCGTCAAGCCGTACCGGATCCCGTCGGGTTCCATGGAGCCGACGCTGGCCATCGGCCAGCGGATCCTCGTGAACCGCCTGTCGACTCACCCTGGGGTCGGCGACGTCGTCGTGTTCCATCCCCCCGCCGGAGCAACGGACTACGGCAGCGGCAACGGGGTCTGCGGCAACCGGTCACAGGGTGCCGGGCACGCTCAAGCCTGTGACCGGCCGACCTCCAAGGAGTCGAGTCAGACGTTCGTCAAGCGCGTCGTCGGGCTGCCCGGCGACCACCTGCGAATCCTTGGCGGGCACGTGATCCGCAACGGTGTTCGGGAGAAGGATTCGTACATTCTCGCGTGCCAGCAGGGGGGCGAAGTCTGCAATTTCCCGAAACCGATCGTCGTTCCGCCCGGTGACTATTACATGATGGGGGACAACCGTGGCTTTTCCGACGACAGCCGGTTCTGGGGACCTGTCCCCGGCAAGTGGATCATCGGCGAGGCGTTCTTCACGTACTGGCCGCTCGACCGGATCGGAACGCTCTAGCGGCGATCCGACGGTGGTGAACGCAGTGGCTGGGGCAATGCGGTGGCTGGCGCACGAGAGGCCGCTGCTCCGGCGGACGGCACCGTTTCGGCGCCTGAGCCCGCCGCCCGCGAGGTGAGCATCCGACGGCAGACAAAGAGTCGCCCCACGCGCCCCGGCCGCAAGCTCCTGAAGTTCGACCGCGCGCTGGGCGTTCGGTTCGTGGCCGGGGCTGACGAGGCCGGACGGGGCTGCCTTGCCGGACCGCTGGTCGCCGCGGCGGTGCTGCTCGACCTGCATCGGATCGGGCCCAAGCAGGCGCGCGCGCTCGGCGCGCTCAACGACTCAAAGCAGCAGACGCCCGAGGGCCGCGCAGCCCTGTACCCGGTGATCATGGAGATGGCCGCACGCGTCTGCATCGTCTCCCGGTGCGCTCGCGGCATCGACGACCGCGGTCTGCACCGCACCAACCTGCAGGCGCTGCGCGATGCGCTCGCGCGCGTCGCCGTGCCCGGGTGCGTCTGCCTGTCGGACGGCTTCCCGGTCGCCGATCTCGGCCACGATCAGCGCGCGGTCGTCGGCGGCGATGCGCGCAGCGCGGCGATCGCCGCCGCCTCGGTGCTCGCCAAGGAGACGCGTGACCGTTACATGCGTCGCGCCGACGCCCTCCATCCCGGTTGGCAGTTCGCCCAGCACGTCGGTTATTCGACCCCGGAACACCGGGAGGCGATCGAGCGTCTCGGCGTCTCGCCTCTGCACCGGATGTCGTTTCAGTCGATGGCCTACACGCAGCTCGAGTTCGGCGTCTCCTGAATCGCCGGGCGCGCGGCGCGGCGGCTGGTCACCTGCGGCGGTCGGGTCGCGCTGGTTGTCTGTCAAGTTCGTGCGGGCCGTCCGCACGAACTCGACGAGGTTCACGGTGAGCCTCTCGGCGCGCCGCGCGGTGGGTTGACGCTTTATCAGCAACTCCGGCTCGCGTGGCTCGTTATGCGGACACGGAGCACGATGGGGGTGGTGCTCTGCGCGGGGGATCGCCACCCGACGGGCGGTCCCCCCACCAAGTCCCCCGATTCCGATACGCCATCAGAAGGCCCCCTCTCGGTGCTCGAGCTCGAGCAGCCTGCCCGCGCCGTCGACGGTGACGCCGATCACGTCGAAGCTGAGGTGATCGGCGTGGGGCCGGTCGGAGACCGTCGCGAGCCAGCTGGACGCCATCCGCCGAACCTGCGTCTGCTTACGGCGAGTGACCGCCTCGAACGGAGTCCCCGCCCCGCCGGACGCGCGTCGCGTCTTGACTTCGACGAAGGCGAGCACGTCACACCGCTCGGCGATCAGGTCCAATTCACCCCAGCGCGTGCGATGGTTGCGCGCGAGGATCCGGTAGCCGAGCCGCCGGAGGTGCTCGGCCGCTAATTGCTCGCCGCGCGTACCCAGTTGCTGTCGCACATCGGTGGGAGCCCGTCGCATGCTCCAACCGTACGCGCCAACCGACGACAACAGGCGCTATGTTCGCAACGATTCTGTTCCAATCGCCGGCGAGATTGAAACAAAATTGCGACAACTACCGCGCCAGTTTTGCAATGTTGCGCCGTAGCGTACAGTCGCATGCTCGCTCGGGTTGTCACATTCGCGATCGACGGAGTCCAGCCGCGCACGGTATGGGTCGAGGTCGACATTCGCGCGGGGCTCCCGTCGTTCACGATCGTCGGTCTCGGCGACACCGCGGTGCGCGAATCACGTGACCGGATCCACGCGGCGATCCTGAACTCCGACTTCCGCTTCCCGGACCGGCGGATCACCGCCAACCTCGCACCGGCGTCGTTGCGCAAGGCGGGGCCTGGATTCGACGCCGCGATCGCGCTCGCGCTGCTGGCCGCCTCGGGGCAGGTGCCCGCCGCCGCGCTGGCGGGGATCGCGGTGTTCGGCGAGCTGTCGCTCGGCGGCGAGTTGCGCGACTCGCCCGGAGCGCTTGCGGTCGCCGAGGGCGCGCGCCGCGCGGGCTGCAAGCGGCTGTTCGTCCCCTGTCAGCGTGCCCGCGAGGCGTCGCTGGTCGGCGGCCTGGAGATCGTGCCGGTCGCCACCCTGCAAGAGGCGGCGGGCGTGCTTCGGGGGCAGCCGGTGCCCGCTATGCCGGCGTCGCAGCCACGCTCCGCGGCCGCCCGACAGGCGCCGGATCTCGCCGACGTCCGCGGCCACGAGGTGCCGCTGCTGGCGCTGCAGATCGCCGCCGCGGGCGGCCACAACCTGCTGATGGAGGGAGCTCCCGGAACCGGCAAGACGATGCTGGCGCGGCGGCTGCCGTCGATCCTGCCGCCGCTCGGCCGCGCCGATGCGATCGAGGTGACGCGGCTGCACAGCGTCGCGGGCCTGCATGCGGGCGGCCTGATCACGACGCGGCCGTTCCGCGCGCCGCATCACACGATCTCGCCGGCCGGGATGACCGGCGGCGGCTCGCCGCCGCGCCCGGGCGAGGCGACGCTCGCGCA
Organism: Solirubrobacteraceae bacterium; assembly: GCA_036273655.1. GTDB lineage: Bacteria > Actinomycetota > Thermoleophilia > Solirubrobacterales > Solirubrobacteraceae > Palsa-465. The sequence continues at coordinate 5,436 of DASUHF010000106.1, read as the reverse complement.
TCATGGCGTGCTGTTCTTGGACGAGCTCTCGGAGTTCCAGCGGCCGACGCTCGACTCGCTGCGCCAGCCGCTGGAGGACGGAAGCGTCGTGATCGTCCGCGGCCAGCGGTCGCTCGTGTTCCCGACGCGGTTCATGCTCGTCGCCGCGACCAACCCGTGCCCGTGCGGCTACGCGGGCGTCGGCGACCGCTGCAGTTGTGGCGAGCCCGAGCTGCGGCGCCACCGGCGGCGGCTCAGCGGCCCGTTGCTGGACCGGATCGATCTACTCGTCGACGTCCGCCGACCGGCCGCCGCGGAGCTGCGCTCGCCAGCGGCGACGAGCTCGGAGCGAGCACGGGCGCGGGTCGCGGAGGCACGCGAGCGCCAGCGCAGGCGGCTGCGGGGCACGGGGGCGAGCTGCAACGGCGAGATCGGCGCCCGGATCGCGCAGCGCCTGATGCGCATCGACGACGACGGTTGGTCCGAGCTCGGACGCGCCTACGACGCCGGCACGCTGAGCGCCCGCGGGCGCCACCGCGTGCTCCGCGTGGCGCAGACGATCGCCGACCTCGACGGCCGCGATCGGGTCCGCCGTACGGACGTGCTCCTCGCGCTGAGCCTGCGCCAACGAAGCGAACCGGAGATGGCGATGGTGGCGTGAACGCATGCGATCGATGCCTGGCGCGCGGATTCCTGCTGGAAGCGCTCGCGGGCCACCTCGAGACCCAGCGTTGGCAGATCGACGCGCTGCTGGCGCTGCCCGACCACGAGCTGCTCGATGCCGTCGGCGGCCACCGGGCGGACGCGGTCGCGCATCCGGTGGGAGCCGCGGACGCGATCCCGCTCGCGCTCGGAGGCGCGGACGCCGAGGCTCGCCGTGCGCGCGTGGCGGCGGCTGGACTGGAGGTCGTGTGCCGCTGCTCGCCGCTGTATCCACGGGCGCTGCTGGAGCTTGAGGCGCCGCCGGCCGTGCTGTACATGACCGGCTCGGCGGAGCGGCTGTCGTCGCTCTTGGCCGACGACCGCGCGGTTGCGGTCGTCGGCGCCCGGCGCGCCTCCCCGTATGGGGTCGAGACGGCGAGCTCGCTCGCGTCCGGGCTCGGCGGGGCCGACGTCACGGTCGTCTCTGGGATGGCGCTCGGGATCGACGGGGTCGCACACGACGGTGCGCTTCGCGGGGCCGGCGAGACCGTCGCCGTGCTGCCGGGCGGGGCCGATCGCGCCTATCCGGCCGCGCACAGGCGGTTGTACGAGCGGATCCGCGCCCAGGGGATCGTGATCTCCGAGCTGCCGCCAGGCGTGCGGCCGCGCCGGTGGATGTTCCCGGCACGCAACCGCATCATCGCCGGCCTGAGCGCGATGACTGTCGTCGTCCAGGCCCGCGCGCGGTCGGGCGCGCTCGTGACCGCGCGCCACGCGCAGACGCTTGGGCGGGTCGTCGGGGCGGTCCCCGGCCCGGTGTCGTCGCCGCTGTCGGCCGGGCCGCATGCCCTGATCGCCGCCGGCGCGCGGCTGATCGCGGGAGCGCAGGACGTGCTCGACGCCATCTACGGGCCCGGCGAACGGACGCTGGAGCACGCTTGGCGTGCGAGCCTCTCGGACCGTGACGTCGCCTTGCTCTCGGCGCTGCAGGAGGGGCACGAGGGCGCCGCCGCCTTCGCGCGGGCCGGCCTTGGCACGGTCGAGGCGTTGGAGGCGGTCGCCGCGCTCGAGCTCGCCGGCGTGATCAGGTGCGGGCCGGGCGGTCGGCTCGTGGTCACGACCGGCCCGCGGTAGCTCGCGCCACCGGTTGGTGGTTACGACCCGCCACCAGTCGCTCGTGCGGGCGACCGGTCGGGTAGATGAGAGATTTGTACGTCTATTCCGGACTCGCTTCTCAATCGTGAGGCGCGAGCGCCATCTACCCTGGCCACGCGTGAACGAGACAGCCCCTGACGCCGCCCCGCACATCCCCAAGGTCCTGTCGATCGCCGGATCGGACTCGGGCGGCGGCGCCGGGATTCAAGCCGACCTCAAGGCGTTCGCCGCCTCCGGAGTGCACGGGATGACGGCGATCACCGCGATCACCGCGCAGAACACGCTCGGCGTCGACGCGATCCAGCAGATCGCGCCCGAGATGATCGATGCGCAGGTGCGGGTGGTCGCCGACGACATCGGCGTCGACGCGGTCAAGGTCGGGATGCTCGGGTCCAGCGAGACGATCGATGCCGTCGCCGCTGCGCTGAGGCGACTGCGCGCACGCAACCCGAAGCTGCCGATCGTCGTCGACCCGGTGATGGTGTCCGAGACCGGCGCGGCCCTGCTGGACCGCGACGCGCGCGACGGACTCACCCAGCGGATCCTTCCGCTCGCGACGGTGCTGACGCCGAACCTGCCCGAAGCCAGGGCCCTCGCCAGGCACGCTCCGGAAAGTGCCACGCAGGGCGAGCTCGCGCAGGCTGTCCAGGCGCTCGGCCCCGAGATCGTGGTCGTCACCGGCGGCCACGGCGAGCAGGCGACCGACGTCTTCTACGACGGCGAACGGCTCGTCGAGATTCCCGGTGAGCGCTATGCCTCCGACGCCTCGCACGGGTCCGGATGCACGCACTCGTCGGTTCTCGCCGCCAGGCTCGCGCATGGCGACGAGCCGCTCGCCGCGGCCACTGCAGCCAAGCGCGCGGCCGCATTCGCGGTGCGCGATGGGCTGGCGCAGGTCGGCCACGGCCCCGGTCCGGTCAACATCCTCAGGGTCCATGGATGAACTCTAAGCGTGACATAATCGTGGGGTGCGCTTCCTGAGGATGAAGCCCGGCCACGGCGAGGTGCTGCTGGCCGAAGGCGACGTCGAGGTCGCCGAGGATGAGCTGCGATTGATCGAGGAATTTCGCAGTCAGCTGGATGCGGGGCTGTGGGCTGCGGTGCCCCAGACCGACGGGGGCGGCCGTCGCGAGGCGCAGATGGTCAAGACCTTCGAGCAGATCCCGCGTGACGCCGAGCGCGTGATCTTCTTCCCGCGCGCGGCGGGCGGCCGGTAGCGAGGTCGCGATGCTGCTGGCGCTCCTGGTGGCCGCGCTCGTCGTGGTCGCGCTGCTGTCCGAGGAGCTGATCCCACGCCTCGCCGAGCAGTGGGAGCGCCACAAGGCACGCCGCATGCACGTCCCGGGGATCGACTACGACCCGGGCCGCGAGCGCCGCGCCGAGCACAAAGCGCGCCAGCTGCTGCGCTCGTGCGTCAACGAGGAGGAGTGGTCGATGTACCGGGACCTCGGCTTCATCCGGGTCTGGGGTCACGAGTCGACCGGTCCGGCGAATGCCGGAGACACCGGGGGCGCCGCGTACGCGTACCTGATCTACCCCCACAAGGCGATCATCGCCTACCTGGCGCAGACCCACCGGCTGCTGAACGAGTACTGCGTCATGTTCCCGGACGAGTCTCGGCCGTACGGCAGCGCGCGGCTGCCAGACTCCGACGATGTGCTCGCCAAGTGGATGGCGCTGACCGGCGACGAGCAGCGGCTGATCTCGACCGCCAACATGCACCTGCCGGGCCGACAGCTCGACCCGGCGCGCGTCAAGCGCGACCTGTGGCGGCTGTCGCAGTGGGAACGGGCGCGGATGCGCGACGCCGCCCGCAGCGCGGCCACTCGTGGCGGCGCTGGGCCGAGCTCCGGCACGACGCCGCGAATCGACGCGACCGGCTGACGCGGAATCAACGGCGGAGCGCGCGCCCCACGCTGACCGCATCGACGCCAGGGGCGCGCGTGTTGATGAGGGTTGGTGAGCGTTCGTGAGCGAACCGTCGGGATCGGCTTTCGGATTCCTGCTGCAACCACGCTTGCATTTATGAAGCGCTAACAATCACCGGCTCACGGGCCCCGCCGGGGCCGCTACCATCCTCGCGCAAGTGGCGACCTTCTCTCCACTGAAGCCGCCCTCCGAGCCGCGCCGGTTCCAGTCGCCGCTCAGCGGGGTGTCAATCCACGGCGGGGGCACCAAGCGTCGTCGTCGTTGGATGCTGCCCGTCGGAATCGTGGCGGTGGTCCTGATCGTGCTCGTTGCGCTCGCGATCGTGCTGGTGACCGCGAAGGCCAGCCTCGAGCCGACCGACAACGCGCTGGCGAAGGTCGGGATGCCGCTCGGCGGCGGCAAGATCGTCTCGGTGGCGGTGATCGGCGGTCGCGAGCGCAAGCTCGTCCCGGTCAAGGTCGTCGGCGACGAGATCGTGGCCAAGAAGGCCGTGCCGGCCAACGACCCGGTCAAGATCCGGGTCGTGATCAAGCGGCCGGGCTGGATCTCGTGGCTGTCGGGCAAGACCGAGACGCTGACGCTCAAGTACACAACGCCGACCGCGTCGACCCGCACGCACTTCATCACGCTGCGCAAGGGCGCTCCGCTGAGGCTGCACTTCAAGGCCCCGATCGAGGCCTACGAGTATGGGCCGACCGTCCATCAGCTCAAGCGCAAGGTCCTGCACAAGCCCAGCTCCGTGATCACGCTGCCCCACACCGGCCTGGCCGGGACGCTGTATGTGGCTGCGCAGATCCACAAGTGGGAGAGCTCGTCGAGCGCGCAGATCAGCTACTTCCCCGGCGGCCAAGGCGCGACCGCGGTCTCCTACCCGAGCCCAGGCAAGACGATCAACCCGACGACGCCGATCACGCTGAGCTTCTCCAAGCCGATCTCGAAGGTGCTCGGTTCGCATCGGCCGACAGTGACGCCCGCCACCACCGGCACCTGGAAGCAGATCTCGAGCCATCGGATCGAGTTCGTCCCAAGCGGCTACGGCTACGGGCTCGACGCCCACGTCCAGATCACGATGCCCAACGGTGTGCGCCTCATCGGCGGCCAATCCGGCACCGCGACCAGCGGCACCTGGACCGTGCCCAACGGCACGGTCACGCGCGCGCAGCAGATCCTCGCCGATCTCGGCTACCTGCCGGTCACGTTCAAATACGCCGGCAAGGGCCCCGGCACGACGGTCTCCGATCAGGAGAACGCCGCGGTCAACACCCCGAAGGGCACGTTCAGCTGGCGCTACCCGAACACGCCCGCTCAGCTCAAGGAGCAGTGGCAGCCGGGCGGCGACGGCGTCGTCACCAAGGGCGCGATCATGATGTTCGAGTCAGACCACGGCATGACCGCCGACGGCATCCTCGGGCCGGCCGTGTGGAAGGCGCTGATCAACGCGAACACCCACAACCAGAAGAGCAACTTCGGCTACTCGTTCGTGATGGTCCACGAGGCGAGCTCCGGCGAGACCACGACGCTCTGGCACAACGGCCAGACGATCATCACCACGCCCGCCAACACCGGCGTCGCCGGCGCGGAGACGGCGCCTGGCACCTACCCGGTGTTCGAGCACCTGCCGTCGACGACGATGTCGGGCACCAACCCGGACGGCTCAAGCTACGTCGACCCCGGGATCCTGTGGGTCAGCTACTTCAACGGCGGCGACGCGCTGCACTACTACCCCCGCGG
>DASUHF010000105.1:0-23826 GCA_036273655.1 Solirubrobacteraceae bacterium | reverse complement strand
CCGCTTGCGGCAGCCCCGACCGTCGGGAGAGGCACGTCTCATCCTGGCCATCTCACTGGCTAGCGCCGAGGGCCTTCTCCCGACGGCGGTCGGCTGCGCGACCCTACATCGGCCGCACAAGCAAGGTTGACCTATGAGCGCCGGGGTCCCGCCGGCCGCGGCGGAGCGCAAGCTACGAGTGCTCGTCGTCGATGACCACGACGTCGTCCACTGGGGGTTCCGCGTGCTGCTCGGCGAGCAGCCATGGGTGGCGCGCTGCCTGGCGGCGCGGACCGGCGCCGAGGCGCTGGCGCTGCTGCCGACGCTGCGGCCCGACGTGGCGCTCGTCGACCTTTTTTTGGCCGGCGAGTCGGGCGCGGACGTGTGCGCCTCGATCCGTCGCGAGTCGCCGTCGACGCGGGTGCTGCTGATCTCAGGCTCCGGTCGGATGTCGGCCGCCGCCGCGCGCGCCGCGGGCGCGTCGGGGTTCGTCTCCAAGGACCTCGACGCGCGCGAGGTCGCACGCGCGGTGCACGCGGTCGGGATGGGGATGACGATGTTCGCGCCGACGTCCGAGCAGCCCTCGCCGCTGCTGTCCGAACGCGAGCGCGAGGTGCTGGATCTAATCGCGGCCGGTTCGACCAATCGCGAGATCGCGTCGAGCCTCTATCTGTCGCCGCACACCGTCAAGGACCACACGAGCGCGCTGTTTCGCAAGCTCGGGGCGCGCAACCGCGCCGAGGCGGTGCAGCGGGCGCAGCGGCTCGGGCTGCTGTCCTGACCGATCAGTCCGGCGGGGCGGATCAGTCCCGCGGCGCCCACGCGTCGTCGAGCGGGCGGTAGCCGAGCAGCCGTTCGGCCTCGCCGAGCGTCGCGTGCCGGTAGCGGTTGGCGGAGACACCGTTGACGACCGTCAGCCCGGTCACGTCGGCCTCGACCGCGGCGCGGATCAACTCGGCGCAGTCGCGATGGCTGAGCCACGCCGCCATGTTGCGTGGCGTCGCGACCTTCCCTGTGGGCGGGTGCTCGGCGAAGTAGCCGATCCGCAGCGCCACCACGGTCGTCTCCGACGAGGCGGCGACCCACGAGCCCAGCGCCTCGGCCCACGCCTTGGTGGCGCCGTACAGGTTCGCGGGGCGTGCGGGATCCGCGGCTCGGCGCTGGAAGAAGTCGGGGTAGGCGGACACCGCCTGCTGGCTCGATGCGAGCACGAGCCGCGGGACGGCGCAGTCCCGCGCGGCCGCCGTGACCACGTACGCGCCCGCGACGTTGGGTCCGTACAGCTGCGACCAGCTCGCGCTCGGGTCGGGGTTACCCGCGAGGTGCACGACCGCCTGCAAGCCGGTGAACGCGGCACGGCAGGCATCGGCGTCGGTGACGTCGAGCTCCTCGACGCCCGGGCTCGGCCGCAGATCGGTCGCCCGCAGTCGCCACCGCTCGTTCAGGTGGGCGGCCACAACCGAGCCGATGGCGCCCCCGGCACCGGTCACGAGCACCCGGGGTCTGTCGATGACGTCGGACACCAGCGCCCTGGTATAGCGGTCGCCGGGCTGGTTGTCGCGCGCAGACGATGGCGATTGGGGGGCGATACTGGTCCGCCTCGCGCCATCGTTCAGGCGTGCCGGGCGCGACCCGCCGAACTTCGCAGGATTCGTCACGGACGCCTTTACGGGATCTGCGAAGTTCGCGTGCTCACCCCGCGTACGACGCGTGTCGCTGCCGGGCATCGAGGAGAGGGCCCTCGCGCCGAGCCGCGTGAAATTTTCGCCAACCGTCGTCCGCGAGCGACGTGATGGCGATGAACGCATGCACGACATGTTCGCGCAACCAACCTTCGGTGCGGGCGCCAGGGGTGGCGAATATTGATGCGGCGCGGGTGGGTACGTGGGGGCGTCCCGCGCACTGAAGTCGCGTTGCTCGAGCTACGCACTGCGTCCGTCCCGGTTGCGCGCTCCAAAACGCGCGGGACGCCCTGCCCGCGGCAACGCTGGCCAAGCCGCGGCTCGCTCCGCCTAACGACGGCGCAGGGCCCACTCGATCGCGGGCAGCTTGAACGCGTTGGGCACGTAGGAGCTGGCGAGCATCGCCGCGCGCGTCGGCAGCCCCGGGATCACGACCCGCTGGCCATGCTCGAGCCCGCGCACGCCGGCACGGGCGGTCTCCTCGGCGGTCACCCACAGCGGCCCGGGGACGGCGGACTGAAACGATCCGCCCGAGCCGACCTCCCATCCGGCGACGTCCCAGAACTCGGTCGAGACCGGGCCGGGCGCGAGCGCCGTGACGGTCACGCCGGCGCCGCGCAGCTCGTGGTGCAGCGCCTCCGAGAACGTCAGCACGTACGCCTTCGCGGCCGAGTAGCCGGCCGAGTAGGGCATCGGCTGCATGCCGGCGGTCGAGGCGACGTTCAGCACCGATCCAGCGCCGCGGCGGACCATCGCCGGCACGAACGCGGCGCTGAGCGCCACCGGCGCCTCGACCAGCACGCGGACCTGCTCGAGCTCGCGTTCGGGATCGGACTCGTGAAACGGGCCGCCGGTGGCAAAGCCGGCATTGTTGACGAGCACCGACACCTCGAGACCTAGGCCGGCAACGCGCGCGGCCAGGCGCGCACGGGACGCCGGTTTTCCCAAATCGCAACCGAGGCCGACGGCGCGCACGCCGTACTCCGAGCTCAGCTCGGCGGCGAGCGCGTCGAGCCTGGGCTTGCGCCGCGCGACGAGCACCAGCGAGTGTCCGCGCCGCGCCAGCTCACGGGCGATCGCGGCACCGATCCCGGCCGAGGCGCCGGTCACGAGCGCGGTCGTCTCAGATGTCGGTGCAGGCAGGCTCACGAGGGGTTTGCGGGCCCAGCGTACCGGCCGTCCGGGTGCACGGCCCCCCGAACGGGGGGAAATCACCGTCCCCGGCGTACCGTGACCATAGGCGCGACGTACGTTGATGCGGATGAGCACCCAGGCCGCATCGCCGACCGGCTCAAGCGCCGTGTCGCACCCCCGCAACGGCGCCGCCGGCGCGTCCCCGACCGCGATCCTGTTCCCCGGCCAGGGGAGCCAGACGTCGGAGATGCGCGAGCTCGTGCAGCGGGTCCGCCCGGAGCTGCTCGAGCTCGTCGCCGAGGCCGTCGGCGAGGACCCGTTTCCGCGTGCGGACGAGGGCACCAACTTCGCGCAGCCCGCGATCTTCTGCGCGAGCCTCGCCGGCTGGGCGTCGATCGGCTCGCCGGTGCCGGAGATGATGGCCGGCCACTCGCTCGGTGAGCTCGGAGCGCTGGTCGCCGCCGGCGCGCTGCACGAGCGCGACGCGGTCGCGCTCGTCGCCCTGCGCGGAAAGCTGATGCACGAGTCGGGGCTCGCCGCCGGCGACGGCTCGATGGTCGCCGTGATGGGCGCCGGCGCCGCCGACCACGCGCACGAGATCGCCGCCGCCTCCGAACTGACGATCGCCAACGACAACTCGCCGATGCAGATCGTGCTGTCGGGCGCCAAGGCCAACATCCCCGATGCGATCGAGTCCGCCGAGGAGCTCGGGCTGCGCGCGATGGAGCTCGACGTCACCGGCGCGTTTCACTCGCCGATGATGGCCGCGGCCGTGCCGGCATTCGAGCGCGCGCTCGATCAGACCGAATTTCGCGACCCGCGCACGACCGTGATCTCGGCCGTCACCGCGAAGCCGTTCACCGACCCGCGCCGCGAGCTCGCCGACGCGCTGACGATGCCGGTCCGCTGGCGCGAGGTGCTGTTGACGATGCACGAGCTGGGCGCGCGACGGTTCATCGACGTCGGGCCGAGCCGCGTGCTGACCGGACTCGCGAAGCGGACCCTGAAGGGCGTGGAGCTCGTCAATGCCTGAGCCGCGTAACGACGGCTGTGCGCTTGTGACCGGCGCCTCACGCGGGATCGGTGCCGCGATCGCACGCGCGATCGCGCAGGACGGCTGGGCGGTCGGCGTCAACTTCCGCTCCGATCAGACCGCGGCCGAGGCGGTCGTGCACGAGATCGAGAGCACGGGAGGACGTGCGCTCGCGCTCCAAGGCGACGTGACCGATCCGACGACGCCCGACCGCGTGTTCGAGACGCTCGAGTCGACGTACGGCTGCCCGGTGCTGGTGCTCGTCAACAACGCCGGCGTCAGCGTCGACGACCTCACGCCGTCGATGTCAGACGACGCCTGGAACGCGGTGATCGACACCGATCTGAGCGCCGCGTTCCGCTTCACCCGCCGCGCGTTGAAGCCGATGATGCGGGCCCGCTCGGGCCGGATCGTCAACGTCAGCTCGGTCGTCGGGCTGCGCGCCAACCCCGGGCAAGCCAACTATGCCGCCGCCAAGGCGGGGCTGATCGCGTTCACCCGCACCGCGGCGATCGAGGTCGCTCGGCGCGGGATCACGATCAACGCGGTCGCGCCCGGATGGATCGACACCGACATGACCGCCGACGTATCGGGCGAGCTGCTCGCGCAGGTGCCGGCGCGCCGAGCGGGAACTCCGGAGGAGGTGGCTGCATGCGTGCGCTTCCTCGCGTCCGACGAGGCCGGTTATGTGACCGGCGCGGTGCTGTCGGTCGACGGCGGCCTCGCCGCCTAGCCCACTTCAAACCCAAAAGGAGAAGGACACAGACATGTCAGTGACAACGGAGCAGGTGGAGTCGCGCGTGGTCGAGACGCTCGCGAGCTTCGGCCCCGACGCGAGCCAGATCACGCGCTCGGCGACGTTCGAGGAGCTCGACATCGACTCGCTCGATCTCGTCGAGCTCGCGCAGGTCGTCGAGGAGGACTACGGCGTCGTGCTCAAGGGCGAGGACATGAAGGAGCTCAAGACCGTCGGCGATGCGATCGACCTGATCGTGGAGCGGGCCGGGTAATTGTCTTCATCGCCGGACAGACGCCGGGTCGTGATCACCGGGATCGGGGCGGTCACGCCGCTCGGGATCGGTGCGCAGACGCTGCACGAGCGCTGGGCCGACGGCGTCGTCGGGATCGCCGACGGGGCCGGTCGTTCGACCGAGTTCGAGGCCGCCGACCACCTCTCGGTCAAGGAGGCGCGGCGGCTGGACCGCTTCTCGCAGTTCGCACTGGTTGCCGCGGGTGAGGCGATCGCGCAGGCTGGCTGGCTCGGGGAGCCGCCGTACGACCCGTTGCGGGTCGGGTGCGTGATCGCGACCGGGATCGGCGGGCAGACGACGGTCGAGTCCCAGATCGGGATCATGCTCGACCGCGGCGAGAAGGTCGTGTCGCCCCTGGCGATCCCTCAGTGCATGCCCAATGCGGCTGCCGCGGCGATCACGATGAAGCACCACCTGCAGGGGCAGAGCTTCCAGGTCGGCTCGGCGTGCTCGTCGGGCGCGCACGCGCTCGGCTGCGCGCTGCGCATGATTCAGTACGGAGACGCCGACGCGGTCGTGACGGGCGGCACCGAGGCGACGCTGACGAGGTTCTCGTTTGCGTCGTTTCGAAACATGCAGGCGCTGTCGCCCACGGGCGTCTCGCGTCCGTTCGATCTCCGGCGCGACGGGTTCGTGATGGGCGAGGGCGCCGGGATTCTCGTGCTCGAGGAGTCAGAGGCCGCGCAGCGCCGCGGCGCCACGGTCCTCGGCGAGCTCGTCGGCTACGGCTCGACGACCGACGCACACCACCTGACCGCGCCGGACCCGAGTGGCGCGCCCGCCGCGCGCGCGATCGAGTTGGCGGTCGCCGACGCCGGCGCGGACCCGGCCGAGATCGACTACATCAACGCGCACGGCACCTCGACGCAGCTCAACGACGCTGCCGAGACCGCGGCGATCAAGCGGGCGCTCGGCGCGGAGGCCAAGCGAATCCCGATCTCCTCGACGAAATCGTCGATCGGCCACCTGCTTGGCGCCGCCGGCGCGGTCGAGGCGGTCGCGACGATCCGCACGCTGCAGACGGGCGTGATCCCGCCGACGCTCGGCTACGAGGAGCCCGATCCCGAGCTCGACCTCGACTACGTACCCGGCGAGGCGCGGCCGCTGATCAGCTCGAACGGCCATCCGCCGACAGCGCTGTCGAACTCGTTCGCGTTCGGCGGCCACAACGTGTCACTCGTGATCAGGGGAGCGAAGCGATGAGCGCACTCGCGCAGGCACCGACCCGGCTGACCCCGCACGAGCGCCTTGAGGCGCTGTGCGATCCGGGCACGATCCGCACGATCCGCTCCGGCGCGGTCTCGGCGAAGCTCGGACCGCGGGCGGTCGCGGGCGACGGCGTCGTCGGCGGCACCGGCACCGTCGACGGCCGCCCGATCGCGTGCTACGCGCAGGACGGCTCGTTCCTGGGCGGCTCGCTCGGCGAGCGCCATGCGGACACGATCGTCCGCGTGCTGCAGACCGCCGGCCGCGCCCGGATCCCGGTCGTCGGGTTCGTCGAGTCCGGCGGCGCGCGGATGCAGGAGGGCACCGCGGCGCTCGGCGGCTATGGCCGGATCTTTCGCGAGACGGTCGCCCTGACCGGTGTCGTGCCGCAGATCTCGGTCGTGACCGGCACCTCCGCCGGCGGCGGCGCATACTCGCCGGCGCTCACCGACCTGCTGCTGATGACCGAGGACGCGGCGATGTTCTTGACCGGTCCCGGCGTCGTGCGCGAGGCGCTGGGGGAGGAGATCGAGGTCGCCGACCTCGGCGGGCCGCGCGTCCACGACCGCAACGGCGTCTGCCATCTGGTCGAGCGCGACGAGCCTGCCGCCGCCGCGCGCGTGCGCGAGCTGCTGTCGTATCTACCGGCGAGCTCGGGACAGACGCCGCCGCGCTGCGCGCCCGTGGCACCGGTGCCGGTCGACGGCGGCGCCGCCGACCCCACTCGGTTCGTGCCCGAAGCGCCCCGCAGCGCCTACGACGTCCGCGACGCGCTGTCGGCGATCGTCGACGGCGAGTCGCTGTTGGAGCTGTGGCCGCGGTGGGCCCGCAACGTCGTCTGCGCGCTCGCGCGGATCGACGGACGGCCGGTCGCGATCGTCGCCAACCAGCCGCGCTACCTCGGCGGCGTGCTCGACGCCGAAAGCTCCGAGAAGGCGGCCCGCTTCGTGTCGTTGTGCGATTCGTTCGGGCTGCCGCTGATCGCGGTCGTCGACACACCCGGGTTCATGCCGGGCTCCAAGCAGGAGCGCGCCGGCGTGATCCGCCACGGGGCGTCGCTCGTGCGCGCGTTCGCGGCGGCACGCGTCCCGAAGCTGACGGTCGTGCTGCGCAAGTCCTACGGGGGCGCGTACATCACGATGAACTCACGCGACCTCGGCTCCGATCTCGTGCTCGCGTGGCCGGGCGCGGAGCTGGGGATCATGGCGGCCCGCGCCGCCGTCGGGATCGTCAACCGTCGAGAGCTGCGCGACGCCGAGGATCCCGACGCCGAGCGCGCACGGCTCGCCGACGCGTACGCCGAGGAGCATCTGCGCGCCGACACCGCCGCCGCGGCGGGCTTCGTCGACGAGATCATCGAGCCATGGCAGACGCGCGATCGCCTCACGCACGCGCTCGAGGCGTTCGCCGGCCCCACCTTCCCCGGTCTGCCGCCGCTCGCCGATCCGGGCATGCTCGGCCCGTGATCCTGGCCGGCAAGCGCCTGCTGATCACGGGCGTGATCACCAAGGACTCGATCGCCTTCCACGCCGCCGAGCGGGCCATCAACGAGGGCGCCGAGGTCGTGCTGTCAAGCTTCGGGCGGGTGAAGCGCATGACCGAGCGCGCCGCGCAACGGCTGCCTCAGCCCGTCGACGTGCTCGAGCTCGACGTCAACCGCGAAGCGGACCTCGAGGCGTTGACCGAGTCATTGCGCGAACGCTGGGGCGGCGTCGACGGGGCGCTTCACGCGATCGCGTTTGCGCCGCAGGACGCGATCGGCGGCAACTTCATGACCGCGCCCGCTGACTCCGCCCAGCAGGCGTTCACGACCAGCGCGTTCTCACTGAAGGCGCTGTCCGGCGCGCTCGCGCCGCTGATGGAGCCGGGCGCCTCGATCGTCGGACTGGACTTCGACGCGTCGGTCGCGTGGCCGATCTACGACTGGATGGGGGTCGCCAAGGCCGCGCTGGAGTCGGTCTCACGCTACCTCGCGCGCGACCTCGGCCCCAGCGGGATCCGCGTCAACCTCATCTCGGCCGGACCGCTCGGCACCGTCGCGGCGCAGGGCATCCCCGGCTTCGACCAGCTCGCCGAGCTGTGGCGCGCGCAGGCGCCGCTGGGCTGGGACACTGCCGATCCGGCGCCCGTCGCGAACACGATCTGCTGGCTGCTGTCGGACTACTCGAATGGGATCACCGGCGAGATCGTCCACGTCGACGGCGGCTTTCATGCGATCGGCGCGCCCGCACGGGCACCGGCCTGACCGATCGCAGCTCCGCGGTCGACCATGACAAGATTGCCGTCGTGGACCGACCCGTCGGCGAGCACCGGATCGCCGTCGCTGCCCGATGAGCCGTACGCGATGGATGGCGCTTTGCTTTGCGCTGGGGTCGGCGTGCTTCCTGCTGGGCCCGTTCCCCGGCTACGCCGACTGGGTCGGTGGCTCCGCGGTCGCGGTGACGTTCTTCGTCGGCTCGATCCTGTTCACGCTCGGGGGCGCTGAGCAGAGCGTGCTCGCCTGGCCCGACCGGGCGAGATCTGCCGGCGGCCGCGCGGCGTGGTGGACGGCGATCGTCCAGTCGGCGGGCACGCTGTTCTTCAACGCCACCACCGGGTACGCCCTGCACGTCACGGTCTCGAGCGCGCAGTACGACCGTCTGGTATGGCGACCGGACGCGCTGGGATCGGTCTGCTTCCTGGTCTCGGGCGCGATCGCCTACGCCGCCTCACGGCGCCACGGGTGGCTTCCCGCGGTCACCGGCCCCGGCTGGTGGGAGCCGGCGATGAACCTGCTCGGGTGCGTGCTGTTCGGCGTCTCGGCCGTCGCCGGCTACCTGGTCCCGAGCCGCGGCTCGATCCTGGACCTCGCGGCCGCCAACTGGACGACCGCACTCGGCGCCGCATGCTTTCTGGCGTGCGCTGTCGCGTCGCTGTTCACCGGCGAGACCTCGAAGCTGCTGCACGGCCGGCAAATCAGTGCCTGGGAGCACGAGGCGGTGGTCGAGGCCGACGAGGCGGTCAGCGAGGTCGAGCGGCTGCTGTGAGCTCACAAGGCGTCCCCGCCGAGGCTCCCGGACGGCGCTCCCGCGTCGGCCGGACCGCTCGGCAGGGTCGCGGCGCAGGGCATCCCCGGATTTGACCGGCTCGCCGAGCTACGGCGCGCACAGGCGCTGCTGGGGTGAGACACCGCCGATGCGGTGCCCGTCGCGAACACGATCTGCTGGCTGCTGTCGGACTACTCCAACGGCATCACGGGCGAGATCGTCCATGTCGACGGCGGCTTCCACGCGATCGGCCCCCCGCGGAGCTGTCCGCCTGACGGCTACGCGGAGCCGGTGCGCTCGCGATGGGTGCACCCCGGCCAGCAGCACGGCCGCCGCTGACCCTCCTCGAGCTCCTCCTGGGTGCGCCGGATGCGGCGCTCCCGGGTGGACTCGCGCTTGGCGTCCTGCACCCAGCAGATGAACTCGTTGCGGGCCAACGGCGTGATGTCGTTCCACGCGTCCAGCGCGGTGGGGTTGGCGATCAGCG
The DNA here is from genome assembly GCA_036273655.1 of Solirubrobacteraceae bacterium. GTDB lineage: Bacteria > Actinomycetota > Thermoleophilia > Solirubrobacterales > Solirubrobacteraceae > Palsa-465. Next base: position 14,248 of record DASUHF010000105.1, on the reverse strand, counting down.
CCTGACGCAGGTCTGCCGGCAGCTCGTGTACGACGCCGCCGGAAACTGTCTTGGCGGTGGTCACGGGTTCATGGTAGGGCCACCGAGCGAGCGGGGGCCGGGGCCGGTCGGCGTCGCTTCCGGGTCGCGTGCCCGCGTCGCCACGCCGTCGCCGATCCGGTACATCACGAGCTCACCGGCGACCAGCCCGCGCCGGCGGTACAGGCGTATCGCCGCCTCGTTGCACGCCATCACCGCGACGCTCAGGTGCGGGACCTTTCGCGCAGCCAGCTCGGCGTCGACGGCGTCCAACAGCGAGGTGCCGATGCCCGCGCCGCGAGCGTCGGGCAGGACCGCCAGCGTGTAGAGCTCGGCATAGCCGGCGCCAAGCGGAAACGTGTCGTCGCTGCCGTCGTGGAGGACGGTGAAGGCATACCCCAGGCATCGACCCTCGATGCGCGCCAGGTGCAGCAGCGCGCGGCCCTCGCCGAAGTGCTGGTGATACGTTGCCGCGCGCGCCTTCCAGGCTCGCTCGTCGGGCTCCGTCAACGCCACGAGCGACGTCCGGCGGTGATGGTCGTGCAGCGACAGGAATGCGTCGCGCAGCTCCGGTATGTCGTCGACGGAGCCGACGCTGATCGCGACCGCCGCGGGCACCAGTGCGAGCGTACAACCCGAGCCGCGGGGCGGCGTCTGAGCCCGCACTACATCTGTAGCGGGTACGGTGTCCGGTTGCGATGGAGCAGGACGAGCTCGACGCGTTGCTGAGCGAGCAGGTGGCGTACTACCGAGCGCGCGCGGCCGAATATGACGCGAGCGCGCCGTGGGAACTCGAGGCGGACTCACACGCTCGACTGGTCGAGGCGCTGCGCTACTTCGGCCCGCGGGGACGGGTGCTCGAGCTCGCGTGCGGAACGGGGGTGTGGACGGCGGAGCTGGCAGCGCAGTGCGACGACCTCACCGCGCTCGACGCCTCGCCGGAGATGATCGAGCTCGCGCGCGAGCGGCTCCTCGGTCGCGACGTTCGCTTCATCGGAGCCGACATCTTCGGCTGGCGGCCCGACCAGCGCTACGACACGATCTTCTTCAGCGCCTGGCTGTCACATGTGCCACCGCAGCGTTTCGAGCGCTTCTGGAAGCTCGTTGACGCATGCCTGGCTGACCGCGGTCGCGTGTTCGTCATCGACGAGCTGCCGGCCGGAGCCGCCGAGGAGGAGATCGTTGCCGACGCGGTCGCGCCCGTGGTGCGGCGGCCGCTGTCGAGCGGAGAGCGATACCGCGCGGTGAAGGTGTTCTACGAACCCGAGGCGCTCCAGTCGAGGCTCTCGGCGCTCGGCTGGCGGTTCGAGACCCACGAGGTCGGGTGGCGGTTCTTCTACGCCGTGGGCGCGCGAGCCGGCTGAGCCGCCTGCTCGCCCGCTTCGATCGGCCGCGCCGCCCAGACGCCGAGGCGTAGCCTCACCGGTATGAAATCCCGAGCGGGGCCCGAGAAATCGACGGCTCCGGGGGGCGCGAGCGCGCGAGCGCCGGCGTTCGCGTCGCTTGCGAAGCGGGCTCGGGATCTGATCGAGGAGCTGCGCGACGCGGACGAAGCGGCCGCCGCCGAGCTCGTGTCGAATCTGAGCCGGTCGCAGCGCGCGCTTGCGCCGCTCGCGCTGGCGGTCGGCGGCGTCCACATGCTGTTCGGCGGCCTCAAGGTCCTCGTCACCAACTGGCGGCTTCTGCTGGTGCAGTTGCTGCCGGTGGCGCTGACCTGGCTGGCGATGTACGACCTCAGAGCCCACGCCCTCCACACGGTCGCCGCCCGCGATCTGGGGGAACCGCTGCTGATCGTGATCGCGCTGGCGATCGTCGTGGCGACGGCCGCCGCGTTCTTCATGAACTCGGTGTTCGCGTTCGCCGTGAGCCAGCCGGGAAGGCCGGAGGTTCGACCGGCGATCGACCAGGCCCGAGCCCACCTCGGACTGATCCTCGGATCGGGGGCCGTCATCGGGGTGATGCTGGCGGTGGCCGGGACGGTGGTCAGCCGCGTGCACCGCCCGTGGTTCGTGGTGTCGCTGGGTGTGGCGACCGGCGTGATGATGCTCTGCTACGTCGCGATTCCGGCGCGCCTGATCGGCGTCAAGCCCGAGGCGTCCAGACGCGACAAGCTCAGCGCCACCATCGTCGCCGGCGCAGTGGGACTTGTCGTGGCCGCGCCGCCCTACGTGCTCGGGCGCGTCGGCGTGCTGATGCTCGGGGTTCGCCTGCTGTTCATCCCGGGGCTGGTCGTGGTGACCGTCGCCGTCGCGCTCGAGGCCGGAGCCACGGCCGCGGTCAAGTCGGTGAAGATGATCTCAAAGCTCGGGTCGGGAGGGCGAGGCAGGGTCGCCGACAGCTGAGATCGACGGTGCCCGTAGCTGATCACGGGCACGTCAGCGGGCCGAGCGGACCGTGCACGTGAGGAGCCGCACCAGCTCGCGTCGCCTGCTCTCGCCGTCGAGGCCGTGCTCTGTGAGCGTCTCCCAGAAGCGAGCGTCGAGCAGGGCGCGGGCGGTGCGTCGCCGGCTGGCGCCCAGCCGCAGCGGAGCCAGGGCCTCGTCGACGAGCACGTCAATCGCGCCCTCCATCCGCTTGTGCCCCTCCGCGGCAGCCGGCAATGTGTCAGCCGCCGCCCGCACCGCGATGAACGACTTCGCCGCCGGCTCGTACAGCGATGCGACCGCGTCGACCAGTCGCTCGATGCGCTCGCTGTGCCGGCGGACGCCGCTGAACCGCTGTTTGGCGGCCGCACGGTCAGGAAGGTCGAGCAACTGCATGGAGGCCGCGCCACAGGCGCGCACGAGGTCGTTCAGCGTCGGGAAGTGCCGGTATACGGTGCCGAGCGCCACGTCGGCCTCGCGGGCGACGTCCTGCACGGTGGTGTCGAGGATGCCCCGCCGAGCGTGGCAGCGCATCGTCGCCGCGACGATCGCCTCTCGCGTCTGCTGCACCGCGGCCTCCCGGCGCTCCATGTTGTAGTGCCGCGGGCTCATTTGATTGACAACAATACTCCAATCAATTATAAATGATCCGACTGCTGCATCCGGGGGAAGGGAACACGATGGCCAGTGGCAAGCCGCAGACGCGGGTCGACGAGATCGTCGACGGCATCTACAGGATCTCGAGCTGGACGGACGAGTTCGGGCTGACGATGAACCAGTTCTTGATCGACGACGAGCGACCGGCGCTGATCCACACCGGCGTGCATCCGCTGTACGAGGCGGTGCACGGCGCGATCTCCGAGGTGCTCGACCCGGCGCGGCTGGAGTTCGTCGCGCTGCTGCATTTCGAGGCCGACGAATGCGGGGGGATGGAGCGCTTCGTCGCGCAGGCACCGCAGTCGACGCTCGTCGCCAGCGCTGTCGGCTCAGATCAACCTGCAAGGCTGGCCGTACGAGGGGAAGGTGCAGGGCTTTCGCGAGGGCGAGGTGCTCGACCTCGGCAATCACAAGCTCCGCTTCCTCGAGACCCCGCACGTCCACCACTGGGATTCGATGATGGTGTTCGAGGAGACGACGCGGAGCCTGTTCCCCGCCGACCTGTACATCCAACCCGGGCCGCAGCCGCCGGTCGTCGACGACAATCTTGCCGCCGAGATGTGCGGCGTCTACCGGCAATCGGGCATCTTCGCCCATGAGGAGCCGGTGCGGCGCGTCGTTGACCGGATCGACGCGCTGGATCCAAGCTGGGTGCACGCGATGCACGGAGGAACGCTGACCGGGGCGGCGCTGCCGCGCTACGCGGAGGCATTGCGAAACCAAGCGTTCGCCTACGACGGGGCCGTGCTGGGGCGCCGGATCGAGCCGGCGACGGCGACGCTCGTCGCGTAGCGGCTCCGCTCAGCGAAACAGGTCGTGCTCGGGGTCGCGCAGCAGCGGCGCGATCCCGGCGCCGTCCTCGGCGATCACCCAGCGGCCGGCGCCGCGTACGAGGACCGCGGGCTGCATCGCGTCCTTGGCACGCGCCAGGTCGGCCGCGGCGGCGAGCTGGTCGGCGACCGCGATCACGGTCGCACGCAGCTCGCGGCCTCGGAAGTCGGTTCGCCCGCGCCAGTCGTCGAGTGCCATCAGTCCGGCGCAGCCGATCGCGACGTCGCACTGGCCGGTCCGCCATGCCCGTCCGAACGAATCGGTGATCAGCACCGCGGGCGCCACCCCGAGCAGCTCGCGTAGTCCCGCCCGCAGGGCGCGCGCGGAGCGATCGGGGTCGGTCGGGAGCAGGATCACGGTGTCGTCGTCGGGGGCGTTGGACGCGTCGACGCCGGCGTTGGCACACACGAACCCGTGGCGGGTGACGGCGATCAACACCCCACGCTCGGCGCGGCGCACCTCGCGGCTCTCGTCGAGCACGACCTGCACGAGCCGTGGATCCTTGTCGAGCCGCTGCGCAAGCTGGCGTGCTCGCGCGCCCGGCCGCACGTCCCCCAGCCGTCGCGTACGCCCCTCGGCCTTCGAGATCAGCTTGTGAGCGACGACGAGCACGTCGTCGGCGCGGACGTGCTCACCGCGCAGCGGCTCGGCGACCAGCCGCACCGGGTCATCGCCCGGATGGACCTCGGGCAGGCCGTGGAGCGCGGTGGCGATGATCGTCGTGGGTGCGGATCGGGCCACTGCTCAGGCGCGGCTGCGCGTCAGCTGCGTCAGCATCCCGCGCGTGTGCGCGGCGCCGCCACGGCTGTCGGCCAGCGTCTGCTCGGCGACGGCGAGGTCGTCGGGCGTGTCGATGTCGAGCGCCAGCGAGGCGATCTCGACGGTCTCCGCCGTAATTCCGGCGGCCCGCGCGTTGCCGAGGTGCCGGGCGTGGCTGCCCTCGCCGAACGCCGGCGCGATCACATCCGGCGGCTGCAGCAGCAGCGCGTTGGTTCCGGTGCCGTGACGATCGGGGACCACGAGCACGGCCCGGTCGGGCGTCGGCCATGTCGCCAGCCGGTCCAGCCCGCCGGGCTCGATCAACGGACAGTCGGCCGGCAGCAGCAGCGCGCGCTCGGCACCGCGCTCGGCGGCCAGGGCGATGCCCAGCATCGTCGCCTCGCTGTGGCCGCTCTCGCGGTCCTCGATCACGGTCGCGCCGTACCCCTCGGCGATCCGCTGCGCGCGGCTGTCGGAGGATACGACGACCACGCCGGCGAGCGCCGTGCAGCGACGAAGCGCCACCAGCGTGTCGGAGAACATCGCCTCGACCAGGGCGCGGCGCGGCATCGGGTCAAGCGCGGGCGAGAGCCGCTGCTTGGCGTGGTCGAGGTTCTTGATCGGGAGGACCGCGAACGTGCGCATCGGCGCCAGCACGATACTCAGGCTTCGGGCGAACGACTCAGCGAGGCCGCGAACGCGAGCGTCTGCTCGGCGACCGATCGGCGCCGGGCCGGCGTGTCGAGCAGCACCGGGGTCGTCAGCGTCGGCACGGCCGTGGTCGCCGCATCGGCGACCAACCCGTCGAGCAGGCCCTCGTAGCACGCCGCGATCCCGTCGCTGTCGACCGTTCGCCCGGCCCACTGCAGGCAGGCGGCGGTCGGCCCCTTGAGCACGCGGCCGCCGACCAGCGGGCTGACGGCGAGGACCGGCGCCGTCGACCCCGCGATCGCCGCCGCGAGTCCGGGGACGGACAGGATCGGACCGATCGAGATCACCGGGTTCGACGGTCCGATCACGATCGCCCGCGCGCGCGCGATCGCGTCCAGCACGGCATCCGTCGGCCGCGCGGCGCGGGCGTGGTGAAACGCGACGTCGCGCACAGGCCCGGCGCCGCGGTGGCGGATCATGAACTCCTGCAGCGGCCACCAGCGGCCGGCTGCCAGCACCGCCGTGCGGACAGGATCGTCGGACATCGGCAGCACCGTGGCGCGGATGCCGAGGGCGGTTGCGATCGCCGCCTGCGCGTGCGTCTGGCGCTTCCCCTCGCGCAGCATCCGCGCACGCTGCAGGCAGATCGCGAGGTCTCGGTCGCCGAGGTTGAACCACACGTCGACGCCGAGCTCGCGCAGTTGCTCCATGGCTCCAAATGTGTCGTCGCGCAGCCCCCAGCCGCGCTCGTCGATCCGGTCGGCGAGCCAGAACGTGACGAGGTCGGCGTCGGGGGAGACGTAGGACCCATAGATCTCGATGTCGTCGCCGGTGTTGGCGATCACGACGAGCTCTGAGCCGACGACGTCGAGCATGCCGCGCGCCAGCTTGGCGCCGCCGGTGCCGCCCGCGAGGACCACGACCGGACCGCTCGCGGGACCCTGGGTGCGCATCGCCGGCGGAGTCTATGCGGGTACGGATCCGGGTGAGGAAGGGAATACGATGTCCGCCGTGCTGTCGCGGCGCTCGCTCATCGGCCTGCTGTGCGTCGCTTGTGCGGCCGCGGCGCTGGGGCTGGTGCCGGCCTCGCCGGCGGTCGGCGCGCGGCGCGCGGCGGCGCAGCCCAGGCCGCTGACGGTCGCGTCGGCATCGGTGACGCAGTCGGCGCAGAACATCGTGTTCAAGGTGCGGATGACGACGGCGTTCTCGACCGTCGCACTCAGGCGTCAGGGGCGTTCGTTGTGCCTGCTGATCGAGCGGCTGCACGGCGGCATCAGCGGACGCCTGTGCGTGATCCGTCCGCGCAAGGGACGGCGTCATCCACGGCTGGTCTACCAGGCCTACAGGCACGGACGGCCGACGCACGCCCACGTCGTCGCCGCGGCCGTCCGGCGCGCCGGCAAAAAAGGATTGATCGCGACGTTTACGCCGTCGGTGTTCGACAACCAGTACCGGTCGATCCGCTGGCAGGTGCAGAGCACGCTGACGCGCGCCAAGTGCACGCCGGTCGGCGCCAAGGACCATCCCGACCGCCTGTGCGAGTCGCTGTACCCGTCGAAGGGGAAGATCGCGCGGCTGCACCGACCGCAGACCGTCGGCTGCGTGCCCAGCGGTCCGGCATTCGTCAACCACGGCCCATCCAAGGGCCGCGAGATCGCGCTCACGTTCGACGACGGCCCCTGGTACGACACGCCGCAGTTTTTGAACATCCTCGAGCACTATCACGTGCCCGCGACGTTCTTCGAGATCGGCGAGCAGATCTCGACGTACGGCCAGGGCGGCGCGATCGAGCGCCGGATGCTCGCCGACGGCGACATGATCGGCGACCACACCTGGAGCCATCCCGACGTGTCGGGCGACGGCGCGTTCGCGCGCGGCCAGATCGTGCGGACGGCGGCGGCGATCCGGACCGCCACCCACGGCTTTGAGCCGTGCCTGTTCCGCGCGCCGTACGGCGCCGTCAGCGGCGCGCTGATCTCCGAGGCGCGGTCACTTGGGTTCACGACGATTCAGTGGGACGTCGACACCGTCGACTGGTCGCGTCCCGGGACCGCGACGATCGAGCGCCGCGCGATCGGCGGCGCTCATCCGGGGGCGATCATCCTCCAGCACGACGGCGGCGGCGACCGCTCCGAGACGCTCGCGGCGCTGCCCGACGAGATCACGACGCTCAAGCGCGAGGGTTACCACTTCGTGACGGTCACGCAGCTGCTCGGGCAGAAGCTGCTCTACAAGTAGCGTCGCCCGTCGGCGCCGCCGCGGCCGCGCAGCTGCGGGGGATCAGATACAACCGACGGTGGATGTCCGCCCCCGACCCCGTCGAGTCGACCTCGCTTGAGGGCGAGCTGCTGTCGGTCGCCGACGAGGCGGCGCATGCCGCCGCGGCCGAGCTGATGTCACGGTTCGGGCACAGCCAGCAGGGGATCCACACCAAGAGCAGCCCCACCGACCTCGTGTCCGACGCCGACGTGTCGGCCGAACGTGCGATCCGGTCGGTGCTCGCCGCCCGGCGTCCGGGTGACGCGATCCTCGGCGAAGAGGGCGGCGCGACCGGCGACGGCGAGCTGCGCTGGGTGATCGACCCGCTGGACGGGACCACGAACTTCCTGTTCGGCTTTCCCCAGTTCGCGGTCAGCGTCGCCTGCGAGGACCGCGACGGCGGGCTCGTCGGGGTCGTGCTCGACCCGGTCCGGGACGAGTGCTTCGCGGCCACGCGTTCGGGCACACCCGTGCTGAACGGCGCCGAGATCGGCGCCTCGCAGCGCCAAGAGCTCGGTTCGGCGTTGGTCGCGACCGGCTTCTCCTACGACGCTGCCGAGCGCGCCCGGCAGGCCGAGACGGTGGCGCGGGTGCTGCCCCGCGTCCGTGACATCCGCCGCGCCGGCGCCGCCGCGCTCGACCTCGTCTGGGCAGCATGCGGGCGCGTCGACGCCTTCTACGAGCGCGGCGTCAAGGCGTGGGACATCGCCGCGGGCTCGCTCGTGGCGCAACGAGCGGGGATGGTGGTGCGGCCGCTGCCCGCCCGCGACGGCGAGCCGGACGGCGTCTTCGCCGCGCCGCCCGCGCTCGCCGACGAGCTGCTTGCGCTCGTGCTCGGTGAGTGACGGGCACCGTAGACTTCGCAGCGCTCGCGGCGGTGGTGGAACGGTAGACACGACGGCCTCAAAAGCCGTTGGGCGCAAGCCCGTGCGGGTTCGAATCCCGCCCGCCGTATACGGGGTTGCTACCGAACGTACGTATAGACGCCGAAATTGCGGAACCGGGCGAGCCTGCGGGACGCGCTCAGGCGGTCGCCGTGCCGGGCTGGCTCGGGCGCGGGCGGTAGCCGCGACGGCGGGCCTCCTCGTCGGGGACCTCGAGCTCCACGTTCCAGCCCTGGGCGAAGCCGACGATCGCGACGATCACGAGCAGGAGCTCGAGCGGGATCAGCAGCAGCGTGAGCGTGCCGATCGTGTCGGCGGAGAGGCCACTGCCGCCGAACAGCGAGCCGGCGTGGGCGTAGCCGGCGTGACCGCGGTCATACCAGCTCGTGCCGCCCGGGCCGAAGCCGGCGATCGCCGCGATCGCGATCAGCAGGACCGCCAGCGCGGCGGCGATCGGGAGCAGCCCCCGGGCCCAGCGGACGACGTAGACGGCCATCACCAGGTAGATCCCGCACCAGATGAAGTTGACCGGCTTCATCCCTTGCAGCTTCGTCCAGCCGCCGATCGTGACGACCAGCATCAGCGCGATCGACAGCAACAGGATCGCCGCCACCAGCAGCCGCGTCAGCTTGCAGACGCGCTTGTCACGGTTGGGGTGGATCACCGTGTAACCCGGACGAACGGTTCGGTGGTGCGCCACGGCCGCCACCATACCCCCGCCGGCGGCCACGGGGCGAGGGTCGTGGCCAATACCGCCAAATCGCGCGCCGCCGGCTGCGGCGCCGCCGCCACGCGCGACCCTAGAATGCCGCGATGATTTCGCGCGGGCGTGGCGGAACTGGTCTACGCGCCGGCTTTAGGTGCCGGTGGGCGATTGCCCTTGGGGGTTCGAGTCCCTCCGCCCGCATCATGCGGTGGCTGCCTGCAATCGCGGCCGTCGCCGCATGCCTGCTGGCGACGAGCGGGACCGCGGCCGCGTCGCCGGCGGCGACGCACGAGACCCGCGCCGGCCGCGCCGCAGCGTCGGGGCCGTTTCTATCCAGCCCCTTTCGCTCCAGGAAACTGCGACGCCTCTCGCGGGTGGCGGTCGCCGCCAGGCGCGGGCGGGTGCCGGTCGTGAACATCACCCAGACGACAGCCAACCTGTCCGACGCGCTGACCCCGAAGCGGCCACGGCAATGGCTGCCGGAGCCGTCTCCGGGCAGCCAGGTGATCGCGGTCAACGGCCGCGTGCGCTACCAGCGGATCATCGGCTTCGGGGCCGCGATGACCGACAGTTCGGCGTACCTGCTGCAGGATCAGCTCACGCCGGAGGCCAACACGATCGCGATGCAGGCGCTGTTCGGCCAACCGGGGATCCGGCTGAACTTCGTGCGGATCCCGATCGGTGCGTCGGATTTCACCGCGACCGGCGTGCCCTACACCTACGACGACATGCCGGCGGGCCAGACCGACCCAGCGATGGCCGCTTTCTCGATCGCGCACGATGGCGCGTACATCATCCCGGCGCTCCGAGAGATGTTCGCCCAGAACCGGCACATCGTCACCTACGCGAACCCGTGGACGCCGCCGCCGTGGATGAAGGACAACGACTCGTATGGGAACCTCGGCGGCGCGGGGACCGTCCGCAAGGAGTACTACCCGGCGCTCGCGCAGTACTTCGTCAAGTTCATCCAGGCCTACGAGGCGGCCGGGGTCCCGATCGATGACATCTCGATGCAGAATGAGCCGCACACGCGGGCGTCGTGGCCGAGTGCGGCGCTGCTGCCCGGCGACGCGGTCGACTTCCTGACCCAGGACCTGCATCCCGCGCTCGCGGCGGCAGGCCTGGACCCGAAGGTGTACGGGCTCGAACAGACGGCCAACCCGATCGATGAGCAGACCCTGTTCGCCGGTCCCGCCGCGCCCGAGTTGTCGGGCATCGGCTTCCACTGCTACGGCGGGATGGGAGGGTTCACGACGTTCCACGACGCGTTCCCGACCGTGCCGATCGCCGAGACCGAGTGCTCGCCGGGGATCATCGACTACTCCGCTGCCGAGGTCGCGATCGACGCGACCCGCAACTGGGCGTCGGTCGCGACGCTCTGGAACCTGGCCCTCGATCCGCTGGGCGGTCCCGTGCAGCCGCCGAACTCGGGGTGCCGAGGATGCACCGGCGTGATCCGCGTCAACGAGCAGACCCATCTGGCCACCTACGGCCACAACTACTTCCAGTTCGGCCAGATCAGCCGCTTCGTCAGACGCGGCGCGGTGCGGATCGCCTCGACGCGGTTCGTGCAGGACGACGGCAGGACCGTCACTCCCGGCGTCGACAACGTCGCCTTCATCGACCCCGGCGGAATGAAGGTGCTGGTCGCCTACAACAGCGCCACCTACCCGATCTCGATCTCGATCCGGTGGCGTCGCAGGTACCTGTACTACGTGATCCGGCCGGGCGCGACGGACACGTTCAGGTGGCGCTGAGCGCGCGTGGTGGCGGTCGTCGGCAGCGGCGCGGCGGGCGGGTCAGTCGCTAGCATGAGCCGCCGCATAGGGGAGTGAGTTAATGGCTATGCGCACGGTCTCCAAAACCGTGAATCCGGGTTCGAATCCCGGCTCCCCTGTCGGTCGCGACCGGGGTGTCGAGCGGGGGCGCTCGACGCAAACGGGACGTGGGTGATCGCGGTCGAGCGGGGGCGCTCGACGCAAACGGACGTGGGTGATCGCGATCGCCCACGCCTGTCGTGGGGAGTCCGCGACCACCGCTGCCATGACGGGCGGCCGAGCGCTTCCGGCAGCTGCTCCGCCGGCCGCTTTGTCGAGCTGTCGGAGGCCGCCTCCGTCAAGATCAGACGATTACGGCGCGCCGCCGCCGCCCGCGTTCGGATTGCTCTTCTTGGTGCCGGCGACCGAGGACACGTATTTGGCGACCGATGCGATCTGGCTCTTTGACAGCTGCGTGCCGAACGCCGGCATGCCGCCGCCGCCGTTGGTGACCTGCTTGGTGACGAGCGCCTCGGAGGGCTTGAGCTGGTCGAGGTTGGGTCCGACGGTGCCGTTGGAGCCCGCGGCCGCGAGCGTGTGGCAGGAGGCGCAGCTTGACTCGAACACGGTGCGGCCAGCCTTGAGGCTGACCGCCGAGCTCGAGCCACCGCTGGAGGACGAGCTGCTGGAGCTGCCGGTCGACGCCGCCTTGCCCGAGCCGGTGGCGCCGATACGGAACGCCACGAACGTGGGCTTCTGATGCGCTCCCTCCGGGAAGCCGGCGCCGGTGAGCACGGTGTCGCCGTCGATCGCGACCGGCGCGTTGGTGCCGGCCGGCAGCTTGTGGTGCCAGACGACCTCGCCGGTGTTCTTGTTCAGCGCCCAGATCGTGCCGTCGAACGTGGTCGTGAAGACCAGGTCGTTCGTCACCGTCGCGGCGCCGTAGGGCGAGTGGGCGAAGTGGTGCTGCCACTTGATCTTGCCCGTTGCCTGGTTGATCGCGACCATCACGCCCTTCGCGATGTTGACGTTGAGCGTGCCGAACGACGCCATTGACTTCAGCTGCATCGGATAGTTGTTGACCGCGAGGTACATGGTCGTCCCGTCGGCAGCGTACGGCGACTCGACGCCGCCGAGCGCGCTCGGCAGGATCGTGTACGGCGGGCTCTTGATCGCCTTGGGGTTGTGGAGCGTTTTCAGGCCGTCGTTGTCGTGGCCGTTGTGGAGACCGACCGGGGTCTTCCACAGCAGCTTGCCGGTCTGGGCGTCGTTGGCGATCGCGATGCCGCCCTTGCCGGCCGAGAGGATCGTCTCCTTGCCGTTGACGGTCGTGATCAGGGCCTGGTTGTTGAGGTCCCAGTCGTGGATGTCGTGCGGCGTCAGCTGGTAGTGCCAGATCAGCTTGCCGGTGGCCGGATCGAGCTCGTCGACCGTGTCGGTGTAGAGCGCCTTACTCGGGTAGCTGGAGCCGTTCGGATAGACCTTCTTGCCGGCGTAGGACTTGTCGCCGACGAACGGGGCGGGGTTGGCGACCTCGAGGTAGAGGTGGCCCTGGGCGTCGAACGTCGGCGGCTGCCACTGGCCGCCGCCGGCGTTGACCTTCTTGTTGCCCCACAGGTTCGGCGGCACCTCATGCCACTTCCACTTCATCTTGCCGGTGGCGGCGTCCATCGCCCACAGGATCGCCTGGCCGTTGCCGGTGTAGAAGCCCTTGGCGTTGCCGGGCACGGTCGAGACGTAGACGGTGCCGTCGTTGACCGCCGGGGCCATGTCGATGCCCTCGCCCTTGTTGCGGATCAGCTTCTTTGACCACAGCTGCTCGCCGGTCGCGGCGCTGAGCGCGAACGCGTTGGTCGCGGTCGCCCCGTAGACCTTGCCGCCGACGACGTTGACGCCGTTGGGGCCCTCGTTCTCGGAGTGGTACTGCGTGTGCCACAGCACCTTGCCGCTCTTCATGTTGACCGCGTACACGCCCGAGTCGAGATCCTGGAAGTACGCGACGCCGCCGACGACCACCGGCGTCGTGGCGAAGTTGCCGAAGGTGCCGGCCTTGCCGTTCAACGGCACCGTCCACGCGACGCCGAGCTGGCTGGCGTTGGAGGAGTTGACTGAGGACTGCACGTCGCGCGTGCCCGCGAGGTTGCCGTTGGGCTGCGTCCACGCGGTCGCGACGCCGGTCGACGTCGCACCGCCGGATGGCGACGTCGTCGTCTGACCGGAGGTGGCCGTGTTGGCCGACGTCGACGAGGACGACGAAGTTGTCGCGTTCGCCGCGGACGTCGATGACGATGACTTCTTCGAGCTGCCGCCACAGCCGGCGAGCAGCGCGACCGCCGCGACCAGCGCGACGAGCACGGCCAGCACCCGGCCTCGGCCCGGACGATCCGGGACGCGCATCCGTTCCACCTTGCACCTCCACTCATTGCACGGCTCGCGAGGGACTCCCGGGGGGTTCGGGTCGGGGGCTCGAGCCGTTCGGTCCGACGACCATACCGGAGGCGCCCAACGGTTTGCACCGCTGATCGGCCCGATTACACGGATATGGCGGTCAGGATTCGAACCGACATCGATCATCCGTTGAGCGCCGGCGACCGCCGCCATCATCGGCGCCTCGGTACCATCGGCCCCCGACCCGCGGGCGAGGTGTCAACGGTCGCACAGGAGTCTTCCAAACTCCAAGAACGGGTTCGACTCCCGTCGCCCGCTCTGGATCGCCGGGACGATCCGTCCCGCACGGGTATGATCGGCGCAGCCACGGGGAGTGGCGCAGTCTGGTAGCGCACCCGGCTGGGGGCCGGGCGGTCGCAGGTTCAAATCCTGTCTCCCCGACTCAGAGGAAAGCCCCGCTTAGGCGGGGTTTTTGTTTGTCAGATGCGCGCGTGATCAGTGCAAAGATGTTCCGTTCATGTACCGTTTCCCGAGTCAGCCGATCGCGTCGGGGTCGGCTGACAGACTTGCTGGCGCAATGGGGGTCAAGGAGACGGAGCGCGCGGAGCTTCATAAGACGATCTGGCGGGTCGCCAACGATCTGCGTGGCAGCGTCGATGGCTGGGACTTCAAGGCCTACGTCCTCGGGATGCTGTTCTACCGCTTCATCTCGGAGAATCTGGCCGCCTACCTGAACGACCTCGAGCGCCGCGCCGGCGACCAAGACTTCGACTACGCCGCTCTTGCGGACTCCGATGCCGAGTTCGGCCGGCAGGAGACGGTCAAGGAGAAAGGGTTCTTCATCCTCCCCTCCGAGCTGTTCGTCAGCGTCCGCAAGCGGGCCTCCGCCGACGACATCGAGACCTGCAACCGCCCGCGGGCCGAGACCTTGGACCGGGGCGAGGGCATCCGCGACGCGGAGACCGCGGTGCTCGC